>DATKZB010000242.1:0-2650 GCA_035528235.1 Phycisphaerae bacterium
AGGACCAAGACCCTCACCGAACTCCGCCGCCCCCGGGTACAGTGCGCCTTGACATCACCGCCCCACACCTTCCCCGGCACGCAACTTGATCCGCCGCATGCAACCGGCCATGATGCATCTGCCGGGAACGTTGGCGACACCGGCGGCCGCGGTTCGGCCGGCGAACGCACGGCGTAGTTATCGGATGGAACGCGCCTTGCTAGGGCCGCCGAATCCGCAATGCTCGCCCCGGCGCATCTGAAATCGTAAACCGCCGACCGCGCGCACCAGATCGGTCGCCGCGCCCGTTGACCGAAACGGGCGTTCGCCGGCCGAGCGCGTGTTCGTTCCGCGGACGGCCATGCATCGCGAGAGGTCAGGCATTCGTGACACGCGTGAAGGCGGGCTTGATCGGGCTGACCGGCCGGGGGCGGCTGATACACGACTCCCTACAAGCCGACCCCGTCATCGAGCTCATCGCCGTCGCCGACCACGATCGAGCTCTGGCGGTCCGGCTGGCGGAGGAAACGGGCGCCGCCCCATACGATGATGCCCGGCGGGCCGTCGTCGAGTCTGCCGCCCGCGGTGCCCAGGCCCTGTTCATCGCCCTGCCGCCGGCCGAGACGGATGAATACCTGCGCGTCGCCGCCGGCCTGAAACTGGCCGCCTTCGTCCTGCCGCCGGTCGCCCGGCGCTTCGATGTCGCCAAGGAACTGGCCGACCTCTTCGCCCAGGCCGATGTCCCCCTGGTGGTCGCCCGACCCTGGCAGTGCGAGCCCGCATACCTGCGCCTGCACGACCTGCCCTCCCTGGCCGGACACGTCTTCGCCGCCGTCGCCGATGTCTCCTGCCCCGTCGATCAACCACTCGACTGGCAGGGCGACGCCCGTCGCGCCGGCGGCGGTGTCCTGCTCCACGGCGGCTACGAGATGACCGACGCAATCGTCACTCTGCTCGGCGTGCCCACCGAGGTCTACGCGGTCATGGGTTGCTCGCTGCCGCCCGGGCAGACTCGCCTCTACGACACCGAGGACGCCGCATCCATCGTGTGCCGATACGCCGACGACCGCACGGCCACCGTCGCATGTCGCCGCGCCGCCGCGCCGGAAAACTGGTCCATGACGCTGTGCGGCTCGAAGGCCACGGTGAACCTCTCGCCGGAGTCCATGACCGTCACCGAAGGTTCGGACCACCGCGTCACTACCACCGCCGTCCACACCAGCAACCGGCTCGCACCGCCCGTCAGCGTGTTCGTCGCCTCGCTGGCCGCCGGAGTCAGCCGGATGCCGTCGGACGTCACCGAACACCTCGGCACCATGGCCACCATCATGGCGGCCTATCTCTCCACCCGCACCGGGCAGCCCGAATCCCCCGGCAAGTTCCTCGAACTGCCCCGTGTCGGCGAGCGTTGAAGCTGTGATGCAGGAGGGGTATTGTGCTGTCAGCCGGGTGGCCCAGCGCACCCGGCGGAGGTCGGCCATGAAGAAACGAATCGCTCTGATTGTCCTGCCCCTGGCGGTCCTATCGGTCGTACTGTGGTCCTGCAAGGAGGAGTACCTGCGGGAGGCCAAAAAGAAGGCCGGCGAGACCGCCGATACCGTCAAGGAGAAGGGGCGAGAGGTCGCCGAGGAGGCCCGACCGAAAGTGGAACAGGCCGCCGATAAAGCCAGGCGAGCCACCACCCAGGCCGTCGACAAAGCCAAACGCGCCACGACTCAGGCCGTCGAGAAGGCCAAGCCCTACGCCGAACGAGCCAAGGCCGCCACAACCCAGGCCGTCGACAAGGCCAAACGCGCCACCACCCAGGCCGTCGAGAAAGCCAAGCCCTACGCCGAACGAGCCAAGGTCGCCACAACACAAGCCGTCGACAAGGCCAGACGCGCTACCACCCAGGCCATCGAGAAGGCCAAGCCCTACGTCGAGGAGGCCGCCGAAGCCGCTAAAGACGCCATCGACGGCGAGAACGAATAGCCGCGAGTAGAAAAGCCGCACCCGTGCCGACGGGAGACAACATCGTGGCACCGGTTACCGACGCCGCCTGACCCCGAAGGACACAGACGTTGATCGCTGACTACATCCGCCTGCTTCGTCCGGCCCAGTGGGTCAAGAACCTGGCCGTCTTCGCCGGTCCGCTGTTCGGCCTGCAACTGCTCGAGCCCGGCTCCCTGTGGAAGGCCGTCATCGCCTTCGCCGCCTTCTGCCTCGCCTCCAGCGCCATCTACGTCATCAACGACGTCATCGATCGCGAGGCCGACGCCCTGCACCCCGGCAAGCGGAACCGCCCCATGGCCCGCGGCGCCATCCAGCCCCTGCCCGCCCTGATCTACGGATGCGTGCTAGCCATCGCGGCCACCCTCCTGTCCGCCCGCTTTCTGCAACCGGCCGCGACCGCCATGGTGGCCATCTACTTCGTCGCCATGCTGGTCTACTCGATCGACCTCAAGCAGCGCATGATCCTGGACGTCATCCTGATCGCCATCGGCTTCGTGCTGCGGGCGGCGGCCGGGGCGGCCGCGGTCGAGGTGTTCATCTCCCCCTGGCTCATCGTCTGCACCTTCATGATCTGCATGTTCATGGGATTCGGAAAGCGACGCTGCGAGCTGGCCACCCTGGGCAACGCCGACGACGCCGCCTCACATCGCAAAACCCTGCTCCGCTACACCCCGGAGCT
>DATKZB010000243.1:0-2055 GCA_035528235.1 Phycisphaerae bacterium
ACCCGGCGAGGGTGGCGACGACGGGGCCCGGACGTTGGACGACGCCGCCATCGACGAACTGGCTGCCCTGCCGGGCGTGGCGGCGGCGTACCCGAACATCCGGGCGGCGGGGGTGAAACTCTTCAACGGGGAGAAGTCCGCCAGCGCCACGGCCATGGGCGTGGCCACCAACGTGCCGATGCTCGGCGAGGTCGAGGACCTGCTGCTGGCCGGCCACTTCTTCGACTCGGGCGAGAAACCGGAGGCGCTGCTGAGCGTCGTGTTGCTGCGCGACCTCGGGTTCGAGTCGCCGCAGCAGGCCATCGGGGCCGTCCTGAAACTGGAGGCCGATGGCCTCTCGCCGACCCATGCCGAGACCTTCGCCTACGACCGGAGGGACTTCGCCATCACGGTCATCGGCGTGTACGGCATGCCGCCCATGATCCCGGGGTTTGGGCGTAGGGGCGTGTTGGTGCCGGTGGGGCTGATGAAAGAGATTCCCGGCATCCGGGCGTCGTCGGCGATGGCGCGGCTCCGGTCTGGCAAGAGTGCCGTGGGGGCCGGGTACGAGAAGGCGATTGTGCGCGTCGAGCACTTCGCCGACCTGCTGCCGCTCGAGGAGCGGATTCGGGCCATGGGATTCGAGACGCGGACGCTCCTCGAACGGCTCGACAACATGCGGACCTTCTTCGTTGTCATGGATGCCGCCCTCGCTGCCGTCGGGGCGGTGGCCCTGGTGGTGGCGGCACTAGGCGTCGTGAACACGCTCCTGATGTCGGTGCTGGAGCGCTACCAGGAAATCGGCATCTACAAGGCGGTGGGCGCTTCGGACGGCGATCTGGTGGTACTGTTCCTGGCGGAGGCAGGCATCGTGGGGTTGCTGGGAGGGCTGGGCGGCCTGCTCCTGGGCTGGGCCGTCGCCTGGGGCCTGGGAACGGCGGTCAACATCTATGCGCGAAGCCACGGCGTGACGCGGCACTTCGACATCTTCTCGTTTCCGCTCTGGCTGCTCGTTGCCACGGTCGTGTTCTCGGTGGTCGTCAGCGTCGTGGCCGGCGTTTACCCGGCCCGCCGAGCGGCGCGCCTGGACCCCATCCGGGCGCTTCGGCACGACTGAGGCCGCCGCTCACGCCTTCGCGAGGCAGGCCTCGAGGTGCTGGCGACTCCTGACGACCTCGCGCGTGACGGCATCTGTGGTGGAGGCCACGGCGCCCTTGTGCTTGTCGGCGTGGGTGAAGATCTCGGTCCAGCCCCTGAGGCGGATGGCCTTCAGGATGGCGGCGCGGGCCCTTTCCAGCCTATTCCGTCCCTGAGGCGTCCGCGGTCGGTTCTCGCCAACTCTCCACCTGTTCGCGAATCCCGGGGCGACGGAAGAAGACCAGGACGTATGCCGGAAACGCAGCGGTTGCCAGCAGGCCCACAAGGGTTGCTATCATCGACAGCACGGCATCGTCGAGGGGCGTGCCGGCGTGCCAGTGGCAGACAGCGGTGTGCACGGGAATGCAGACCACCTCACCCAACACCATGTACGCGTAGGCGCGGTACAGCCTTTCCACGCCGGGCCGCCGGCGCCGTAGCAAGGCGCCGGCGACGATCAACAGGACCGACGTCGTCAGCGACGTGGTCATGGCGACCATCCAGAACGTCATGTACCACCAGCGTGCCGAACGAAGGAAGTCCAGGTAGGCTGGGGGAAGGACGACACGGTTGTAGATGCACCCGATAGGCATGCAGCAAGGGAGGCACGCCAGGCCCCACACGATGGAGAACAGGCCGAGCGAGCCGGTCCAGCGTGGTCGCGCAACATGGGTGTCGGCCGTCATGGCGAGGTTCCCCTTAACGGGCACCTGCGGCCCGAGTTCCTATCTGATTCCGCCGGTCATCTTCCGCCAGGCTTTCTGGTACTGTTTGAAGGCGCCCCGGCCGGTGGGCGTCAGGCGGTACTCGGTGTGCGGTTTGCGGTTCAGGAACTCCTTGGTCTCGCGGACGTACCCGGCCTCGACCAGCCTGGCCATGTGCTGCGAGAGGTTGCCGCGCGTCAGGCGGGTCGTGGCGAGCATGAAGTTAAAGTCCGCC
>DATKZB010000244.1:0-2267 GCA_035528235.1 Phycisphaerae bacterium
CTGAGCGCTTCCGGACCGATCAGGCACCGCTCGCCCGCCTCCCTGCGGCGGCGTGAGCGTCAACTTCAAAACAACGACTTCTTCAACGGGCTGCTAGACCGCCCTGGTGTCCGCCGCCTGTCAAATTCCCCGCCTGGCCACGTATCGGCCGCCGCATCGGAACCACGCCCCCCGTACGGGGTTCAAAGCCTGGAGGGGTCGCGGTTCAGGCAACCCGAACACACGATGGCTTGCGACGGACGCCGGCCAAAAGGCCAACAGCAACACCTTGACACCGCCTGAGCGGCGCGCACAATAGGCGCATCCGGTCAGGACCCGATAAAGGAGACACCAGCATGGTCGAACCAGGACGTCTCACGAACAGGCCGCTGTCGACGAGGTTGACGCGGCGGGGGTTTCTCCGGGCGGCAGCCACCGCCGGCGCGGTGCTCATGGCACCGGCCGTCATCCCCTCGTCGGCACTGGGCCGCGACGGTGCCGTGGCGCCGAGCGAGCGCATCGTGATGGGCGGCATCGGACTGCGCAGCCGCGGCATGAGCGACCTGGGCTGGATGCTGCCGGAGAGCGACGTCCAGTTCGTCGCCATCTGCGACGCCCAGAAGGCGCCGCGAGAGCGCGTCAAGAAGGTCGTGGACGACCGCTACGGAAACAGCGACTGCGCCATGTACCCCGAGATCCGCGAGTTTCTGGCCCAGCGGACCGACATCGACGCCATCCTCCAGGCCACCGGAGACCGCTGGCACGCCCTGGCGTCCATCCTGGTCATGCGGTCGGGCAAGGACGTCTACACCGAAAAGCCCTCCTGCATGACCATCGCCGAGGGCCAGGCCGTGGTCGATACGGCCCGGCGTTACGGGCGGGTCTACCAGACGGGCACGCAGCGGCTGAGCGAAGGCAACTTCGTGTTCTGCATCGAGATGGCCCGAGCCGGCCGCCTCGGCAAGGTGCACACCGCCTACGCCCACATCGCGCCGTGGGACGCCGCCGAGATGCGGCACGACTGGCTGCCGGCCGAGCCCGAACCGCCCAAGGAAGAAGTCGATTGGGACGCCTGGCTCGGGCCGTGTCCGTGGCGGCCGTTCAACAAGGCGTACATCTCGGGCGGGTGGCGCGGCCACTACGATTTCCACACCAGTTGCATCGGCGAGTGGGGCGCCCACACCTTCGCCCAGGCCCAGGCCGGTCTCGACGCCCTGGACACCTCGCCGGTGGCATACCAATACGTGAATAACGAGACCGGCGACGGCATGGTCACCACCTTCGCCAACGGCACCAAGATGATTCTATCGCGCGGCGACAAGTGGTGGCGCGGCTCGTGCGGCATGCGGTTCGACGGTCCCGAGGGATGGGTGGCCGCCGCCGACGGCTATGCGAGGCCGGACGTCTCGAACCCCGCCTTCCTGGCCGACTACAAGCAGATCGTCGGCGACTACGTGGCCCGGACCGGATGCGCCCTGAACCACATGCGCAATTATCTCGACTGCATCAAGTCGCGACAACTCACCGTGGCCCACCCCGAGGTGATGTACCGCACGATGACCACGGTCCACGCCGCCAACATCTGCATGTGGCTCAAGCGGGACATGAAGTACGACCCCGTCAAGGCCGAGTTCATCAACGACCCGGAGGCCAACCGCCTGCGCTCGCGCGCCATGCGCGAACCGTGGATTTACTAACCGTCAACTTTAGCCCCGAAGGGAAATACGCCATGCCAACGTCCAAGACGTGTCACGTGCTCCTTGCCGCGATGTGCCTGGTGGGCGTCGCCGCGTCGCTCGCGCTAGGCGCCCCGTCCTCCGCCACGGAGCAAGAGGCCAAACTCATCGCCGTCCTCAAGTCCGACGCGCCGCAAAAGGAAAAGGCCGATGCCTGCCGCGAACTCGGACACGTCGGCACCAAGAAGGCCGTGGCGCCCCTGGCCGCCCTGCTCGGAGACGAAAAACTCGCGCACATGGCACGCTACGGGCTCGAACCGAATCCCGACCCCTCCGCCGGCGTCGCCCTGCGCGATGCCCTCGGCAAACTCAAGGGCCGGCTGCTCGTCGGCGTTATCGGCAGTCTGGGCGTGCGGCACGACACCAAGGCGGTCGGACCGCTGACCCCACTGCTCCAGAACGCCGACGACGACGTGGCCCAGGCGGCCGCGCGGGCGCTGGGCACCATCGGCACGCCCCCCGCCGTCAAGGCGCTGCTCGATGCCCTGGCCAACGTGTCCGACGCCAACCGGGCGGCGCTGTGCGAAGGCATCTTGCGCTCGGCCGAGACGC
>DATKZB010000245.1:0-3373 GCA_035528235.1 Phycisphaerae bacterium
GCGGAAGGTGGAACCATGATGGAAGGGCTGCTGGATCTCATTTCCGAGGTCAACGGCCTGCTGTGGGGCCCGCCCATGCTGATCCTGCTGGTCGGGGCGGGTGTGTACCTTACCATCCGGACGCGGGCCGTCCAGTTCGCCCGGTTCGGCCTCATGTGCCGCGAGACCCTCGCCAAGATCTTCCACCGCGGGCCAAAGGCCGAGGGCGACGTGACGCCGTTCCAGGCCTTGACCGTTGCCATGGGGGGGACGGTCGGGGTCGGCAACATCGCGGGCGTGGCCACGGCCATCGCGTTGGGTGGTCCGGGTGCCGTGTTCTGGATGTTCGTCTCGGGCCTGGTGGGCATGGCGACCAAGTTCGCCGAGGTCGTTCTCGGCATGCACTACCGCCGCCGCGTGCCCGGCGAACCGATGATGGGCGGCCCGATGATGTACATCGAACGCGGCCTGGGCCGCCGATGGCGGTGGCTCGCGATCCTCTTTGCCGCCTTCGGGGCGCTGGCCGCTTTCGGCATCGGCAACATGGTCCAGGCCAACGCGGTGGCCGGTGGCATGAAGGATTTCCTGCACGTGCCACGAGGGGTTACCGGGGCGATCTTGGTCGTGGCCGTGGGGCTTGTGACCATCGGCGGCATCAAACGGATCGCCCACGTCGCCATGGTGTGCGTGCCGTTCATGTGCATCCTCTACATTCTCGGGGCGGTCGTGGTGGTTATCCTCTACGCGGCGAAGATACCAGAGGTGGTCGCTCTGGTGGTGGAGCACGCGTTCACACCAACGGCCGCAAGCGGCGGATTCCTGGGTGCCACGATCCAGATGGCTATCCGTTGGGGCGTTGCCCGCGGGGTGTTCAGCAACGAGGCGGGCCTGGGCAGCGCCCCCATCGCCCACGCCACGGCCCGGACCGATCACCCGGCCCGCCAGGGGTTCTGGGGCATCTTCGAGGTCTTCGTGGACACCATCATCATGTGTTCCCTGACGGCCTTCGTCATCCTGCTGACCGGCGTGTGGGACTGCGGCGCGAAGGCCGAGGCGCTGACCATGGAAGCCTTCGCCGTCCCGTTTGGCCAGACGGTCGGCTACGCCCTGGTTGTCCTCTCCATGATCCTGACGGCCTACGACACGAACCTGGCGTGGTGCTTCTACGGCGAGACGTGCACGGCGTACCTGTTCGGGCACGGGCACGTGACGCGGCGGGCGTACCGGGTGCTGTGGCTGCCGCTCACGCTCGTGGGTGCCCTGTGGAGAGTGGACCTTGTCTGGGCCGTCTCGGACGTCATGAACGGCCTGATGGCCATTCCCAACCTCGTTGCCCTGATCGTCCTGGCGGGGGTGGTGGTACGTCTGACGCGCGGCTTTCTGGCCGGCGAATCGTATCAGCCCCCGGCCGACGGGTGATTCGGGCGCCCGCCGGACCTGTGCCGCCCGTTATGTCATACGGCACATGCGTCTCAGAACTTCACGCGCCTCGTTGTGGAACTTCGACAGGAACTCGAGCAGGTCCCGGTATCGGCCGGTGCCGACATAGAACGCGAGGTACGTGAGCGCTTGAAGCAGTTCCAGTTGGCGGCGGCTGAGACCGCGCAACTCCAGCGCATTGCCGAGGTACTTGTCGTAGACGCGCCAGTCCTCGCTAAGGAGCCGGTATCCGTACTCCCCCTTCCTGGCGAACTCCCAGATTTCCGTGCCCGGATACGGAACCATGATGCCGACGGCAATCATGTCGGTGCCGAGCCACGGCGCCATGCGGACCGTTTGCAGGGCCGTCTCCCACGTCTCTCCCGGATGGCCGATGATGAAGAACGTGTTGGTCTTCAGGCCGGCCTCCTTGGCCAGGCGGATCGCCCGTTTGGCCTGGGACAGGGTGATATCCTTATGGATTCGCTTTAGCATGAGGGGGCTGCCGGACTCGATGCCGAAGTCGAGCATGTGGCAGCCCGCCTGCTTCATCTTGCGGTACAGGCCCCCGTCGGCGATGTTGGCCCGGGAGTTGGCTTTCCAGTGCCAGACGTAGCCGCTGCGCCTGTTGCGGTCGATCATGCGGTCCAGCAGGTCGTGGGTCCACCGGCGGTTCACGCCGAACGTTTCGTCCTGGAACCACGTGCCCTTGACGCCCAGTTGCTGCTGCATCGCGTCGAATTCGGCGATGACGTTGGCTGGGGTGCGAAGCCGGACACGGTTGCCCAAGACGCGCTGGCAGAAGGCGCAGCGAAACGGGCATCCGCGCCCGGCAAAAACGGGCCATGTGACGTCACGAGGAAACAGGTGCCAAGCGGGAAAGGGAACCGCGTCCAGATCGGCAATCGGTGGACGGGCGGCAGTGCGGTGGACCCCGGCGCCGGCGCGGTAGGCGATGCCGGGAATCGCCGCGAACCGCGACCCTTCTGGCGACGCCGCAACGGCCGCCGCCAAGTCGCACGCCGTCAACTCGCCTTCTCCGATGACCGCCACGTCGATACCGGGGAATTCGCGGAGCGTTCGGGCGGGCAAGGCCGTGACGTGAGGGCCGCCTACCACCGTCAGGCAAAGGGGGTGCCGCTCCTTCACCGCAGCGCACAGGGACGCCGCCTCGTGGATCTCGTGGGTCATGGCGGTGACGCCGAACAGGGCCGGCGAATGCGCCTGGATTCGGTCAACCGTGGCTGCTCGGTCGAGACGTTCGGCCTTCGCATCGACCACCACGACGTCATGCCCGGCTTCGAGCAGGCAAGCCGCCACGTAGCCCAGGCCCAAATGCCCGACGCCGTAGCGGTGGGTCTGAAGGCTTCGCTGGGGAGACGGATTCGCCAGTACGACGCGCATACGCAGCACCTCTCGTTCCGAAGGCCCGGTCTGGGCTTGGCCGGCGGACACCTTGTCTGCGGTCGGGGGGACGGCTGCTGCACCGACTTCCCCAGAACTTCCCCGCGGCAAGTGTTCCGCCGCGCTCGCGGGGCCCAGCCAAGAGCGTGCGCCCGCCTTCGGGTATGCCAGACCGGGGCCTTGGCACGCCACCGCAATAGCGCTGGAAGTATACACCAAACGAACGGTCGCATCAACTGCGGACCCGGTGGCTCGGGCCATCTCCAGAGCCGGAGGAACCCGACGCCCTACAGTTACCTCTTCACGGATTTGTCACGGAACCACCGGCCGTCTGGCCGATGAAGTAACCGGTGCGGGGGAGGAGGTGGCCCGTTCTGCGCGCCGCATGGCTGCGCCATGACACACGGCGCGCCGTGAAGGTAAGAGTGGGGAGGGGGCGGGCCTCTTCGATGTCCCAGCCTTGGGGCGTTCCGGCCAGGCGCCGGATGGTTGGGCACACCTGCTGCAAGACACCGGTGTCAGGGTTGACGCCGCCGCCAGTGACCACAGTACGGGGATTCGGCCAGGCAGA
>DATKZB010000246.1:0-2169 GCA_035528235.1 Phycisphaerae bacterium
AAGTGGTCATCACGGCCTGCATGCGTAAACTGCTCGTCACCCTTAACACCATGGTCAGGAACAATACCCTATGGCATCCGCAACTCGTCAAAAACGCTTGACTCCGAACACAGCCGCTCTGCGGTGAGATAGCGTTGTGGAATTAGAGCAAGAACGGGTTCGCGCGGGCCTCGTCGGCGACGGTCGTGGGCGGGCCGTGGCCGGGATAGACGACCGTTTCCGGCGGGAGCACGAGCAGCCGCTTGCGAATGGATTCCAGAAGCGTCTCGTGGCTGCCCCCCGGGAAATCAAATCGGCCGATGCCGCCCGCGAAGAGCGTGTCGCCCGTGAAAACGACGGGCCCGCCGCCGGGCCCGTCCGCCGAGAACAGGCTGATGCCGCCCTTCGTGTGGCCGGGCGTCGCAAGCACCTCGAACGAAACCGACCCGAGTTCGACGCGGTCGCCGTCCTGGAGCAGCCGGTCGGGCGGCGGGCTCTTGATCCAGGCGCCCATGAGCGGCGAAAGGTTTCGCAGGGGACTGGTAAGGAGTTTGGCGTCCTCGGCACCGACGGCTATGGCCAGGTCGGGCCAGCGTTCTTTCAGGAGCCGGTTCGCGTAGATGTGGTCGGCGTGGCCGTGGGTGTTGACCAGCAATCGCGGCACGAGCCCGCGGGCGTCGCAGAACTCGATGATCGCCTGCGAGCCCTCCGGCGCGTCGATGACCATCGCCTCGCCGTCCGCGATGACTACGTACGCTGAGACCAGAAAAGAGCCGAGTTCAAACGATTGAATCTCCACGCGGTAACCCTTTCACTTCGACGTTATGCCACGGCCGGTCTTGCCTGCCTGCCTTAGCCCGAAGGGCGGAGGCTGGGTCCGGCCGTGCGCCTTTGGCCCCTCGCGCCGCGCCGCCGTTCAAGCCTGGCCATTATACTCGTGTTCGGTGTCATCTGTAGGGGTGACCCGATTGCGGCGGCAGCCCCGCCATGCTATAACCCTTTGCCAGGACCGACCTCAAGATCGCCATTCTCGCGGCGGGCGTGGCTACTCAACGGCGGGTGGCCTTGCCACCCGTCCCTGTGACGGATTACCGGCTCAAATGGAAAGGAGTATTTTCCATGCGTCCAAGATTACGCCTTGCCTGTCTTGCGTCCCTTGCTGCGGCGTTCCTTTTTGTCTCCGTGGCGGCGACGGCCGGCGAGCCGGCGGCGCCGTCCGACCAGATCGACTTTAACTACGCGCGGCAACTCCTCCAGAAGTCGCGGAGCGGCCAGACACTCACGGCCGAGGAGCGGGCCTACCTCGACCGCGCCAGGGCCGAGCGCGCCCGGCGGACGGGGGCGGGCGGCGCGGCTGCCGGCCAGGCCGGTCCGGTGCCTGCCGAGAAGACCTCCACGGGCCTGGTGCCCCTTACGCAGATGGCCGTCCAGGACCGCTACAAGGGCGAGGACGGCGGGCTTTATGGCGGCGGCAAGAACGATCCGCCCGAAACGCGGATGAAGGCCGCGCTGGCGGAGGTCGCCGGGATCGTCCCGCTCGACGCCGACGGCAAGCCCGCGTCCGACGGCAAGATCGTCCTCCTCTCGATGGGCATGTCGAACACGACTCAGGAGTTCTCGAAGTTCAAGGAACTGGCCGACGCCGACCCGGCCAAGGGGCCGCACCTGGTGATCGTCGACGGGGCCCAGGGCGGCAAGGACGCCGCCATCTGGAACGCCCGCGCCAACACCCCCGTCTGGGACGTCGTTGCCAAGCGCCTTGAGGCCGCCGGTGTGACAGCCAAGCAGGTCCAGGTGGCCTGGGTCAAACACGCCCGCATCGGGCCGTCCCGGTTCGGTGAGTTCCCGGGTCACGCCACGGAACTGAAGGACCACATCGCCGGGTCGCTGGCGATTGCCAAGGAGCGTTTCCAGAATCTGCGGATGGCCTACCTCTCGAGCCGCATCTATGCCGGGTACGCCTCCACGTCCCTCAACCCCGAGCCGTTCGCCTACGAGAGCGCGTTTGCCGTCCGGTGGGTGATCCAGGCCCAGATGAAGGGCGACGCGAAGTTGAATTTCGACCCGGCCAAGGGCACGGTCAAGTCGCCGCTCCTGTTGTGGGGTCCGTATCTGTGGGGCGACGGCCTGACGGCGCGCAAGAGCGACGGCCTGGTGTGGAAGCGCGAAGACCTGGCCGGCGACGGCACG
>DATKZB010000247.1:0-12860 GCA_035528235.1 Phycisphaerae bacterium
TGCTATAACATATCACAAATGGAGGCCGGAGGCGGGAGGCTGGAGGTAGAGGCAAGAGGCCTGATGCCTGTAGCCCCGTCAGGGGCGGCTGGTCTGTAGCCACGGGCGCGAGCCCGTGGAATCGAGGACGCCCACCCCCCCCTTGTTTCAAGCCCCGCGAGGGGCGCCTGGTCTCAGGCGCCCCTCGCGGGGCTTGGAAGATCGCCGCGTCCTGCGCGCTCACTGTGGCCTGGTCCGCGACCGTCACGGAGCGGCGTTGCCGGCGGGGCGAAAGATCCGCGTGTAGTGGTAGCGCAGGTGGGCCAGAGCGAGTTCGTGGCCGGGGGCCAGTTCCAGCCGCGACCGCGGTAAGGTCAGCCCCGGACGCGCGTGCACCAGGCGCAGGCCCTCCGGTTCAATGCCCGCCGCGCCCCGGTCGAACATCGTGTGGTGGTTCGGGCACAGGACGATGACGTTCCCCGGTGTGTCGGGGCCGTTGTGGGGGTTCCCCAGCGGGCGCAGGTGGTGCGATTCCACGTAGTCGGAGCGGGTCAGGGGCACCGTCTCACCGCACGCCTGGCAGCGGTGCTGGTACAGGGCCTTGACCGCCAGCCCCAGGACGGTGTCGCGCAGACGCGCCGTCGTGCGAAGCCGAACGACCGGGGGCAACTCGCGGCCGGCCGGCAGGCCGATGGGGGCGTCAGTGTGGACGTGCGGCGAGCCAAGGTCCAGCGCGTAGCAGCCGGTCTGGAGGGCAACCAGAAGCCCGTCGTCGCGCAAAAACTGGAGAATCTGGCGCACCTTGGCCCGCACGTGGTGATTGCGCGGAAAGAGCCGCCCCAGTTCCCGCCCGTACCTGCGATGCAACTCCTCGACGGTGAAGTCGGTCCGGCCGCGCTCGTTCACCATCACGAGCACACGGTCAAGCACGGCCTGTTTCCACGACACTTCGGCGAACATCCCGTGGCCCCCGCGCTGTGGCAACAGGCAAGATAGCCCTGGCGCAGGGTAAATCAAGCGATTTCGATGCCAGCGGCGTTGCGCTCGCGGGCCCAGGCCGCCCAGGTCAGGATCGTCCCCGCCCGCCGCAGGCACGTGCTCCAAGCCAAGGCGGTGCATCGCGCCAGGAGGCCCGCCACGACCTCCCGCGCGCGGTCGGCCGAGGCCCGTGCCGCAAGGCGTTCGGCTTGGCGCACCAAGCCATTTGCGCGGATGGCCCCGGCCAGCAGATCTTCGGCCGCGCCTTGCGGGGCAACACAGAGGCACCGGCCGGCCTCCGTCAGGCGGAACTCGTCGGGGCCGCGATCGAGGAAGCCGAGAAACGCCGCCGCCTCGCGGTAGTACCGCCCCTGGCGCGGCGTGATGTCTAAGGATTCGGCCAAGTCGGCCAGCGCCGGCGGGCTGCCTGCGTGCATTCGCACGGCAGCCAAAATACGCTGCGGGCTGTCTGCCTGGGGCACGCCCTGGTAGCGGAACACGGCGAGCCGCAGGAACTCTTCCCGCAGGTCCACGCCCAGGAACGCCCGCCCGCTGCGCGCCGCCGCAATGCCGGTCGTGCCGGAACCGGAGAAGGGGTCCAGGACCAAGTCGTTTTCGTCGGTGGACGCGGCGATGATGCGTTCCAGCAGGGCGACGGGTTTCTGGGTCGGGTGTTTGCCGAAGACCTTCTCGTCGCGGCTGGGCGGGGGCAGTTCCCAGACGCTCTTCATCTGTTTGTCGCCGTTCAGGTGTTTCATGAGGGCGTAGTTGAACTTGTGGCGGGCCTTCTCGTCCTTGCGGGCCCACAGAATCGTCTCGGTGGCGTGCGTGAAGTACCGGCACGCCAGGTTCGGCGGCGGGTTCGGTTTGACCCACGTGATGTCGTTCAGCAGTTTCATGCCCAGCCGCTGCATGGCGTAGCCCACCGAGTGGATGATGTGCATCGTGCCGCTGACCCACAGGCTGCCCGTGGGCTTGAGCAGCCGGCGGCACTCGGCCAGCCAGGCCATGCAGAACTCGTGGTCGAGGACGGGGCCCTGGCTCTTATCCCAGCGGCCCTTGTTGACGGAGACCATCTTGCCGGCGTGGCAGGTGATGCCGTCGTTGGACAGGAAGTAGGGCGGGTCGGCGAAGATGACGTCGAACGACGCCTCCGGCATCTTCGGCATCAGTTCCAGGCAGTCGCCCTGGTAGAGGCGGAACCGGTGATCGTCGGATTCGAAGTACGGCCCGGGCAGGTGGCCGCACGGGTTGTCCGGCGTGGCAGGCATAGCGCTCCTTCGGAACATATGGATCGGGATTGATCCGTCGGCGGCGATCTGAGATCACGGCGGCCGCCGTGTCAAGGAGCAAATCCGCGGGAGTGGGTTGGCATGCGGCTTGGGCACGGGTGCGTCGCCGGCAGTCGCAGAATGCCCGCGGGTGGCAGGGTCACCCCGTAGGGGGCCCTGGTTATGCCGGGACCGTCGGCCGGGCGTGTGTTACAATGCTAACACACATCGACCGAACGGGTCCGTGGAGGGATGCGCCATGGCACATCGGATGAATCGGAGGCGTTTTCTTGGGGGCGCGGCCGCGGGCGGCGCGGCCTTCCTGGTGCTGGCCAACAGCCGGTCGGTCCGCAGCGCGGAGGCCAACGCGCGGCTCAACGTGGCGCTCATCGGCGTCGGCGGGCGGGGGCAGTGGTTCGTCGACACGATGCCGAAGATGGAGAACGTCGTCGCCTTCTCGGACGTCAACCAGCAGAAGATCGACAAGGCTTTCCAACGCTGGGCCGACGACCCGTCCCGCGTGGCCCCGGGCAAGGTGAAGACGTACCACGATTTCCGCAAGATGTTCGACGAGATGGGCAAGGGCATCGACGCCGCCGTCGTGGCCACGCCCGACCACATCCACGCCGTCGCCTCAGCGGCCGCGATGCACGCCGGCAAACACGTCTACACCGAGAAACCGATGACGCGGCTCGTGGGCGAGTCGCGGGCCCTCAGGGACCTGGCCCGGAAGCAGAAGGTGGCCACGTCCATGGGCAACCAGGGGACCGCGAGCGGCGCGTATCGCCGGGCGGTGGAACTGATTCGCGGCGGCACGATCGGCACCGTCACGGCGGTCCACTCCTGGACCGACAGCGGCGGGTCCGACTTCAAGGAACCGCCCAAGGACCCCTCCACCGGCCCGCCGCCCGTGCCCGATTACCTGAAGTGGGACCTCTGGCTCGGACCGGCCGCCGACCGGCCGTACCATCCGAGGTGGCACGGGCAGTGGCACTCGTGGCGAGACTTCGGCACGGCCAACCTCGGTAACTGGGCCTCGCACATCCAGAACCTCGCCTTCCGGGCGCTGCGGGTGCACACGCTGTGGCCGGCCGAGACGCCGAAAGGGCCGCATCCCGTCATCAAGGTGGAGGCGAAAACCTCGGGCGTCAACCGGCTCGCGTTCCCCAGGCAGGAGACCGTCCGGTGGGAGGTGCCCGCGCGCGGCGACCTGCCGCCCGTCACGTTCACGTGGTATGCCGGCGGCGGCCTGGGCACGCGGGCCACGATCGAGGGCCTGCTGGGGCGCGACCTCGACTGGGGCGACAAGGGCCAGAAGAAATGGGTCGACTGGGCCGGGCACCTTATCGTCGGCACCAAGGGCAAGCTGCTCGCCAACGCCCACAACACCACCTTCACGCTGATGCCCGAGGCCGACTTCAAGGACGTGAAGACGAACGCCCCCGAGAAGGAGGAGACCTCTCGCGGCCACGAGGCCGATTGGCTGCTGGCCTGCCGCGGCGGAAAGCCCGCCTGGGCCAACTTCGACTTCGCCGACGCGCTCAACGAATTCAACATGCTCGGCAACGTGGCGACCCAGGTCGAGGGGACGCTGGAGTTCGACCCGGTGGCCTGCAAAATTCTCAACAACGCCGAGGCCGACAAGATGCTCCAGCCCGAGTATCGCCAAGGCTGGTCGCTGTGAGCCCCGGCTGGTCCGAACGCGAAGGAGGTCTTCTGTCATGAGAGGCAAGGCATTCCCGACGGCCGTCCTCGTGGTCGCGGGCCTGGTCCTGGCGGCGCTGGCCGCGCCCGCCGCCGGCATCCCCGAGCACCAGGCCAAGCAAATCCGCGATGCCGCGCCCGAGAAACCGCGCGTGGCGCCGAAGCGAGCGCGGCGGGTGCTCATCTTCGACACGCCGGCCCACCTCATGGACAAGGACCCGCACAAGGGGTACTGCATCCCGTACGGCGCGTGCGCCTTCAAGACCATCGGCGAGAAGTCGGGGGCGTTCGAGCCGGTGCCGAGCGACGACCTGGCCCAGTTCCTGCCCGAGAACCTGAAAGGGTTCGACGCCGTCGTCCTCAACAACACCTCGGGGCCCTGGATCACACCGAGCGACGACGCCATGCCGCGCCTCAAAGCGGCCGGCGACACCAAGGAGGCCGTCGAGCAGGTCCTCAGGAAGGCGCTGCTCGATTTCGTCTCCGGGGGCGGGGGCATCGTGTCCATCCACTTCGCCATCGCGGGCAACAGCCACTGGAAGGAGTTCCAGGATCTCGTCGGCGGCAAGTTCACCGGCCATCCCTGGAACGAGGAGATCGGCGTCACGGTGGAGGAGCCCGACCACCCGCTGGTGGCGGCCTTCGGCGGCAAGGACTTCCGCCTGGCTGACGAGATTTACGAGTACGGGCCGCCGTACGACCGGGCCAACCTGCGGGTGCTGCTGTCGCTCGACCCGGCGCGGTCGAACATGGGCGTCCGGTGGATCAACCGCAAGGACGGCGACTTCGCCCTGGCGTGGGTGAAGCCGTACGGCAAGGGCCGCGTCTTCAACACCTCGTTCGGCCACCGGACGGAACTCTTCTGGACCCCCCAGGTGCTCCAGTTCTACCTGGACGCCGTCCAGTTCGCGACGGGCGACCTGGAGGCGCCCACCGCCCCGCGCGCCGGCCGGCCCGCGCGCCGCGTGCCCGGCACCGACCCCGCGGCGGGCCTGGATGGTTTTGTCAGCCTCTTCAACGGCCGTGACCTGGCCGGCTGGGAGGGCGACCCGCGCATCTGGACCGTCAAAGACGGCGCCATTACCGGCCGGACGACGGCCGACGTGACGGTCAAGGAGAACAGTTTCCTCGTCTGGAAAGACGAGGTGGAGGATTTTGAGTTGCGGCTGAAGTTCCGGCTCGAGGGCGGCAACTCGGGGCTGTATTACCGGGCCCGCAAACGCCCCGCCGGCCAGACCAAGGGCGAGGCCCTCGTGGGCACCCAGGCCGACTTCTCGGCCGACGGCCGCTGGACCGGCGTCATCATGGAGTACACCCTGCGCGAGGTCCTGGCCGAGCGCGGCCAGAAGGTGGTCATCGACGAGAGCGGCAAGCGCGAGACGGCCGCCTCGCTGGGCGACCCGAAGAAGTTGCTGGAGGCCGTCAAGCCGAACGAGTGGAACGATTACACCGTCGTCGCACGCAAGGGACACGTGACGCTCGCCATCAACGGCGTGCCGATGTGCGAGTTGGACGACCGCGACCCCAAGCGTCTTGCGCGCGGCTGGCTGGCCGTGCAGGTCCACGCCGGCCCGCCGATGCTCGTGCAGTTCAAGGACGTGTACCTTCGGCGGTTCTGAGCGCCGGGTGCGTGTGGTTTGTGCGCGGCGGGTCCCCGCACCCGCCGCGCTCGAGGTCCGACTGCGGGTTGGCGCGGTGGGTACGGGGACCCACCGCGCCTATGCCCACGGGCGTTCGAGCATTTTGCATCAAGCCTGTAGCGCGGGGGTTTAGCCCCCGCGGTCGTGGGGTTTAGGACATATGGCGCGGGGGGTAAACCCCCGCGCTACAAGTTATGCTCCGATGGCCGGTTGCGATTCACGATGCAAAACGCTCGTTCCTTCGCGGCGGAGGATGGGTCAGAAGCCGAGAGGCTTGCGGCCTGCGGCGCGGGGGCCTACAATGGACGGTGCCACTGACGAGGAGCCCGCGGCCATGGTGTCTGAACCGTCGGTCGAGGAACCGGGCGGTCGCCTTGACGCCGGCCGGTCGCTGCCGCTGGCCACTCCGGCCGACCGCTTCCTGTCGCATTCGGCGCCCGACGAGATCGAAAACGAGATGCCCATCCGGGCCCGGATCATCTCGCCGTCGCTCCTGCTGCCGGCCGAGGTCGTCATCTTCGAGGTCAAGCCCTCGCTGTGGTACGTCGTCTTCGCGAGCCTTCCGATCGCCGCCGTCGGCCTGACGCTGACGTTCCTGGTGTGCGTCATCGAGCAACTGTATGCCATCCGGTACCTGGGGGCCGTCATCGGCATGTGGCTCATCGGCCTGCGGATCGCCTTTGCCCTGCTCCAGTGGCTGGGGCGGACGTACGTCCTGACGGACCGGCGCATCCTGATGCAGTCGGGCGTGTTGGAGGTGGGGGTCGAGTCGATGCCCCTGGAGGACATTGAGAACACGTTCGTGGCCCAGGCGGTGGCCCAGCGGGTTCTGGGCATCGGGAAGATCTTCTTCCGGGCGGGCAGCCCGCACTGCGCGTCACTGGCCTGGGAACATATCCGCCGGCCCAAGGAAGTCCACGCCCACATCGTCGCCCAGATCGACCGCTGGAAGAACAGCCTGGCCGGGCTGAAGGGGAAGTAGCGCCCTTTGGCTTTGAGGTCCTGACAGCAAGACCTGAACGCAGAGGCCGCAGAGAGGTTTTCTCTTCTTTAACAACCTTACCTGTTTCTTCTCTGCGCCCTCTCCTTTATCTCTGCGCCCTCTGCGTTAAGGTCTTTCTGTTGTAGTGTCTTTGTGTGTCCGCGCGGCAGGACGCCGTCGGGGGTTTCACAGCCGCCAGGGCGACCGCATGGCCCGGCCGAGCAGGCGGTTGGCCTCGTCGTCGCCGGGGAACTGCTCGGCCACGGGGTTCCACCGGAGCTTGCGGCCCAGGCGCATGGCGATGTCGCTGATGAGGCACAGCGTGGTCGAGCGGTGGGCGACCTCGGCCGGGGCGATCGTCTCGCGCCGCGTGCGGACGCACTCCAGGAAGTGGGCCGCGTGGTTCTCGCTCTGCGGCAGGTGAATTTCGCCCGGCCCGATGACCGTCCGCAACAGCGATTCCGGTTCGGCCTTGATGGAGCAGGCGTTGCCGTGGGCCATGACCCACCCCTCGGTGCCCTCGAAACGGGCCCCCACCTCGGGCGAGTTCACGTCGTTGTGCGTGCTCGTAAAGATGAGCCGCACGCCGCTGGAGTAGGTCATCTCGACGTGCCAGTCGATGGCCGTGTCGTTGAAGCCGTCCTTGGGATAGACGCCGCGGCCCTCGATCTCGACCGGCCCGGAGCGGTCGGTGCCATTGCCCCACTGGGCGATGTCGAGCGGGTGCACGCCGCAGCCCGAGATCCATCCGGCCGTGTAGTCCGACCGGCACTGCCACGCCCCGCCGCCCGTCGCCTGGCCCACGTACGGGATGGCGGGCGCCTGGCCGAGCCACAGGTCGTAGTCCAACTCGGCCGGCACCGGTTGCGGGGGCCGGACGGCGTCGGCCCAACTGCCGCGCTCGCACACGCGGATGGTGTGCAGCCGCCCGATTCGCCCGTTCCGCACGATCTCGCACGCCAGCCGGAACCGCCCGAACGAACGCTGGTGCGTGCCGTGCAGGAACACCCGACCGTACCGGGCGACGGCCTCGCACAGGGCGCGGCCTTCGCGGACGGTGGGGGCCAGCGGTTTCTCGCAGAAGACGTCCTTGCCCGCGCGGACGGCGGCCAGCGACTGGAGCACGTGCCAGTGGTCGGGCGTGGCGAGGACGACGGCGTCGACGTCGCGGCGGGCGATGACGTCGCGGAAGTCCCGGCAGGCCGCCACCTGGCTGCCCAGGCGCCGGCGCCAGGCGTCGGCCCGGCTGCGCAAGACGTCGCAGACGGCGATGGGCTCGGAGATGCCCGTCTGGATGAAGTGCGACAGGATACCGCTGCCGCGGCCGCCCAGGCCGACGAACCCCATGCCGATGCGCTCGCTGGCCGGCAGGTGACCCTCGCCGCCCAGCACTGTCGAGGCGACCACGTACGGTGCGGCCGCCGCCACGGCCGCTCGCAGAAACGCGCGGCGACCGAACCTGTGCCCCGTCTGTCGCCTCATGTGTGCCGCCCTCCGGTCACGTCCTCAGCGCGGGCTCTCGCGCCCGGTGCCATTGTACCGGCTGAGGTGTGGGGGGCAAGGCCAGCGCAAGGCTAGCCGCGAGCGCAAGCGAGCGGCGCTGGGCGACGCGAGGGGTGCCCCCGGGCCGTCAGAGCGTCGACTGCGGGTCGACGTCGATGGCCATCTGGATGTTTCCGGGCGGCGTCAGGTCGCTGCGGATGCTGTCCCAGAAGTGCAGCAGGGCCCGGGCGCTGGGGGCCTTCAGCAGGATGTGGTATCGCCAGAATCGGCTGAGTTTGGCAATGGGACACGGCTGCGGCCCGAGAACGGTAATGCCGGCGACGCGGGTCGGCTCGAACAGCCTGCCGGCCATGGCCTGGATGGCCTCGTGGGCCTTCTGGCGGCTTTGGCTGCGGATGATGATCCGGGCCAGTCGCCCGAACGGCGGATACCCGCGGCGCTGGCGCGTCTGGAGTTCGTCGGCCGCAAACGCCTCGTAGTCGTGCCGCGAGGCCATCTGGATGGTCAGGTGCTCGGGCTGGAACGTCTGGACGAAGACCTCGCCGCCCTTGGGTCCGCGTCCCGTGCGGCCGGCCACCTGGGTGATGAGTTGGAAGGTCCGCTCGTTGGCGCGGAAGTCGGGCAGGCTCAGGGCGACGTCGGCGTTGATGACGCCCACGACCGTCACGTTGGGGAAGTCGAGGCCCTTGGCGACCATCTGGGTGCCCAGGAGGATATCGACCTCGCCGTCGCGGAAGGCCGCCAGGATGCTCTCGTGGCCGCCGCGCTTCCGCATCGAGTCGGCGTCCATGCGGCCGAGTCGGACGTCGGGGAACTTGCGCTGGACTTCCTCTTCGACGCGCTGGGTGCCGGTGCCCCAGTAGTTGATGGTCTCGGCGCCGCAGGCCGGGCAGACCTCGGGCGGCGGTGCCCGGTGGCCGCAATAATGGCACTGGAGCACGCCCGGCTTGGCGTGGTAGGTCAGGCCGACGTCGCAATCGGGGCAGCGGGCCACGTGCCCGCACTTGATGCAGAACAGGTGGGTCGAGAAGCCGCGGCGGTTCAGAAACAGGATGGTCTGTTCCTGTTTGCGCCAGGCCTCGGCGATGGCCTTTTCGAGGGCCCGCGACAGCGAGTGCTGGCCCTTGCGTTCGACCGCCTCCTGCCGCATGTCGATGATGTGGACCGGCGGCATCGGCCGGCCGCCGATCCGCTGCGTCAGCCGGGCTTCCTGGTAATGGCCCAGCGTCCGGACGTTCCGATACGACTCGAGGCTGGGCGTGGCCGAGCCCAGGACGATGGGTGCCCCGACCAGGTTGGCCCGCATGATGGCGACGTCGCGGGCGTGGTACCGGGGGGCGGTGTCCTGCTTGAAGGAGTTCTCGTGTTCCTCGTCGATGACGATGAGGCCCAGGTCCTGGACCGGGGCGAAGACGGCGCTGCGGGCGCCGATGACGACGTCGGCCCGGCCCTCGGCGATGTCGCGCCACTGCCGGTGCCGCTCGACGTCCGACAGGTTCGAGTGCAGAACGGCCACGTGCGCGAACCGCTCGCGGAACCGGCGGATGGTCTGCGGCGTCAGGGCGATCTCGGGCACCAGCACGATGGCCTGCCGGCCCGCGTCGACCACGTCTTCGATGGCCCGCAGGTACACCTCGGTCTTGCCGGAGCCCGTGACGCCCTGGAGCAGGATGACGCCGAACCGGTCGGCGGCAATCTGGTTCTTGACGCGCTGAAGCGCCAGGGCCTGCTCGGCCGTCAGGTGGACGGCCTTGGGCTCTTCGAGGCCGATAAAGTGGTCGCGGGCGAACTCCTCGACCTCGCGGGTCTCGATGCGGACCAGACCCTTTGCCTCGAGGCTCTTGATGACCGCCACGGTGCACCCGGCCTGCCGCGCCAATTCCCTCGGCGAGGCGGGCGTGCCGGCAGCCTCGGCCAGACGGTCGAGCACCCGGCGCTGCTTCGAGAGGATCCGCTCGACCTCGGACTCCGGCTTGTCGGTCCGGACGACGAGTTGGACCGTCTTGAACCCGGCGTTACGCTTGACGGCGGCCGGCAAGACGGCCTCCAGCACCTGGCCGATGGGCGTGACGTAGTAGCGGCTCATCCACGTGGCCAGGTCCAGGAGGTCGGGCGTCATCAGCGGCCCCGCATCGACCGGCTCGATGATCGCTTTGATCTTGCCGGCGGCCAGGTCGCTCTCCGTCAGGCCACCCACGACCCAACCGACGGCCGACCGGTTACCCACACCGAAGGGCACTCGCACGCGCTGGCCGGGGCGGATCTGGCCGCGCAGCCGCTCGGGCAGGCCGTAGGTGAAGGTGTGGTCGACCCCCAGGGGCAGGGCCACCGAGACAAAGGGCGTTTCGAGGGCCGGCGACTCGGTTTTGGCGTTGGTTTCGGGCATCGTTAGCGTTGTCATGGCACCAAGGGAATCGGCAGATTCCCGAGGTGACTTGAGGCGTAAGTCGTCCGCGTCGGGTCGCTCGTCGTCGGGCCGCTGCGGCGTGCGGTCGTGGCCGTCGGCGGGCGTCATTTCCGGCGACTGCGTCGGGCGAGTTCGCGGGCGATGTCGCGCTGGTGGTCGCGCTTCTTCAGGTCCTCGCGCTTGTCGAACTCGCGTTTGCCGCGGGCCACGCCCAGTTCCACCTTGGCCCAGCCTCGCTTGAAGTAGACCGTCAGCGGAATCAGGGTGTGGCCCTTCTCGACGGCGCGGCCGAGGAACCGGCTGATCTCGTGTTTTTTCAGGAGGAGTTTGCGTGCGCGGCGGGTGTCGTGGCCGAACTGGTGGGCCTGGGCGTACGGGCCGATGTGCATGTTGTAGAGGAAGACCTCCTCGCCGCGGACCCGGGCGAAGGCCTCGTCGAGGTTGCACTTGCCCTCGCGGAGGGCCTTGACCTCGGACCCTTCGAGCACCATCCCCGCCTCGATGGTTTCGAGGATGGCGTAGTTGTGCCGGGCCTTCTTGTTTCGGATTCTCGCGCTTCCGGGCGGCATGAGGGCATTATAGCAGCCGGCCCGAACTCTGCAAACCGCCGAAGCAACTGTCTTGGGCGGCGAATTGTGTAAAGCGCGAACGGCAACCGGCCGATAAACAACCGCCGGTCACGCGCGCACCGCGCTGGTAGGACGTGCTGGGAAGGGAACGGCCATGGGATGGGGTGGCGGTGCGCGTCTCCACAGTTCGCGCCTCTCGCATTTCGTTGACCTCCCTGTACGGCAATGGCGCGCCAGGCCAGGCCTGCGCGGCGGCCTCGCGGGACCGCTACGGGCCTTCCCGATGTTGGCATGAGGTACTGCGATGAAGCGTGAGACTGTGCTATCGAAGAGGCGCGACCCGATCACCCTGCTGACCGTCGCCCTGGTCGTAAACATGGTGGTATTGTTGTGGCTGGGGTGGCACGTGCACGGTTACCTCAGCGACGCGACCACGATAAGAGAGCGGGACTCGGGGATCGAGCAGCAGCGCGCCGTCATGGTTCACCTGGACGAGGTGCTGACCATGTCGGCGCTGATGGCGGCCACCACCGGGGACCTGCGATGGGAAGAGCGCTATCGTCAATTCGAGCCGAAACTCGACGCCGCCATCAAGGATGCGATCGCGCTTGCGCCCGAGGCTCAGAGCGCGGAGGCCGCCGCCACGACGGACGCGGCCAATATCGCACTCGTTGAGATGGAGAACCGTGCCTTCAACCTGGTGCGCGACGGACGCGCCGACCAGGCCGCGACGCTGCTGCTCAGCGACGAGTACGAGACCCAGAAGCGGCTTTACACCCAGGGGATGCTGTGGTTCCATCCGCGGCGCCCTTATCTGCGCCTGCTGCAACTCCGCGGCATGGTCGTTCACATGGACGAAGTGCTGACCATGTCGGCGCGGATGGCGGCCGCCACCGGGGACCTGCGATGGGAAGAGCGCTATCGTCAATTCGAGCCGAAACTCGACGCCGCCATCAAGGAGGCGATCGCGCTTGCGCCCGAGGTTCAGAGCGCGGAGGCCGCCGCCACGACGGACGCGGCCAATATCGCACTCGTTGAGATGGAGAACCGTGCCTTCGACCTGGTCCGCGGGGGCCGCGCCGACGAGGCCATGCAAATCCTGTTCAGCGACGACTACGAAACCCAGAAGCAGGTTTACGCCAAGGGGATGACCGATTTCGCGTCCGGCCTCGCCACCTCGGCCAGGACAAGTCGCGAGCGGGAGGGGCGCCGGGCGTTGTTCCATCTTATCTTGGCCTTGGTTCCCATCCCGTTGGCCCTCGTCAGTTGGCTCGTCGTGCTTCGGGCCACGCGCAAGTGGCGGGCAGCCCTCGCCGAGAGCAATCGTGGCCTCGCCCGGCAGGCCGAAGAACTGGCCCAGTTGAACCAGGCTCTCGACCGGAAGGTGGCCGAACGGACGTCGGAACTCTCAAACGCCAACGAGGAACTCAAACGCGAGATCGCTGATCGCGAGCGGGCCGAGGAGCGGTTCCGCATCCTGTTCGAGAGTTCCCGCGACGCCATCATGACCTTGGCGCCGCCATCCTGGCGGTTCACCTCCGGCAACCCGGCGACCGTGTCGATGTTCGGGGCGAAGGACGAGGCGGAGTTCACCTCGCTCGGCCCGTGGGAGGTCTCGCCCGAATACCAGCCGGACGGCCGGCCCTCGGACGAGAAGGCCAAAGAGATGATCGAGACGGCCATGCGGGAGGGCTCCCACTTCTTCGAGTGGACACACAAGCGGCTGGACGGGGAGGACTTCCCCGCCACGGTCCTGTTGACGCGAATGGAGACCGGCGGCCAGACGATGCTCCAGGCCACCGTCCGCGACATCACCGACCGCAATCG
>DATKZB010000248.1:0-17735 GCA_035528235.1 Phycisphaerae bacterium
GCGCGCCGCTCTGCGCTTGGAACATGGTCACCCTACGGGCTGACCATGCCACCCCCCTACTTTTTCTCCCACCCGCCGTACTGGACGTCGACGAAGAGCGGCTCGTCGAGCACCAGGATTTTTTCGAGGCGGAACAACTGGCCGTCGATGGGCAGGTTGACGCGGATGGGCGTGGCCCCGGCGGCCGCCGTGGTGGCGTCGACCTGGGCCTGGGCGGTCACCTGGAGGGCCTCGGCCTCCTGCTCGGCCGCCCGGGCCGGTTCGCCCACGGCGCCCAGCAGTTTGCGGAAGTCCTTGACCACCGTCAGCGGCCCGTCGATGGCCGGCTCGTTGCCCCAGCCGCGCGTGTACTTGCCCTGCTTGGGCAGGTACAGGTTCATCATGAGGTGGGTGACGGGCTCGGCGGCCTGCGGCAGGTCAATGTGCAACGTGCCGCCGGCCGGCGGCTTGGCGTCGCCCTCGGCCTTCTCGACGTACACCAGTTCCACCGGGAACGCCGACAGGCCGCTCGATGCCCCCTCGGACCGGACGAGCGGCACCAGGACGCGGCCCTCCTCGTCGCGGGCGGGCCGGATGGATTTGCCACTGACGCTGGCCGACCAGATTTCGGCCCCCTCGGGCATGACCAGCCGCAGGAACTGTTTGCGGTTGTTCCGCACGTTGTACACGACCCGGGTGATGCGGCGGTTATCCATCGTCTGCATGGTCGTGACGATGGCCGAATCGACGATCGTCACCAGCACGTCGACGTCGGCGTGTTTCTTGACGGACAGCGGGATGTCGAAATCGTCGGCCACGTACCGGAAGGCCAGCAGGATGGGCTGGCCCGTCAGCGACAGGAGTTCGGCGGGTAGTTCGCGGACGTCGATGGCGGTGGCGCCCTTGATCTGGGGGGCCGAGAGTTCGACGTTCGCCAGGGCCACCACGCCCACGTGCCCCTTCTCGCGGACCACGTCCATGACCCGCAGAACCGGCAGCGACTGGCCGGCCGCCTGGTCGGCCTGGACGGCCTGCTCGTACGTCACGTTCAGGACGTAGGCGCCGATGGCCTCGTAACTCAGGGCCACGCTCAACTCGTCGTCGGCCACGCGCCAGTCGCGGGTCCGCTCGCCCTTGACCTCCAGAATGCTGACGCCCTTGGGCAGTTTGAGTTTCAGGACGCGCACCCCCGTGTGGAGGATGTTGAAGTTGAGCCGCTGGCGGCCGATGAGGATACCGTCGCCGACGGCCACGAGGGTCTGGGTCTCGGCGTAGAGTTTGGGCGGCACCTTCTCGGCTTCCGGGATGGCCCGTTCCCACGACAGTTGCACGGGCGTCGCGGCCGGCAGCGCCGCCAGCACCTGGGTGGCGCCGCCCTCCTCCTTCTTGATGATCGACTGGGCCCCCACGACCGCCATGTCGACGCCCGTCTGGGCCACCTTCAGGTCCAGCAGGCACGTGCTGGAGGGCGCCCGGTCGAACCGAAGGGCCAGCGACCCGGCCTGCTCGGTCACGGCGGCGGCGAACTTGATTTTGACCTCGATGTCGCCCGGCGGGTCGGCCGTCAGGACCTCGTAGAAGTTTTTCTCCAGGCGCAGGTGCGCCCCCTTGGGCAGCGTCACCTCCTGGATGGCCACCGTGCCCGGCAGCAGCGGTATCACCTTCCAGGCCTTGTCCTTGAGGAGGCTGATCTTGAACGTGGCCGTGAAGAGCGCCCCGTCCTTCGACAGCTCGCCCGCGTACTCGGCGCTGGTGACGGCGAAGTCGGTGGGCGGCGGCGGGGCCTCGGGTTTCTTCTGCTGGATGCTCCACTGGAGCAGCGCCTTGAACTCCTGCCACGGTATCCGGACCTTGGCGCCCTGGCCCACGTTCTCGATCTTGATGCCGAGCAACTGCTCGACCTCGGCCCAGCCCAGGGTAAACGCCCCGGCCTCGCGGGCCTTCAGGTCGTCTTCGGTCAGGCCGGTCACCTCCTTGAACTTCTCCCACGACAGGGTGACCTTGTTATCGCCGGCGGCCGGTGGCGCGGCCGGGACGTTGGCCGGCGGGGCCGGCGGCGCGGCCGCCTGTGCCACAGCCGCCATCAGCGCCGCAGCCGCCAGGGCCAAGGCGATCGTCCAGTATGAAGTCCTCATCGCTCGTCTCCTTCCCAAGTGTAATCGGCAATCAGTTCAAGCGTATCGCTCGCATCGAGAAGCGTTTTCTCGAATTTGACGGTGTGACCGACCGCCGGCACCACCACCGCGGCCGGGACGCCCGGGAACCGCACCGGGGCCGCCTCGACGGTCCAGTGCTGCATGCGGCCCGACTTGACGGCCGTCAGGTATCCGCCGTTATCGACGACCAGATAGTCGTCGTGGGTTACCTGGACCGTGTTGCCGTTGTAGGAGAAGGTGTTGGCGTCGTCGGCCGCGCGCGACACGTTGGCCACGCCGCTGTTCGCCAGCCGCGCGTCGGTGCCCACCACGGTCTCCTGGTAGGTGTCGCGGACGAGGCCCGAGCCGGCCGCCGCGCCGGGGTGGCGCTGCTCGACGTCCATCAGCCCCCTGAGTTGCCCCTCGTTGATGACGGCGTAGCGGACGCCGTTGGCGCCGGTCTCCCAGCGCAGCCCGGCGGCGCGCGCGGCCTGGGCGTCGACGAAGAAGTTCCGCGACGCCACCGCCACGCGCTGGCCCAGGTTCAGCCGCAACCGTTCCAGCACCGCCTGGACCTGCTGGACGGCCGCCGGGTCGTTCCGGACGGCCAGCGTGCCCGCGTCGACGAAACTGACCGACACCTGGCCTTGCTCGCCCGTGGCCACGTCGCCATTGAGGCCGAACCCGCCCGCGGCGGCCGGGCCGGCGGCACGAGGTCGGTCGGCCATGGCCCAGGAGTAGTTGGACGCCACGAACTCGGCCAGTTTTTGCCCGTCGGTCACGTTCAGGTTCACCTGCCCGCCCGTCAGGTCGCCGACGTCGAACCGGACCTCGGAAAGTTCCTTCGACCGTTTTTCGATCAGCGCCTTGGCCTCGGACAGGTTCTTGCGGACGTCGGCCAGTTCCCCGCCTGCATCGGTCCCCCACCGCTGGGCGGTGGTGGTCAGGCGCTGCGCCCTCTTGGAGTGTTCGAGCGCCACCGTCGACTCCGGCGTCGTCGGGGCCGGGCCCGGCTCGTCGCGATACGACCCGCGGCGGTTGCCCATCCCCGTGGCCAAGGCGTGGGCCGCGCGGGCCGTGGCGTCGGTCTTCTCCTCCAACCCTTCCAGCAGTCTCCCGGCCTCGACCAGGCGCCCCTGGCGGGCCAGTTCGGTGACGCGGTTGGCCTCAGCGGCCAGGGTCTGGGCCCGTTCGCTCACGCGGCGGTCGAAGTCCGGTTGCAGCCCGTCGCGCCCCCGTGCGACCGTGGCTTCGGCCGTGACGCTCTGCGTCCCGTGGCGGGCGACGGGGGCCGGCTGGGC
Organism: Phycisphaerae bacterium; assembly: GCA_035528235.1. Taxonomy (GTDB): domain Bacteria; phylum Planctomycetota; class Phycisphaerae; order FEN-1346; family FEN-1346; genus DATKZB01. The sequence goes on from DATKZB010000248.1 coordinate 3,416, forward strand.
CAGTTCGGACCGGACGGACTTCAGGCGCTCCACCTGCTGGCGGAGTTGCTCGACCGTGACCTGGGGCGAGCCGGTGAACCCGTAGCGCGCCGCGCTGCCACCCGTGGGCGCCACCGCGAAGCCCAGCTGCACATGCTGCTCGGCCAGGGCCTTGTTGACCTCGACCTGCGGCGTCGGCTGGGCGCCGCGGCGGGTCTCGCCGAAGAACCTGCCCGAACGGGCGCGGACCGCGCCGTCGGTCTCGACGGTGCCGAGGGTGTCAAACGCTGCGGCCACGTCCTCGCCGGCCTGCTGGACGATGGACTCTCGCAGCGTAGCGACCTCTGTCTGGAGTTCCACGACCTGCTGGCCGCGCTCCTCGCGCTCGAGGCGGCGCTGGGCGAGAAACTCCTCGGCCCCCCGGACGCGGGCCTTCTGCTCCTGGGCCTCTTCGCCCCGGGCGGCGAGGCGGGCGCCCAGGTCGACGGCCACCTTGTACGCGGCCTCGGCCTGCTCCTGGTCGCCGCGCTGGCGGGCCTCTCCGGCCCGGATCAGGAGCAACGCCTGCGTCTCGCGTTCGTCGACATTGGCCCCCTGCTGGGCCTTCTGGACGGCCTTGGTGGCGGCCCTGAGGCCCCGGTCGCCCTTCGCGTCGGCGTCGCCCTTGCCGGCGGCGATGTCGATGTTCCCGAGGTACTTGCGGGCGTTGTCGGCCTCCGACGACTTGGGCGCCACCGCGACGACCTGGCGGAAGAGGTCGCCGGCCTTCTCGTAATTCTGGCGTTCGTAATAATCGACGCCGGCGCGGTAGAGGTTCTTGCCCTGGAGGATGCCGCCCGCGGCCCAGGCCGCCTCCAGGGGCTCCGGCTTGGCGGCGGGTGGCACGTCGGACGGCCGCCCCTCGTCGCGGTCGCCCAGACGCACGGCGCTCGGCTTCGCCCCGTCGGCTGGCGCGAACAGGCCATTGATGACCTCCACGAGGCCCGGCGGCTCGGGCTTTCCGCGCCGGGAGGGGGCGAGAGGTTCGGGCAACTCCGGCCCGGACCGCGCCCCTGGCGCGACGTGCCCGGTGCCGTACTGGAACTCGAGTTCGGCCGTCTCGCTCGACCAGGTGTCGGCCTGCCGCAACACGCCCTGCCACTGGCGGGCCTGCATGCCGTCGGGCAGCATGAGGGCGCACCGGGCGTACGCCACCGGCAGGTCGGTGCGCGGCAACGCCAGGCGGAACGTCCCCTGCCGCGCGAGCGCCTGGCCGCGGAGCACGTACACCAGTTCCACCGGGAAACTGACGAGCCCCGCCGTCGTCAGGACCGATTTTTCGAGCGGCACGTAGACCGACCCGTCGGGGCCGCGGGCCAGGTTCCGTTGTTCCTCCGACACCCGGGCCACGACCAGTTGCGCCCCCGGCGGCAGGGTCACCTGCATGTACTGCTGGGCCCGGTTGCGAACCTCGTAGATGACCTTCGTCATCACCAGCCCGTCGGGCCGGTACAGCACCGTGTAGAGGGCCGAATCGACCAGCGTCTCGCGCACCGGAAACTCCGACATGCTCACCAGGTCGACCCGCGCCTCCCACGCGCCCGTGATGGCGTAGCCGTAAACGGGCGCCGCGGTCAGCAGGGCGCGGGTCCCGTCGGGCAGGTCGTAGAGGGCGGTGGCGGTCAGGCCGGGCGAGGCCATCTCCAGCAGCACGCCGCCCGCCCCGCCGCCGATGGCCAGCGTGCCGCCGCGGTGCTTCGCGCCGACCACGCCGAAGGCCGGCAGCGTCATCCGGCCGGTGGCCGGCCGCCGCATCTCGAACGAAACGGTCAACCGCGTCCGCTGCCGGATGGCCCCGCGCAGAAACACCCGGGCCGAGTCGCCCTGGACCTGGACATCGCGGACGTCGGAGCCCGCGATGGTCACCCGCTCGGCCCCGGGCGGCAGCGAGACCGTCAGTTCCTCCGCCTCGCCGCCCCACAGCCGCACGTCGATCACGGCCCGGACCTGGTGGACGGCGTCGGCCAGCGTCCAGCCCACGTGCGATTCCATGGCCATCTGGGCCGCGCGGTGGACCTCGGCCTGCGGCCGCTGCCACGTGACCTCCAGCCGCCCGCCCACAGCCAGGCCCACGGTGCCCTGCGTGCCACCGGCCGCGCCGACGATGCCCACGGGCGACCGCGAGAATCGGACGTCCCACGCCTCGGGGGCGTCGACCGAGCAGGTGGTCCACCCGGCGGGGGCCGTGCCGAACTCGATGCGGCGGACGTCGCCATCGACCTTCGGCTCGACCTGGGCCTTGGCGACGAGGCGGTACGGGCCGGGGCCGGGCACGTCGGCGTAGAACCATCCGTCGTCGGCCCGGCGGAGGACGGCCGGCTGCCCGTTCAGCGTCACGTCGCGCCACGCCAGGTCGGCCGGCAGCACCCACGCCGAGCGATTCCCCTGCCCCGGCAGGCTAGCCAGGTCTATGGTCGCCTCGACCTGGGCGTCCTTCTCGGCAGGGACGAGACGGTAGGCCGCGCGCTCGACCCAGACGACCTCGGGCGGCTGCGGCGGGACGGGCCCCTGCATGAGTTCCCGCAGATACTGCTCGTAGACGGGGATGGGGATTTCGACCTCGGTACCCGGCCACTCGGGGACGCGGCGAAGGATCTCCTCGACGAGGTCGGTGCGCAGGCTCGCGGCCGCGGTGGTCGTCACCGCGCACACGACCAGGCACGTCGCCAGGAATGCGTTGCGATTCACGCGCTGCCCGCTCGGCCCGACCGGCAGGCCGCTGCCAGAACTGCCACCAGGTAGGGTGGGGCGCGCCCCACCTTACTCCATCAGACCGCCGCCGGGAAGAAAAGTTCCACCGAAACCGGCCCTACGGTATACTGCCGCCCCGGGAACCCGGGAGGACAGCCATGAGCGTGTTCGACGTCACCGTGCCGATGCGTCCGGGGATGCCGTTGTGGCCGGGCGATGCGCCGATGCAGCTGGAGTTCGTCCGGACGATCGGCGGCGGCTCGGCGACCAACAACTCGCACCTGGCCTTCAGTTCACACGCCGGGACGCACGTCGACGCCCCGTTGCACTTCATCGACGGCGGCGCCCCGGTCGAGGCCATTCCGCCCGAGGCCCTCGTCGGGCCGTGCCTGCTGGTCGACGTGGGCGACGTGCCCATCATCACCCGGGCGGACCTTGAGCGTCTGGACCTGGCCGGCCACGAGCGAATCCTGTTCCGGACCCGCAACTCGGCCTGGATAACCGAGCGTTTCGACGAGGATTTCGTCGCCTTCTCGGCCGACGCCGCCCGGTACCTGGTCGACCTGGGGCCCATGCTCATCGGCATCGACGCCCCGTCGCTGGATCCCTACGGGACGCCCGGCCACCCGGCCCACATGGCGATTCTTGGCAGCGGCACGATCAAGTGCGTCATCGAGTGGCTGGCCCTTGATGGCCTGGAACCGGGCGAATACGGCCTCTTCTGCGGCCCGCTGCGTGTCGTCGGTGCCGAGGGGACGCCTTGCCGGGTGTTCCTGGTCGGGCCCGTTCATACGCTTTAAGAAAACGGTCTTTCGCCGCGGAGCGGAAAAGGGGCCTTTTGGACGGGCCGAACGCCGTTTTCGACAGCGCCAAGGCCGATTTGCCCCCGTTGTGTTAAGATAGGCAAGGCAAAGCGCGCGGTTTTTGATCGTTTTTTTCGATTTTTGATTCGAACGCGCCGGAATCGGCCGTTTCGCGCGCCGTTTTGATCGTGAATGGATTGGCCTCAATATAAACTAAAGCATACCGAAGCCGGTTGGGGGCACCTGGCCCGGTTGCCGTCGTTTAGCCGCGGGCGGTACGCCCGCGGGGTCGGCGCACGGGCATCGGCGACCAAGCCCCGTCGCCGTGCCGGCGACGGCTAAACAGCGCGCCGGGGGATCGGCTGGTGTAAGGAGACATGACCGTGATGCGAACAACGCTACGCCGCATCCTTTGGCTGGCCCTTGCGGCAACGTATCCCCTGGCGGCACAAGGACTTGCCGCGACGCCTGCCGATTCGGCAGCCCCACGCCAGGCCGCCTGGGTCGTCGAGCCCCAACCCATCGACGGGGGCGTGGCCGACAAGGGCATCAACGTCCTCGTCGACAGCAGCCACGACCTGCTGTTCCTCTGGATGTGGCAGGTCCGCGGCGGGTTGCGGGGGCACCTCGGGTATCGGACCACGGGCAACGAGGCCACGCTCTCGACCGTCCTGGGGCCGGGCGCCACCGCCCGACAGCGCGACCAGAGCCGGCACCGCTGGAACGCCCACCGGCCGTTCCAGATGGCCCCCATCGGGTGCCAGTACCATGTGGTGGTCATCTACCAGGGCGGCGGGCGGCAGCCGTTTCTGAAGGAGGAGGTCCAGGCCCTGGAACGGTTCATGCGCGAGGGCGGCGGTGTCATCCTGGTGGCCCTCCCCGGCCATGGCCGCGAGTTCCCCCTGGGCCAGTTGGCGGCCGAGTGGGGTGCCGCGTTCGCCGACAAGGCGGCGGGACCCGTGACGGGCAAGACCGTCCGATGGCCCGACGCCAAGGCGCTGGGCGACGTCCGGCTGCCGTCGCTGGCCACGAAGGGGGCGGTCCGGTGGACGGTGCTGGGCCAGGCCGCCGGCGACGCCCCGGTGGCCCTCCAGAGGCCCTACGGCAAGGGCAACCTGATTATCGTCTCCGACAGCCGGTTGCTGACCGACGACAAGGGCCCGCGGCTGGAGCCGTTCGACGATCTGCTGCAACTGGCCGGCGCGGGTCGCCCGCCCGACAAGGGTCCGCGGACCGTGCCGTGGGAAAACGGGGGCGTGGGCGGCGCGTTCTGGCCCGAGAAGGAGTTCGATTTGGGCGGCATCAAGGTCCTCTACGCCGCCAACCAGTTGCCGGGCGTCGTGACGGCGGTGCAGGAGCGCGGGCCGGAGGTGCTCAGGCACCTGGGGGAACTCATCCCGTCGAAGACCTGGCAGGGCGAGACGTTCCACATCATCCTGGCGGCCGGGAGCCCCGGATCGGGGTGGGCGGTGAACGCGTACACGCCCAAGTCGGCCGCCATGACGTGCGACGACCGCGACACGGGGTCGATCCTGTCGGTGGCGGCCCACGAACTGGCCCACACGATGCCGGGGCCGCCCGCGTCCGACGGCACGTGCCGGGCCGGGTGGCCACCGTTTCACTCCGAGGCCCACGCGGGGTACTTCCAGCGGATGGTCGGCAAGCGGATGGGCCTGGGCGGCGTGCCCGGCTGGTGGTCGGACCCCAACGCCCCGCCGCCGCACACCGGCGTCGACCTGGCGAAGGACAGCGGCGGCAAGGCCTGGGACGCCGCCTGGTGGGTCTGGCGACAGATTGACATGAAATATGGCGAGGGGTGGTACCCGAAGTGGATGCAGCGGGTGTACGAGCGCGGCGTGGGCAGGCCGAACAACCCGGTGGACCTGACGGTCATCATCGAGACGACGTCGGAGGCGGTTGGGGCCGACGTCCGGCCCATCTTCGACCGGATCCGGTAAGGCACACGGCTCGACCGAGGCGAGCCGTTGCACACGCGCGAGTTAGCCGCGGGGCTCGCCCCGCGCGATGATGCGCACGGCCTGCAAGCAAGCCGTGGCACGTGCTCAGCGGGCCCTGGCGCGGAAGCGAAGGACCAGGGCGATGTCGATGGCGATCATGAGGGCGTTGAAGGCGTAGAGGGCCGTCACCAGTTCGGGCCAGTCGCCGCCGGCGCGGATAACCTTGGCCGCCATCCCGCACACGTACCCCAGCAGGATGAGCGACATGAAGCCGACGCTCTTGCCCTCGACGCGGCGGGTGCGGAGCGTCCGCAGGATGTCCAGCGGCCAGGCGAAGCCGAAACACACGAGCATCCCGGCCTCGAAGACCTCGGCAATGGGCAGCAGCCACGTCGGCATGGGGTGAGGCCCTCGCTGGTACACATCTTCTACGGCGCCGAAAGTCGCCCGCCGCTACCGCGGCGGGCTTACCATCACGGCTTGCCAGCAAGCCGTGGCACATGCGGGCTCGGATACGCCGCTGCCGCGGGCTACGTCTGGCACAGGTCGCGCATGAAGAAACTGGGGTCGGTCGTCAGGTTGACGCCCAGGCGCCTGAGGCCCGTCTCGTCGCCCGGCCGGGGGATGTGCGTCAGGTGAACGTCGCAGCCGCGCAGGGCCTTCAGTTTCTCCATGGCCACCTGGGCCGTCGGGTTGGTGGCGGCGCTGATGGACAGCGCGATGAGGGCCTCCTCCAGGTCGAGGCTCACGCTCTTGGAGCCCAGGATGTCGTCTTTCATGGTCGCGATGGACTGTAGGACGTTGGGCGCCAGCAGGTGGATCTTGTCGGGTATCTCGGCGAGGGTCTTGATGGCGTTCAGGACGAGGCTCGATGCGGCGTGCATGAGGGGCGAGTTGGTGCCCGTGACCAGGCGGCCGTCGGCCAGTTCGACCGCCGCGCCGCAGAACATGCCCTTGTTGCCCTTGCCGCGCCGGCGGGCCTCCTCGGCGGCCTCGAGGGCGGGAGCCACGACGCGTCGCCCGAGCGGGTCGAGGCCCAACTCGTCCATCAGCAACTGGCACCGCTCGACGGTCTTGGCCCCGGCGTAGCCCATGGCGTGCTCGCAGGCGGCCCGGAAGTAGCGGCGGATGATCTCCTGCCGCGCGGCCTCCTGGCACACGGCGTCGTCGACAATGGCGAAGCCGGCCCGGTTCACGCCCATGTCGGTCGGCGACTGGTAGAGGTCGGCCGCGTCCATGATGCGGGCCAGGATGCGCTTCAGCACCGGGAAGGCCTCGACATCGCGGTTGTAATTGATGGACGCCTCGCCATAGGCCTCAAGGTGGAATGGGTCGATGAGATTGATGTCGCCCAGGTCGGCGGTGGCGGCCTCGTAGGCCACGTTCACGGGGTGCTTCAGCGGCAGGTTCCAGATGGGGAACGTCTCGAACTTGGCGTACCCCGCGTGCGTGCCGCGCTGGTGGTCGTGGTACAGTTGCGATAGGCACGTGGCCAGTTTGCCGCTGCCCGGCCCCGGACCCGTGACGACGACCAGCGGGTGGCGGGTCTCGATGCACGGGTTGGCGCCGTAACCGGCGTCGCTGATGATGCGGTCGACCTGGGTGGGGTACCCGGGCGTGGCCCGGTGGGTGTAGACGCGGATGCCGAAGCGTTCGAGTTTGGTCTTGAAGGTAACGGCGGCGGGCTGGTCGTCGAAGCGGGTGATGACGACGGCCCGGATCTCCAGATCCCAGTCCCTCAGGTCGTCGATGAGTTTCATGGCGTCGACGTCGTAGGTGATGCCGAAGTCGGCCCGGAGTTTCTTGCGTTCGATGTCGCCCGCGAAGATGCACAGGATGATGTCGGCCTGGCCCTTGAGTTTCTGGAGCAGCCGGATCTTGACGTTCGGGTCGAACCCCGGCAACACCCGCGAGGCGTGGTAATCGAACAGCAGTTTGCCGCCGAACTCCAGGTACAACTTGTTGTCGAACCGCTCGACCCGCGTGAGGATCGCCTCGGTCTGGTCCCGCAGGTACTTCTCGTTGTCGAACCCAACCGCCCGGCTCGTCGCGGCCGCCGCCGGCTGTGCGGCCCCCTGGTGGTCTGGCATGGTCGTGTCCCTTCCGCGTGCGTGTCCCGTGGGTGGTCCGGCCGGCCCATGGTAGCGATTCGCGCGGCAGGGTTCAAGCGCCGCGGCGGGAAAAGGTGGTCGCCCTTCTGGCTGACCATGCCACCCGGCGGAAACAAGCCCCCGGCACCGCCGGGGGATAGCCAAGCGCCGCAGGGCCCAACCCATGGTCACCCTTCCGGATGACCATGCCACCCGCACCCGCGCCAAAAGGCTTGACAATCGGCCGTGCATCGGAAAAAATACGTCGCGCGCCGGGGGCAAGCGGACCTCTGGACGCGAAGGAGACACAGCCGTGGCAGCCACACTCGTTGGAAACGCCGTCATCGGGCAGTCGGGCGGCCCGTCGGTCGTCATCAACCAGAGCCTCGTCGGTGCCATCGAGGAGGCCCGCAAGCACCGCCAGATCGGCCGCCTCTTAGGCGCGCGGCACGGGACGCTGGGCATGATGGCCGAGGACTTTATCGACCTCGCGAAGGTCGGCGCGAAGCGTCTGGCGGCCATCGCCGAGACGCCGGGCGCCGCCATCGGCAGTTGCCGGCACAAGCCCGACAAAGACGACTGCGCGGCGATTCTGCGGGTGCTTCAGGCGCACGACGTCCGGTACTACTTTTACATCGGCGGCGACGACTCGGCCAAGTCGACCCACATCCTCGCCGGCATGGCCCGCAAGGCCCGGTATCCGATGCGTTGCATGCACATTCCTAAGACCATCGACAACAACCTGGTGGGCAGCGACCACTCGCCGGGGTTCGGCAGCGCCGCCCGGTTCGTGGCGTCGGCCGTCCGGGGAGACGACCTCGACAGCCGGAGCATCCCCGGCATCAAGGTCGACGTCATCATGGGCCGCGACGCCGGTTGGCTGACCGCCGCCACCATGCTCGCCCGCACCCGGCCGGGCGACGGGCCGCACCTCATCTACCTGCCCGAGGTGCCCTTCACGGTCGAGAAGTTTCTCGACGACGTCCGGGCCGTGTGCCTGAAATACGGCCGCGCGGTCGTCTGTGTCAGCGAAGGCATCCGCGACGCCAAGGGTGCCCTGTGGGCCAAGCGCATCGCCCAGCAGTCCGACGCCGACGTCAAGAGCGACTCGTTCGGGCACTTCCAGCTCTCGGGCACCGGGGCCCTGGCCGATTACCTGACCATCCGCGTCAAGGCCGCCCTCAAGGACCTGGGCATCTCGCGCGTGCGAGGCGACACATTTGGATACCTCCAGCGCTCGTTCCCCGGGTTCGCCAGCGCCGTCGACCAGCGCGAGGCCCGCCAGGTGGGCCGCGCCGCCGTCCGATGGGCCTGCCAGGGCCGAAGCGGCTCCGTGGCCATCAAGCGCAAATCCGGCAAGACGTACCGGGCGTACCCGGCCCTGATCTCGCTGGGGAGCGTGGCCGGGAAGAACCGCGAGGTGCCCAAGAAATACATCTGCCCGTCGGGCAACGACATCCGCCCGTCGTTCCGCGCCTACTGCCTGCCGCTGGTGGGCGGCCTGCCGGAGACGGAGACGTTGGAGTAGAGTGCCTGAGTACCTGAGTACCTAGGTACCTGAGCAACGGCAAAGGCAACGATCAGTCACGGCGTGATTAGAGCACGCCCTTGGTGCTGGGCACGCCGGTGGCGCGGGGGTCGCGGGCGACGGCGGCACGGAGGGCACGGGCGAGGCCCTTGAAGATCGCCTCGGCAATGTGGTGATCGTTCGTGCCGTACGGCACAACGACGTGCAGCGTGACCTTGGCGTGGTTGACGAGGGCCTGGAGGAACTCCTCGACCAACTCGGTCTCGAAGTCGCCCACCCGTTCGCCCGGAAACGCCACGTTATACACCAGGAACGGCCGTCCCGACAGATCGAGGCTGACCTGGGCCAGGGCCTCGTCCATCGGCACCGCCACCGAGGCGAACCGCGCGATACCCGCCTTGTCGCCCAGGGCCTTCTCGAGCGCCTGGCCAAGACAGATGCCCACGTCTTCAACCGTGTGGTGCAAGTCGACCTGGGTGTCGCCCGACGCCGTCACCTCGAGGTCCACCATGGCGTGCCGGGCCAGGAGGTCCAGCATGTGGTTCAGAAACCCCGCGGGCGACTCGACCCGCGCGGTCCCCGCCCCGTCGAGGTCGAGCGCCAGGGCGACCTGCGTCTCGTTGGTCTTTCGCGACACCTCGGCCCGGCGGCTGGGCTTGGCCTGGGGGCTCATGGGCTGGTCTCCTCGCTGGGTTTCTGGAGGGCCGCCAGAAGGGCGTCGTTCTCCTCCGGCGTGCCGACGGTGATGCGCACCTTATCGGCAAGTCGCGGCAGGTTCCAATAGCGAACCAGGATGCCGCGGGTCTTCAGGTCCTCGTAACACGCCGCCGCGTCGCCGCCGGGCACGCGAGCCAGCAGAAAGTTCGACTCCGACGGCGTCACGTCGAACCCCAGCCGTGCCAGGCGCCCGGTCAGGCGCGACCGCTCGGCCCGGACCTTCCGGGCGTTGGCCCGCATCCAGTCCTGGTCGCCGAGCGCGGCGGCGGCCGCCTCGATCGCCACCGCGTCGACGTTGTACGAATCCTTGCACTTGACCATGCCGGCCAGGAGGTCGGCCGGCCCGACGGCATAGCCGAACCGCAGCCCCGCCAGGCTGTACGACTTCGACAGCGTCCGCAGCACGAGCACGTTGCCGCTGCCCCGCATGGCCGGAATGGCCGACCCCGGGCCGAAGTCGGCGTAGGCCTCGTCCACCACCACCACGCCCGGGAACGCCTCGGCCAGCCGGGCGATGGCCTCCGGCGGCGTGAAGACGCCCGTCGGCGCGTTCGGGTTGCAGATAATCAGCACGCGGGAGTCGACGGCGGCCAGGTCGTCGAGCGGCAGAGAAAAACCCTCGCCCGTCGGCACCTCCACGGCCACCGCCCCCTGGATGTCGGCCAGCACCGGGTACAGCGAGTACGTGGGCGTCGGCCACGCGATGCGCTCGCCCTCGCCGACGAACGCCCGGACGACCAGCGTCAGCAACTCGTCCGACCCGTTGCCGCACAGAACCTCGTCGCGCCCCACGCCCCACAGGCGGCCCACGATGTCGCGGACCTTGTCGGCCATGGGGTCGGGGTACTTCCGCAGGACCGACCAGTCCGTGCGGCGAAGGACGTCGAGCACCCGCGGCGAGGGCGGGTACGGGTTCTCGTTCGTATTGAGTTTGACGATGCCCCGGCCCTCGCCGGGCTGCTCGCCCGGCGTGTAGCCGGCCATGGCCTCGATGTTTTTTCGGAGGTAACTCATGCTCGGTCTCGGTAACGGCACGCGGCCACCAAGGTGGCCGGCTAACATGTTTGGCGCGCCGCGCGGCGCCGCACTTGTGCGCGGTGGGTCCCCGTACCCACCGCGCCAACTCGCAGCCGGCCCTCGAGCGTGGCGGGTGCGGGGACCCGCCACGCGAACACGCGGCGCCAGGCCGTCAGGCCCCGCCGAGTCGTTTGCGGACGCTCTCGGCGTGGGCCGAGAGGCCCTCGACGTCGGCCATGCGATACAGGTCGTCGGCGTCGGCCGCCAGGGCGCCGCGGTCGTACTCGATAACGCTCATCGACCGCAGGAAATCGTTGGCCGTCAGACCGCTGGCCCACCGGGCCGTGCCGCCGGTCGGCAGCGTGTGGCTGGGCCCGGCCACGTAGTCGCCCACCGCCACGGGGGTGTACCGGCCCACGAAGACGGCCCCCGCGCAGCGGATGCTCCGCAAGATGTCCTTGGGCCGGCGGGCCTGGATCTCCAGGTGCTCGGGCGCCAGCAGGTTGGTCACGGCGGCGGCCTGATCCATGTCGGCCACCAGGACGATGGCGGAGTATTTCTTCAGGGCCTGCCGGATCGCCTCGGCGCGCTTCAGGGTCGCCACCTGCCCCTCGAGTTCCGCCGCGACGGCCTCGGCCAGGGCCTCGTCGGGCGTCACGAGGATGGCCGAGCCGGGGTCGTGCTCGGCCTGGCTCAGCATGTCGGCGGCCACGAGACGGGCGTCGGCCGAAGCGTCGGCCAGCACCACGACCTCGCTCGGGCCGGCCAGGCTGTCGATGTCCACCCGACCATACACCATCTTCTTGGCGGTCTGGACGTACTGGTTGCCGGGGCCGACCACCTTCTCGACCGCCGGCACCGACTCCGTGCCGTAGGCAAAGGCGGCGATGGCCGGCGTGCCGCCCATCCGATAGACCTCCGAGATGCCGCAGACGCGGCACGTGGCCAGGACCGCCGGGTGGATGTCGCCATCGGCGGTGGGCGGCGAGGCCAAGGCCACCTGGGGCACGCCCGCCGACAGGGCCGGCACGGCCGCCATCACCACGCTCGACGGGTAAAACGCCCGCCCGCCCGGCACGTACACGCCCACCCGGGCCAGGGGCCGGTAGATAAGGCCCAGGCGGCGGCCGTCGCGGTCGAGCGTCGCGGGGCTCTTGTGCAGGATGTGTCGCTGGAACCGCCGCACGGCGTCGCGGACCCGCGTGACGGTGCGGATGAAGTCGCGCGGCATGGCGTTGTAGGCGGCCTCGAGGGTCTCGGCAGGGACGCGCAGGTCGACGGGCGCGATGGAGGCCCGGTCGAGCGTGGTCGTCCACTCGCACACGGCCGCATCGCCGCGCCGGCGGACGTCGTCGAGGATGCGACGGACCTCGGTCTCGACCTGGGCCGCGTAGCCGCCCGAGACCATGCCCTGCTCGGCGCTGAGTCCCGCCCGGAGGGTCTCGAGTGCCGCGCGGCCGCGCGGTGTCCGGCAGTCCATTCGGCGAATCACGACGGTTCTCCGTCCCGAAGTGCTCCCAGGCCGCGATTATAGTCGCGCCCCCGCCCGATTCAACCGGAAAGGCGCCGTTACGATCACGGGTTGACAAGCAACCCGTGGCACGTGACAACAGCGAGGGCCGGGTGGCCACCGCTCCCTGACGGTTGCGGCTCGGATAGGAGGCGTTGCGTTCCCCGCGGCGGGGTTTTCGGTTGTCCGACGGGCACGGCCGGCTATACTGGCCATCCGGTCGGCGGACGGGGCCGGCTGCCCCGCCGGCGTGCCGATGCGTGTACCGTGGCGCCTCCAGGCCACGAACCTCAGGGAGGAGATACGACCGTGACCCCTACCAGGCACTCGTTGTGGCGTGTGGCAATCGGGTCGGCTGCGTGCGTCCTGGCGGTACTCTGGGTCGTGCCGGCCGTCGCCGGGGAGCCCGAGCGGATTTACCGGTCGCTCTGGAAGGCCCGGTCGGATGCGTCGGAGCGGCACGTCCGGTGCGCGGCCATCCTGGGGCTGGCCAGGGCCGTGGGCATCGGCGCGATGGGCGACATCGTCGAGGCCATGAAGAGCGACGACGTCCAGATTCGCTCCGCCGCCGGTGACGCCGCCGTCGCCATGCCCGGCGAGGACGTGACGAAGCAGTGGATCGACCACCTGGCGGCCGTGCCGGTCGAGGCCAAGCCGGGCGTCGTCGAAATTTTGGAGCGTCGCGGGGGCGAGCAGGCCCTCGGGGCCGTCCTGGAGACCATGAAAGCGAAGGACGCCACGGTGCGGCTGGCGGCGGTGGGGGCGGCCAAGTCGTTCCCCGGCACGCGGGCCGTGGTGCCGCTGGTCGCCTTCCTGGCCTCCGAGAGTCGCGTCGAGAGGGACGTGGCCCGGCGGTCGCTGGAGCGGATACCCGGCGACGAGGTCGGCGCCGCCGTCGCGTCGGCCCTGCCGACGGTGGCACCGCCGGTGCGGCGCGAACTGCTCGGCGTCTTGGCGGCACGCGGGGCACGCGACCAGACCGACGCCATCCTGGCCTGTACCAAGGACCCCGACAAGGGCGTCCAGGAAGAGGCCGTCAAGGCCCTCGAACCGCTGGGCGGCGAGAAACACGTCGCCACGCTCATCGAGATGCTGGTGACGACCGACAGCGGCGGCGTCCGCGGGGCGGCCGAGCGGTCGCTGGGGGCGATCTGCGCCCGGTCGAACCGCGACGCCTGCGTCGCTCAGATCCTGCCCGCCACGGAGAAGGCCGGCGTCGACGCCCGCTGCGCCCTGATCCGCGTCCTCCAGAAGGCCCCCACGAAGAAGGCCCTGGAAGCCGTTCGCGCCGCCGTCAAGGACAACGACGAGAAGATTCGGGAGGCCGGCGTGCGGGCCCTTTCGGAATGGCCCGGCCGCGAGGTGGCCCCCGACCTGCTGGCCATCGCCCGCGAGGGCGCCAGCCAGACGCAGCAGGTGCTGGCGCTGCGCGGGTACGTGCGGCTCGTCAAGGACGACCGGAAACTCTCCGGCCCCGAAAAGGTGGCCATGTACAAGGACGCCATGCAGGCCGCCAAGCGGGCCGAGGAAAAGAAGATGGTCCTGTCGGCCCTGGGCGAGGTCAAGGACATCGAGGCCCTCAAGTGGATTGCCGAGTTCCTGGGCGTCGACGGTCTGAAGGAAGAGGCCGCGGCGGCGGCCGTCCGCATCGGACGCGAGTTCCGCGGCGACGTCCGGGCCGAGCCCCTCAAGACCGTCGCCATCGACGTCATGAAGAAGGTGCTGGAGGTCTCGAAGAACGACAACGTCCGCCGCGATGCCGAACGGGTCGTCCGCGAGGCCGAGCGGAAGTAAGCCCCCGGCCGATGTTGTAGGGGCACGACATGTCGTGCCCCTACGGGCTTGCGATGCCACCCGGCCGCTGTTGTCACGTGCCACGGGTTGCTTGTCAACCCGTGGGAGTAGGCCGCGGCACGCCGCGGCCTACATCGTTTGCACGGCTTGCAAGCAAGCCGTGGCACGCATGAGAACGGGCGTGCCCGTGATGG
>DATKZB010000249.1:0-2501 GCA_035528235.1 Phycisphaerae bacterium
GTGGGCCGACAAGTACCCGGTCGATAAGATGACGCTGCCCGACGCCGGCGACATCTCCGGCTACCCGCCGCACATCCAGCGGCGGATCCGGCACCACCTGGCCATCGACGAGCGCCTCCGCCGCGCCCACCTGGCGGGGTATCTGGCGAACCTCGCCTTCGTCGATACGTGCGTGGCGGCGGTGTACAAGGAACTGGAGGACCTGGGCCTTCTGGACAACACGATCGTCGTCTACATGTCAGACCACGGCGAGATGTGCGGCGACCACGGGCTGTTCCAGAAGTTCTGCCTGTTCGAGCCGTCGGTCCGCATCCCGCTCATCGTGAGTTGGCCCGGCCGGATCCGCGCTGGCGCCGTGACGAACGCCCTGACCGAGTACACCGGCCTCTATCCGACCCTCGCAGAACTGTCCGGCACCGCGCCGCCCGGGCCGACCACGCTCATCGACTTCCCCGGCGCCGCGCGGCAGATGGACGCGGCGAGTTTTGCGGGCGTGCTCCGAAACCCTGGCGCCGAGGGCCCCTCCATGGCGTTCAGCGAGTACGCCCTGCGGACCGACGTGCCCCAGTACATGGTCCGCACTAAACGGCACAAGTACATCTATAACCACGGCTCGACGCACGAACTGTACGATCACGAGGCCGACCCGGGCGAGATGGCCAACCTCATCGACCGGCCCGGCATGAAGAAGGTCCGCGACGATCTGCACGGGCAACTCGTGGCCCGGTTCGATCCCGAAACCAATCGCTTCCGTCGTAAGAGCCGGTAAGAGGCTGTTTCAGAACCTGCGGGTGGCATGGCCACGCTTGCGTGGCCATGGGCCTAATCCCGCTTCATGGCCACCCAAAGCCGGGTGGCCATGCCACCCGGCTTTGGGCAAATGGGCTTTTGAAACAGCCGGTAAGCCGCGGGAAAGGAGACGCCTTCATGAACACCCTACGCGTGTTGAGCCTGCTGGCGGTCATCCTGGCGGCTGCACCAGCGGCAGCCCGGGCAGCGGCACTGGTGGACACGGACGGCGAGTTCGGCCCCGAGCCGGAGTCCGCCGTCCGCACGGTCCCGTTCGAGGTCACCGCGACGGGGTGCAGACTCGTCCTCCAAGCCAGCGCTGCGCTCGAGGAGGGCAAGGTGACGATTCGCGTGGTCGATCCCGCGGGCGAGACGATCCGCAGCTATGGGACGGGCGGCAGCATGACGATCAGCCGTCACATACTCGGGCCGCTCGAGCAGACGGGCACGTTCCGCGTTGAGGTGGTGCCGGAAGCGGCCGTCGGAACGTGGAGCGTCCGAATCTGCGAGTTGCCTGACCGCTGGGCCTTGTGGCCGTACCTCATACCCGGGCCGGGCATGATGCTGGTGGGCGTCGTCGCCGCCGTCTACTGGTGGCGGCGGTCGCGCGTCCGGTGGCGATGGCTGTGGGTGGGTGCGGCGGTCTGGGCCGTCGGGGTGGCGCTGAAGGTCGGCTGGTCCATTCTGCTGGACGTCCTCATCCTGAGCGGCCTGGAGGGCGCCCTGCCGTACGGGGCGTACGTCGCGACGGGGAGCGTCTACTTCGGCCTCCAGACAGGAGTCTTCGAGATCGGCGTGACGCTCGCCGCTGCCCTCATCTGGCGCAGAATGGCCGCTGATGCGAACCGGGCCGTGGCGGTCGGCGTGGGGGCCGGCGCCTTCGAGGCGCTGCTGGTGGGCGTGGGGCCGCTGGTGAGTGCCGTCGCTGCGCTGTCCGGGGTGGAGGGAAGCGATCGAGCGGCAGCGAGCCTCATGGGGGCCTCGGTGGCCACGCCACTCGTCTGGCTGGTCGGGCCGGTCGAACGCATCCTGGTCGTTCTGTGTCACACGTCGTCGCGGGCGCTGGTGCTGCTGGGGGTGGCGCGGCAGCGGTGGTCGCTGTTCTGGTGGGGATTCCTGCTGATGACCGGCCTCGACGCCGTGGCCGGATGGGCTCACGTCTCCGGGCAAGTGGGCCGCATCTCGTTTTGGTGGCTTGAACTGGCCATTCTGCCGTTCGCGGTGGTGAGCATCCCGATCATTGCGTGGTGCATTCGCACGTGGCCGGCACAAGAGGCGCCGACGGAAACGCCGCAGGAGGTGTGAGAACTCAGGGGCTGGGCGACCGCTCCCTCACGGTCGCGGCTAGTGAGTCGTGCCTAAGCGTGTGGCACGGCTGGCTTGCCCAGCCGTGTCTCGGCCGTTACAGCAGCGACTTGAGGTGCTCGATGCTGGCGGCGGCCTGGTCTACCGTGCCGCACTCCACGCTCAGCACCAGGTCGCGCGGGGCAGCCTTGCAGACCTTGATGACGGCCTTCCAGTCGATGACCCCTTCGCCGCACGCGCAGCCAACCGGCGTGCCCGTTACCTTGCCGCGCTCGTCCGCCGATTGCTCGACCGAGATGTCCTTGGCGTGGACGTGGACGAGGCGATCGCGGACCCGCTCGAGCCACGCGATGGGGTCCTCCCCGGCCAGGTAACTGTTGCCGGTGTCGAAGTTGATGCCGATGACC
>DATKZB010000250.1:0-10217 GCA_035528235.1 Phycisphaerae bacterium
TGGAGGCCACGTTGGGCCTGTTCTTCGACGAGTCGATGGCGATGCGCGAAATCCCCACGCTCGCCATGCTGTCGCGCAGCCCGGCCCAGATCGACGAGCAGGCCGAGCGCATCGCCGCCGCCGTCCGCAGTCAGGTGGGCGGTGCGGCCGACGTCCAGGTCATCGACGGGTCCTCGCAGATGGGCAGCGGGTCGCTGCCGACGCAGAACCTGCCGACCCGGCTGGTGGCCCTGGCGCCGGCGTCCATGGCGCCCGACGACCTGGCGGCACGGCTGCGCCGCCACGCACCGCCCGTCTTCGCGCGGATCCAGGACGACCGGGTCCTCGTCGATCCGCGGACGCTTCTGCCGGCCGACGAGGCGCCGCTCATCGAGGCCCTGGTGGCGGCGCTCGCCCCGAAGCCATGAGGTCCCCATGACCGCCCCACAGGTCAACATCACGCTCGGCACCGCCGGCCACATCGACCACGGCAAGACCGCCCTCATCAAACTCCTGACCGGCTGCGAGACCGACCGGCTGAAGGAAGAGATTGAGCGCGGCATGTCGATTGAACTGGGGTTCGCGCCGTGCACGATCGCCGACCTGGAGGTCGGCATCGTCGACGTGCCCGGCCATGAGCACTTCATCAAGACCATGGTGGCCGGCGCCACCGGCATGGACGGCGTCATCTTCGTCGTGGCGGCCGACGACGGCATCATGCCGCAGACCCGCGAACACCTCGACATCCTGACCCTTCTTGGCATCGAGCACGGTATCGTGGCCCTGACGAAGATCGACCGCGTGGACGCCGACCGCGTGGCCCAGATACGCGACGACCTGGAGCTGTACCTGCGCGGCACGTTCCTGGAGGCGGCGCCCATCCTGCCCCTGTCGAACATCACCGGCGAGGGGCTCGACGCCTTCCTCAAGGCCCTCCAAGCCCTGGTCCAATCGATCCACCCGAAGACCGTCGACGGTGTGTTCCGCCTGAACGTCGAGAAGACTTTCTCCATCAAGGGCACCGGCACGGTGATTACGGGCATTCCCGTGGCGGGCGCGGCCAAGCTGGGCGACGAGGTCGTCCTGGTGCCGCAGGGCCTCACCGGGCGCATCACGAGCCTCCAGGTGTACGGCCGCACGGCCGAGACGGCCATGGCCGGCCAGTGCACCGCCGTCAACATCCGCCACTGGGAAGCCGGGTCCATCCGCCGCGGCGACACGCTGACGCGGCCGGGTTTCTTCGAGCCGGCCGAGTGGTACGTGTGCCAGTTGCGGCTACTGCCGCACGAGACGTTCGTCCTGAAGAACGCCGCCCAGGTCAAGTTCCACACGGGCACCTGCGAGGTACCCGCCAACGTGTACCTGATGCAGGGCGACCTGGTCCGGCCGCCGGCCGAGTGCCTGGTCCAGGTAAAGTGCGAGCAGCCGCTCGTGGCGGGGCCGGGCGACCGGTTCATCCTGCGGGCCGCCTCGCCGTCTATGACGGTCGGCGGCGGAATCATCGTCGAGGCGACGCCCCGGCGTCTAAAGCGGAACCAGCCCGGCCTCTACGAAGACCTGTTGGAGCGCGCGGCAGCCGTGCGGTCCGACGCCACGTTCGCCGAGTACTGCCTCCGGACGGCCGAGACCGTCGGCGTCGGCCTCAGCGACCTCGCCCACCGCGTCAAGACGCCCGTGGACCGGTTGCAGAGGCTCCTGGCGGACCTGTGCGCCGCCGGGCAGGCCGTCGCTCTGGCCCCCGGCCTGTACGCCCACCGCGACCAGGTGGCCGCGGCCGAGCAGCGGGTGCTCGCGGTGCTCAAGGACTTCCACGAGCAGTCGCCCGAGAGCCCGGGCCTGGACGCCGAGACCCTACTCGCCGCGGCCGCGCCCCTGTCGAAGACCGTCGTGGAGGGCTTGGTGGCGCGGCTCACGAAGGCTGGCCAGACGGCCGACCGCGGCGGCCGCCTCGCGCTGGCCGCGCACCGCCCCCAGGTGGCCGACAAGGACCGCGAGGTCATGGACCGGGTGGAGGCGACGCTGCGCGATGGCGGTTTCAGCCCGCCCCGGCCGGCCGAGGTCGCCGCGACGGCCCGACTCGGCACCGCCGAGGCCGACCGCATCCTGCGCCTGCTGGTCGAGCGGGGGCAACTGGTCCAGGTGGCGCCCGACCTGCTGTTTCACCGCGAGGCCGTGGACCGCGCACAACAGATTCTGGTGGATCACATCCGACGCGAAGGCCCCATGGAGAGCGTCAAGTTCAAGTACCTGCTCGAGACGACCCGCAAGTTCGCCATTCCGCTGCTGGATTACTTCGACCGCGTCGGAGTGACGCGGCCCGTCGGCCACACGCGCTACCTGCGCGCCGAGCACCGCCAGGGCTGAGTGGTAGGGGCACGACATGTCGTGCCCCTACGAACACACGTCGGGGCCCATCGCGGCCCTTCCATGTGCCACAACCGGCAAGCGCCACGTCGCGTGGCGCGGGGGGGTTACTTGCCTCAGCCATACTCCGTGCCCTGGACGCCGAAATCGATGGTCCCGGCCTCCAGTTTCAGCAGCCCTTCGACGGCCTCGGCCAGGTTGCGCCAGAGCGCCTTACCGCGGTAGCCGACGGTGCCGTCGGCGCCGAAGAGGACGACCGTGGGCACGCTGTCCACCTTCCACTGTTCCTGCGTCGCGGTCGTCACGTCGTACAGGACGGGGGTGCCGGTGTCGCGCTGGCCGAAGAACTCGGCCACGGTGTCTTTCGGCTGGGCCAGGTTGACGAGCAGGCTGCTCACATCGCGCTTCGCCAGCGTCGCGGCCACTTGCGCCATGTCCTGCACCGCCATGCCGCTGAACGGGCAACTCGTGTCCACAAAGACGGCCAGCAGGCCCTGCTTGCCCATGTAGGCCCGCAGGGGCTTGACGGCACCCGCCAGGTCGGGCAGGCGCGTCTCGTCGAGCAACTGCTGCATGGCCACGCGGGTGACGCCGAACAGGGGCGCCGCCGGACCGGGGTCGGCGGTCTCGCGGTCGAGGGTGTCGGCCCAGTCGCGGAGTTTATCGACGTCGGGCATCGGCCCGCGGTATCGCGTGTGAGCGAACTTGTCGACGAGCACGAACGTCGGTATGACCATCGCCTCGAAGGCCCGGCCCACCGTCCCTGCCGCGTCATGGACCACGGGGAAGCCGGGCGCCTTGGCCGCGTAATAGGCCTCGACGGTCGCGGCGTCGGTCTCGGACTCGACCCGCAGGTACACGAGGTCCTCGATCTCCTGGTCGCGATGAAGGGCGATGAGGCGGTCGAGGCCCGAATCGCTCAACACACACCCGATGAGGCCGAACTCGATAAGGGCCACCTTGCCCTGGAGTCCCTGCTCTTTCAGGAAGTCGGCCGGGCTGGGTGCCGGCGCCTGGGAAGAGCATCCGGCCAGCAGGATGCCGGCCGCGGCCGCCACGAGCGCCGCGACGGACGTGTGCGTCGCCATATGCCCTGAACGAATCGTCATTTGCCACCTCGGCCGGCAAGCGTGTCGCAGAAAAATATGGCGGAGGCGAATGGGAATCGAACCCACCCGGCCCCGATTAGGACCGCACCGGTTTTGAAGACCGGGAGAGCCACCAGGCCCCTGTCACCTCCGCTCGGCACTGCGAATGCCCTCGTAGAACATCATAACCGGCGACCCGCCAAAGGCAATACCCATCCACGCCGCCTCGTCGATCTCGTCCTCCGAGAACCCCATCTGGCGGGCCTTCGCCAGGTGCGTCTTGACGCACGGCTCACACCGCGCCAGGACCGACAGGGCAATGGCCACGGCTTGTTTCGTGGCGGCGTCGAGCGCCCCGGGCTGGTTGGCGGCCTTCATGAACTCGCGGAACGCAGCCTTGGCCGTGCCCGCGCCCGTCGCGGCCACCGCGAGGCCCGTTCCATGACCCTCGGCACAGCAGGCGTCACCGGTGTCGTCCGCCATGGCATTCTCTTCTGCCGGAGTCTTGCAGCAGCACGCGGCCGCCGCATCGGCTTCGGGCACCGGCGGCGATGCCGCGTCGCCGTGCCGGCGACGGCTAAACTCCGCACCGCCGCGTTCGGGCCCCGCCTGCATGGCAGGCGCGGGAACCCTGCCCTTGGGCTCGGGTATGGGCCGCTCGCCCCGCGTCAGCAGGAACACGCGGCCGGTGCCCTTGCCGCGCACCCGGCCAACGACCGCCGCCTCGGCGACGCCGTCGTCGCGCAGGCGCCGCACGAAGGCCTCGGCGTCGCGGGCGGGCAGCGCGATGAGCAGGCCGCCGGAGGTCTGGGCGTCCATACACACGTCGACCATCGTCTGGCTGACGCCGTCGCCCGCCGTCACGGCGGCCGCGCACGACTCGCGGTTGCGTTCGACGGAACCGGGGATGATGCCCTCGGCGACGCACTCCAGAACGCCCGGCAACAGGGGCAGGTCGTCCCAGAGGATCTCGACGTCGGTGCCGCTGCCGGCGGCCATCTCGGCCAGGTGCCCCATCAGGCCGAAGCCGGTCACGTCGGTGCAGCCGTGGGCGCCGACCTCGATCATGCGTTCGGCGGCCGTGCGGTTCAGGGCGGTCATCGAGCGGGCCGCGGCCTCCATCGCGCCGGGCGGCGCGCGGTCGATCTGCGACGCGAACGCCAGAATACCCGTGCCCAAGGGCTTGGTCAGCACCAGGGCGTCGCCGGGACGGGCGCCCGCCCGCAGCGTCAGCCGCGAGGGCTCGATGACGCCCGTCACGGCGAAGCCGGCTTTGATTTCAGCGTCCTTGATGCTGTGACCGCCGATGACGGCCACGCCGGCCTCGGCCATCTTGTCGAGGCCGCCGCGAAGGATGTCGCGCAGCGCCGCGTCCGGCACCGTCCGGATGGGGAACCCGATGATCGAGAGGGCCGTCAGCGGCCGGCCGCCCATGGCATAAATGTCGCTGACCGAGTTGGCCGCCGCAACCTGGCCGAACGTGTACGGGTCGTCCACCGACGGCGTGAAGACGTCGACCGTCTGGACGATGGCCGTGCGGTCGTCCAACTGGTAGACGCCGGCGTCGTCGCCGGCCGGGGCACCGACGAGCACCCGCGGGTCGTCGGGGAACTCCAGGCCCGCCAGCACCTGCTTGAGCGCCGCCAGATCGATCTTCGATGCGCAGCCGGCGCTGTCGACCAGCCGCGTCAGGCGGACCGGACCGTCCGGCACCGCCAGCCGCTCGCCCGCGCACAGGCAGACGTCGTGCCGGGTGAAGACGTCGCAGGGGCACGGCTTCTTGGGGTCGCAGATGCAGTGGCCCAGGCGTATCGACCGCTGCATGACGCGTTTGCGTTTTTCCAGGTCCTTGGCCACTGTCACCTCGCGCCTAGTGCTACTTTGTCAACTTGGCATGGGCCCCCTGGGCGCCCGCGCGGTGGCCTTCCCAGGCCACCGCGAGTTGGCACAGGGCAACCTGTCGCGGCGGCCTAGGAAGGCCGCCGCGCACGGTGGCGACAAGTTGACAAGGTAGCATTAGGAAGCGTGCGGCACTCGCCGTTGCCCGGCTGCCTGCTCGAAGCCAGGCAGGACGGTATCGCGGGTCGCGTGCCCGGTTCAAGAAAAAAGGCAGGAGAGGAACCGTATCGTCCTCTCCTGCCGGATGCTCACGTGTCGGGAGCCTCAGTCGATCGAGTCCCAGACCTCCTCGGCCTTCACCTCGAAGGGCCCGAGCGTTGCCGAGACCCGCACCTGGAACTTCCCTTTGAACGTTGAGGGTACTCGCCACGAGTACCGGCAGGTGCCGCCTCAGCCATACTCGAACTTGCCCTGCGATAACACGCCCCCCTTCTCGTCGCGGATCTGGACCTCCGGGGGCGGCACTTTCGTGAGGCCCTTCATGACGGTGGCGGGATTGTACGACTCGCCGGCCTTACCGAGGATCGACAGGCCCACGGTAACGACCTTGCCGCCGGCGGCGTTCGCCTTGCCGACGGACGCCTTCAGCACGAGCGGTGCCCCGGCCTCGACCGAGGACAACTTGCCCTCGGTCACGTCGATGGTGGCCAGTTTGCCGAACGGGCCGCTCGACTTGATGGTCCACACCTGCGGCTTGCCCTTGCCGGGGGCCTGTGCGCCACATGTAATCTGGGCGGGCTTGTAGGTGTCCGCCGGAAGCGGGACCTCCCGGCCGTTCGGCACCGGGACCGCCTTCCCGTCAATCTTGAGTTCCAGAAGGACTCCGGGCGTAGCCACCTTGAGCGTACCGGTCGGCTTCGTGGCCGACTGCACCGTGAAGGCAGCACCCAGACACACCAGCACCGTTACCAACAGGGAGAGGCGCTTCATGATAGGGCCTCCTTGGCCTAGACACTCACCCTAATGCAACCATAGTATAGTATACTACGAACTCGCCTGGCCGGATGCAAGAAATTCTCCGCCGCCAAAAACACCATGGGTGTGCATGGTTATTTCGACGCGGCAGGGGCGCCCGGGTTCACACAAAATCCGGCGGCCGTGCGTCTTTCCGGCCGACACTCGACTGCAATAGGCGTCCGCCGCCGACGTTTGCTAGTATAGTACGCGCCCTTGGGCTGCGCGCGTCGCCCGACCAGGGGGACCCAAACGAGGGCGGCACCGGGGAAATCCGGATTCCGGGGGAAGCAACCGGCCCCGTCCGGCAACTAATACGAGGTGAAACGAAAACAGCATGCCGGCAGACAGCGCTCATCTGGGGCTTGCGGACGCGGAACTCGTCAGGCGAGCCCGCCAGGGCGACGCATCGGCCTTCAAGGACCTGGTCGGCCGCCATGCCGCCCGGCTGCTCGCCATGGCCGCGGCACTGCTGGGGGACGCCGCTGACGCGGAGGACGTCGTGCAGGAAACCTTTGCCGGCGCATTCCGCGGCTTGAGGGGCTTCGAGGGCCGCTCGTCGGTCAAAACGTGGCTGACCAGCATCCTCATGCGACAGACGGCGATGCACCGCCGGGGGTCGGGCCGCCGCGCGGCAAGGCTCCTGCGGGCGGAGGCGGCTTCGGAGACCACCACGGGCGCCGCCTCCGCGACCGGCGCCGCCGACGCACGGATGGACGTGGCGGCCGCCATCCAGTTGCTGAGCCCGGAGCATCGCGACGTGGTCGCCTTGCGTGAGTTCGAGGGCCTCTCTTACGACGAGATGACACAGGTCCTGGGCATACCCCGCGGAACGGTCGAGTCGCGGCTGTTCCGGGCCCGGCGCCAACTCCAGGAGCACCTGAAGGCGTACCTGCCGTAACGGGGCGACGAACGGCCGGCGGTTGCCCGGCGGAACGGGCGGCCGCCCGAGCACAAGGAACGAGCCATGAGCGAGTGTGAATACGCACGGCGGCTCTCGGCGTACCACGACGGCGAAGTGTCTGATGCCGACCGGGCATCGCTGGAGGCCCACGTCCGGCAATGCCCGGCGTGCGCGGCGGAACTTCGGCGTCTCGCCACGCTGTCGCACATGGTTTCCACCCTGGGCCTGCCCAAGATGCCCGCCCAGTCGGTGGAGCGCGTGCGTCGGGCGACCGACGCCATGCTCATGGCCGACCTGGGGCGCATGGCCAAGCGGTTCCTGGCCGCGGCGGCTGCCGTGCTGCTGGTCTGCTCCGTCTGGCTGTGGCGGTCGGAGGCGGCCCCCAGACCGGCCGAGCGGATGCCCCTCTGGGAGACCGCCGTCGCCACACAGCAAGCCACCCTCGCCACCGGGTCGGAGGAACAGTTGGCACAGTGGATCGCCCTGGACCTCGAGCGGAAGAACGGACATGACTAAGACCAAGATGCTCCTGATTCTGTCGTTCGCGGTGACGTTTGCCGCCGGCGCGGCCGTGGGAATCCTCGTGTCGCGGCCCGGGCATCCGCCTCGCAAGCCATCGTGGCTCACGGCCGAACTGGACCTCACCGACCCGCAGCGCGACCAGATGCGTGAGATCTGGTCCGAGGTCATGCGAACGGGCGGGCGCAACCAGCGGGATCAGCGCAAAGCCTTCTCCCAGCAGCGCGACCAGGCCATTGCCGCCCTGCTGACCGACACCCAGCGACCCGAGTACGAGAGCCTCCTCCAGGACTACGCCCGCCAGGTGGAGGAACTGGCCCAGCAACGGAAACAGGCGTTCGAGCAGGCCGTCGAGCGAACCAAGCAGATGCTGACTCCCGACCAGGCCACAAAATATGACGAATTGATGAAGAGCCGGCGCGACCGAGGTCCCGGCGATCGGCCCGGCCCCCCGTGGGGCGGACCACCGCCGGCGCACACCGGTCCGCCCGGACCTCCTCCGGATCACCGGCCGACTCCCCGCGGGGGGGGGTGACCTTCACGAGTAACGTGTACGAACTCAGCCTAAAGGAGACGAACCATGTATCGACGCACCATTGTGACGGCCCTGACCATCGCCCTCGTGTTGGGGGCAGCGTGGGTCGGGCAGGCCATCGCGCAGGAACAGCGCGGCGATCGCCCCCAGCGCGATCCCGAGCAGATGCGCCAGCGGATGGAGCAGTTCCGCCAGGAAGCCTCGACCCGCATGAGAGAGTCCCTGGGGATGAACGAGGACGAATGGAAGGCCATCCAGCCCAAGATCGAAAAGGTCTCGACCCTGTCGCGGCAGTCGCGCGGCGGCATGTTCGGCGGGATGCGTCGTGGTCGCGGCGGCCAGCCTGGCGGTGCCCCCAGGCCCGATGACCCGCCCCAGAGCGACGTCGAGAAGAAGACCACGGAACTCCAGACGCTCCTCCAGAACAAAGAGGCGAGCCCCGACCAGATCAAGGCCGCTCTGAAGGGTCTCCGCGAAGCCCGCGCCAAGGCCGCCGACGAACTGACGGCCGCACGCAAGGAACTCCGCGAAGCCCTCACCCTCCGGCAAGAAGCCCAACTCGTGCTCATGGGCCTGCTCGACTGACGCTGTCTGACCCACGGCCGGCAGGGGGCCACGCGCCTCCTGCCGGACGCCTTACGCCCGGGACGACGGGCGCGACAACCGCCAAGGGTACGATGAACGCCATCCTGATAAAAATGCGGCAGGAGGACCTGCTGGACGAGCAGGCGGCCGCCGCCGTCGAGACGCTGATCGCCCAGGGCAAACCCCTGGACGAGGCCCTGCTCGCCGCCGGCGGCCTGCCCGAGGACCGGCTGCTGCGATACCTCTCGGACGAGTTCCACGTGCCGTGCGTCGACCTGGAGGCCCTCCAGCCCGACCGGGCCTTTCTGGCGCGCTTTCCCGCGCGCATTCTCCTGGCCCATCGGCTGCTGCCGCTCTCGCAGGACGACGGCATGGTAACCGTGGCGACGAACCGGCTGTTCGACACGAGCGGCCTCGACGAACTCCGCATGGCCACGGGCCTGGAGATGCGCCCCGCCCTGG
Organism: Phycisphaerae bacterium; assembly: GCA_035528235.1. GTDB lineage: Bacteria > Planctomycetota > Phycisphaerae > FEN-1346 > FEN-1346 > DATKZB01. The sequence continues at coordinate 9,290 of DATKZB010000250.1, forward strand.
CCCCCTCCAGCGAGATCGCGCGGTGGATCACCACGCTGCTGGGCGTCGGGGCCGACACCGTCCAGTCGCTCGTCTCCGAGGCCGTGGAGGCCGGCGTCGAGATCGTCGACAGCGACATTGACGAGAACGTCGACCTTGAGGACGCCGCGCACGACGCCTCGATCATCACGTTCGTCAACCAGGTGCTGGCCGAGGCCGTCAAACGCCGGGCCACCGACGTGCACTTCGAGCCGTTCGAAGACTCGCTGCGGGTGCGGTACCGCGTGGACGGGGTGCTCCAGCAGGCGAACGTGCCGCCGGAAGTCGGGCAGTTCCAGCCGGCGATCGTCTCGCGCGTCAAGATCCTGAGCCGCCTCGACATCGCCGAAAAGCGGCTGCCCCAGGACGGCCGAATCAAACTCAAGGTGGCCGGCCGCGAGGTCGACGTCCGCGTCTCGGTCATTCCGATGCTGCACGGAGAGGCGGTCGTGCTGCGGCTGCTCGACCGCGGCTCCACCCTGCTGGGCCTGGAGCACCTGGGCATGTCCGCACGCGACTGCCAGGCGTTCGAGCGGATACTGGCCATGCCCCACGGCATCGTGCTGGTTACCGGCCCCACCGGCAGCGGCAAGACGACGACGCTGTACGCCGGGCTGTCGCGCATCAACGACGTCGAACGCAAGATTGTGACCATCGAGGACCCCATTGAGTACCACCTTCGCGGCATCAATCAGATTCAGGTGGCCACCAAGGCCGGGCTGACCTTCGGGCGCGGCCTGCGGTCGATTCTGCGGCACGACCCGGACGTCATCCTGGTGGGCGAAATCCGCGACCTCGAGACGGCCGACATTGCCGTCCAGGCCTCGCTGACGGGCCACCTGGTCTTCTCGACGCTCCACACCAACGACGCCCCGGGGGCCATGACGCGCCTGGTGGACATGGGCATCGA
>DATKZB010000251.1:0-3221 GCA_035528235.1 Phycisphaerae bacterium
ACGGTATCTCGATGGCCTTCTGGGGCGTGACCGACGGTGCCGCCGGACACATGGCCATCATCGAGACGCCCGACGACGCCTCCATCCGCATCGCGCGGCTCGATGGCCGCCTCTGCATCGCCCCCGAGTGGGACGCCCAGAAGGGCCGCTTCGGCTACCCGCGCCGCCTCCGTTACGTCTTCTTCGACTCGGGCGGCCACGTCGGGATGTGCAAACGCTACCGCGCCTACGCCAAAGAGGTGGGCCGCTTCAAGACCCTCGCCGACAAGCGACGCGACAACCCCAACGTGGACCTCCTCCTCGGCGCCGTCAACGTCTGGTGCTGGGAGCGGCCGGCCCTCGGGATCGTCCGCGAGATGCAGGCCGCCGGCATCCGACGCATCCTCTGGAGCAACCGCCAGACCCCCGACGTGCTCGCCGCCATGAACGAACTGCCCGGCGTCCTCACCAGCCGATACGACATCGTCCAGGACGTCATGAACCCCGAGAACTTCCCCCTCCTGCGCGGCGTCCACCCCGATTGGCCCGCCGAGGCCTGGCCGAAGGACCTGATGATCCGCGCGGACGGCCAGTGGCAGCCCGGCTGGAGAGTCCGCGCCAAGGACGGTTCCATGATCCCCTGCGGCGTCCTCTGCGACCGGCAGGCACCGCCGTACCTCGACCGGCGCATCGCCGCCGAACTCATCAACCACCCCTACCGCTGCCGCTTCATCGACACGACCACCGCCTCGCCGTGGCGCGAATGCTACCACCCCGACCACCCCATGACCCGCTCCGACAGCCGCCGCTTCAAAATGGAACTCCTCCGCCTCGTGAGCGAGAAACACAAACTGGTCTGCGGCTCCGAGACCGGCCACGACGCCGCCGTCCCGTACGTCCATTACTTCGAGGGGATGCTCAGCCTCGGCCCGTACCGCGTGCCCGACGCCGGCCGCGACATGGCACGCATCCTGGACGAGGTGCCCGACCGCGTCGCCACGTTCCAAGTCGGCCACCGCTACCGCCTGCCGCTGTGGGAACTCGTCTACCACGACTGCGTCGTCGCCCAGTGGTACTGGGGCGACTACAACAACAAACTCCCCGCCCTCTGGGACAAGCGCGACCTCTTCAACGTCCTCTACGCCACGCCGCCCATGTTCATGTTTCGCCGCCCCTTCTGGGAAGAGCACAAGGACCGCTTTGTCGCGAGTTACCAGACCGTCTGCCCCGTTGCCCGCGCCACCGCCTGCAGCGAGATGACCGACCACCGCTTCCTCACGCCCGACCGCGCCGTCCAGGAGACCGTCTTCGCCGGCGGCGTGACCGTGACCGTGAACTTCGGCGACAAGCCCCATCGCCTGCCCGACGGCACCGAACTCGCGCCCCTCAGCCACCACGTCACCGGCCTCAACGATTGAGTCCGGCAGAAACAATGTGACGAGCCGGGTGGCACGGCTGGCTTGCCCAGCCGTGTGCCTCCCTTTGCACGGATTGCGAGTGCCTGGCGGGTGGCATGGCCACGCTTGCGTGGCCATGGGCCCGGCCTCCCTTTGGCCTTGCCTCGGGGGAGGGGTGGGGGTACGATGCGGCGGTGGCCGTCATCCAGGGCCGTGTCTTTCTGGGGGGGAACGCATGGCCGTCAAGTCACAACTCTTCTTGGTTGTGCTTCTTGCCGCGGGGTGCGCCGCGGTCCTGTCCGGTTCCCCGTGGGGCTGTACCTCTGCCGAGAATGCGGGTGAGCAAGAGGACATGGATGCCGAGGCCCAGGGCAAGGCACTCCAGGAGAAGGACGAGTGGCATGCGGCTGTCGAGTGCTTCACCAAAGCCGTCGCATTGAATCCTCAGTTTGTCGAGGCGTACCGCCACCGTGGCACCTTGTACCTGAAGATGGCCCAGTTTGACGCGGCGGTCAGCGATTACATCGAGGCCAGCAAACTAGAAACCAGTCCGGAGGAGTCACAGCGCGTCCGCAAGTTCGGCGCAGCTGCCTATTACGCCCGGGCCATCGCGCACCGCCGCGAGGGCAACTACGACAAGGCCCGGGCCGACGCCGAGGAATCCCAGAGGCTCGGGGGGGATGATCCAGGTCTCAGTGTACTTCGCCAGTTTCCGGGGCCGTAGGGATGACCGGACTGTGATCACGCCTCCCGTCCCGGCCTCCTCCCCACGCCTCTCCCCTCCGCCCTTGCCTCGGGGGAGGGGTGGTGGTAGCATGGCGGCGGTGGCCGCGGCCGTGTGAACACGCTGTGGTCGTGTCTCTGTGGGGGGATGACCCATGGCCGGCAAGTCACACATCATCCGGGTCGTCCTTCTTGCGGCAGGTTGTGCCGCCGTCCTGCCGTGCGGTTGTGCCTCCGAACGTACAACGGAGGCCGTGTCTCAATACGGGCAGGGCTTGGCACATTCCGACGGGGGCGAGTGGGATGCGGCCATTCTCTGCTTTACCAAGGCCATCGAAGTGGACCCGAAGGACGCCAGAGCCTACTTCGACCGCGGCGATGCGTACTACATGAAGGACGAGTACAACGCGGCCATCAAGGACTTCACCAAGGCTATCACGTTGAGCCCGGGATTTGTGGATGCATACGCCGCCCGGGGCAGCGTCCACATCACCAAGCGTGAGTACGACGCCGCTATCCGGGACTATACCAAGGCCATCGACCTAGACCCCCTTTTCGCTGCGGCCTACTGCCATCGTGGCATCGCACACAACGGAAAGGGCGAGTATGGTGCGGCTAGTGAAGACTGCACGATGGCCATCAAACTGGCCTCGCGCTACAAGACGGCCCACAAGACCCGGGCCGTGGCGCACTTTCACCGCCGCGACTACGACAAGGCCTGGGCCGACGTGAAGGAGTGCCTACGCCTCGGGGGCAAAGTCGATCCGGAATTCCTCGCCGAACTGCGCAAGGCGTCGGGGCGGGAGGAATGACCCGGCGGGGGTCATACCCCCTCCCCGCGTCGGCTTCCGTGCCTCAAGGGTCGTAGGAGTGCCATTCGGGCGGTCGGCCCCGGCCGCGCTCGCGCGAGCCGTTGCGCCGGCCTACTTCTCAAGCAGCAGAAACACCGGCGTTTCGGCCTGCATCGGTATCGCCAACTTACCGCCTGTCGGCGTCATCGTGCGACGGTTGCCCATCAGGTCGATCACCTGCACCGGAAGGTCCGCCGATAGTTTCACCGTCACCGTCCGGTCCCTGTCGGTGGGCCAGACGACCAGGACACAGCCGGCGCTCAGCCCTTCT
>DATKZB010000252.1:0-4374 GCA_035528235.1 Phycisphaerae bacterium
ATGACCGAGGGTGAAACGATCTCTCGCGTCGCCCTTGGCGGCACCGCCCCCATGGGGGCGGTGCCGCTCCCCCTGTCCCACCATGTTCGCTAGTCTCGCAGAAGACGCCTTCACGGACAACATACAAGGGTGACCATGTTCCGGCATCGTCGGCGCCGCTGGAGGCTGCCGGCTCGGGCGTGGCACGAACGTCAACAAGTCTCTTGCGAAAGGAGCACCGCATTATGCAGCCGATATCAAAAGGCTTTTACCTGGGGTCTATTGTGGCGGGAATGGTAGGCGGGCTGGTGCTCTTCGGCATCGGTTTCATCCTGATGATCAGCGAGGAGGAGGAGGCCGGCACCGCTCTCATGGGGCTGGGTTACATCCCCCTCATCTACGGCGCGGTCATCGTGGGCATCCTGATCTACAAGATGTGGGCGGCCATCCAGGGACCCACGGCCCGCACGACCCCCGGCAAGGCCGTCGGGTTCCTGTTCATCCCCTTCTTCAACATCTACTGGCAGTTCCAGGCCTTCTGGGGGTGGACCAAGGATTACAACGCCCTCATTGCCCAGCGCGGCATCGCCGGTCGGCGGGCCCCGGAGGGCTTGGCGATGGCCATGTGCATCCTGACGCTCTGCGGCATCATACCCGTTGTGGGCATGCTGTTTTCGCTGGTTAACGTCATCCTGATGTTCATCTTCTACAACGCGGCCATCGACGGCGCCAACGCCGTCATCACGGCCAACGCCCAGGAGTCCGCGCCCCAGGCGTGACGGGGGCCCCTTGGCATCGGTCGCGCCGGGTGCCACTGGCGGCTTGTCCGCCAGTGCCCCTGCCGCGCCCGCCAAGGCGGGCGGCTAACCCGGCCTCGCCCCCGACCGCGCCCGCCAAGCCTGCCCCGAGCCTCGCCGAAGGGGCGGGCGGCTAACTCGGCCGCGGCCGGCTTTGATATACTATAGCACATATTGAAGCCGTTCCATTCACGTTCAAAACGGCGCGCGAAACGAGCGATTCCGGCGCGTTCCGATCAAAAATCGAAAAAAGCGATCAAAAACCGCGCGTTTCCCCTTGCCTATCTTACCACGATGAGGGCAAATCGGCCTTGGCGCTGTCGAAAACGGCGTTTGGGGCGTCCACGAGGCGCCTTTTCGGCCCCGCGGTGAAAGGCCGTTTTCTCAAAGTGTATGACGGGGCGCCAACTTACACGCGCGGGGCAAGCCCCGCGGCTAACTCGGCCCCTTACGCAAAGCAGGCCCCGCGGCTAACGGGGCCCCTTACGCAAAGCAGGCCCCGCGGCTAACTCGGCCTCTTGCGCAAGGCAAGCCCCGCGGCTAACTCGGCCCCTTACGCAAAGCAAGCCCCGCGGCTAACTCGGCCCCTTACGCAAAGCAAGCCCCGCGGCTAACGGGGCCCCTTACGCAAAGCAAGCCCCGCGGCTAACTCGGCCCCTTACGCAAAGCAAGCCCCGCGGCTAACTCGGCCTCTTGCGCAAGGCAAGCCCCGCGGCTAACTCGGCCTCTTGCGCAAAGCAAGCCCCGCGGCTGACTCGGCCCCTTACGCAAGGCAGGCCCCGCGGCTAACGGGCCATTTCGAGTTTCTTGTTGAGGTTGGCCCGCCGGGACGGTAACCTGCTTACCCCATGAGCGACCAACTTCTGCTAGGTCTGGATATCGGCGGCACCAAGTCGGCCGCCATCGTGGGCGACCGTAGCGGCAACGCCCTGGCGCGCGAGGAGTTCCCCACCACCGGGCCGGACGAGACCATCACCCGCCTGGCGGACCTGGGGCGAGAACTGTGCGGCGGCGAGACGCTGGCGGCCTGCGGCATCGCGTGCGGCGGGCCGCTTTCCAGCCGCGAGGGGACCATCCTCTCGCCGCCCAACCTCCCCGGATGGGACAACGTGCCCATCGTCCGGATGATCGGCGGGGCCCTCGGCATCCCGACGGCCCTGGAGAACGACGCCAACGCCGCCGCCGTCGCCGAGTGGCGGTGGGGCCTGAACTGCCAGGTCGACGACCTGGTGTACCTGACGTGCGGCACGGGCCAGGGGGCGGGCATCGTGCTGGGAGGCCGCCTCGTTCACGGCAAGCAGGACCTGGCCGGCGAGATCGGCCACGTCCGCCTGCTGCCGATGGGCCCCGTGGGGTACTACAAGGCCGGCAGCGTCGAGGGACTGACGAGCGGCCGGGCGCTGGGGGAACTGGCGAAACTGCGGCTGCGCGAGGCCCACGAGCCGTCGCACCTGGAGCGGTTCGACATCGATCGCATCACCGGCAAGGAAGTGGGTGCCGCGGCCATCGACGGCGACCCCTTCGCCATCCGCATCGTCCACGAGCAGGGCGAGTACCTGGGCCGGGCGTGCGCCATCCTCATCGACATCCTGAACCCGCAACGGATCAGCCTGGGTACCACCGCCCGGCAGTTGGGGGCGCTGCTGGTTGACGGCGTCCGCGAGGCGGCCCGGCGCGAGGCCATTCCGGCCGCCTTCGAGGGCTGCACCATTGCCGAGGCCGTCCTGGGCGAGCAGATTCAGGACCTGGCAGCCCTGGCCATCGCCCACACCGCCGCCGAGCAGCACGGCTAGCCAGCGGCCTGAAGACCTCTCTTTCACGTCCCGCCCGGGGCTCAGAGCGCCCGCATGAAGGCCACCAGGGCCGCCTTCTCCTCGGCCGTCAGTTTCAACTGCTGGATAAGGTTGAAGAACTCGACGGTGTCCTCGAGCGTCAGCAGCCGGCCGTCGTGCAGGTACGGGGGCGAGTCCTTGATGCCCCGCAGGGGGAAGGTCTTGATGGGGCCGTCGCTGGAGGCCATGCGTCCGTTGATCATGCGCGGCTTGAAGAACCGCTCGGCCCGCAGGTTGTGCATCAGGTTATCGGTGTAGTACGGCGGCACGTGACAGAAGGCGCACTTGGCCTTGCCGAAGAAGACCGCCTCGCCCTTCAGTTCATCCGGGGTGGCCTTGGCGGGGTCGAGGCGGCCGTAGAGGTCCAGTTTCGGGGCGGGCGGGAATTCGAGAATCGACATGACCTCCGCCATGAAGTGCACCTGGCTGGCCCGCTCCAGGATGTTGACGCCCTTCTTCGTGGCGATGACGGGGTCGCCGTCGAAGTAGGCGGCCCGCTGCTCGAATTCCGTGAAGTCCTCGATGCTCTTCAGTGCCCGCTGCGACCCGAAGAGCCGCTGCACGTTCACGCCCCGGAGCGTCGGCGTGTCGAGGCGGTGGCGGAACGGTTGCGGGCGGATGTCGCCCACCAGGTGCGTGGTGCCGTTGGTGTGGCCGTTCACGTGGCAGTCGAAACACGTCACGCCCAGGCTGGGCCGGGCGCTGCGGCGGTCGTCGGTGGCATTGAACTGCTGTTGCGGGAACGGCGTGACCAGCAGCCGCACGCCCTCCAGTTGCTTCGGGTTCAGGATGCCGTTAAACAGTTCGAAGTAGTTGTCGGAGGTCACGACGCGTCCCTGCGACACGTCGCCCAGGTCGGGACGGGTCGTCAGGTAGATAGGCGGCGGGTACTCGGCCAGCAGGTGGTCCGGCAGGTCGAAATCGAGGTCGAACCGCGTCAAGTCCCGGCCGGTCTGTTTCAGGATCTCCTGGATGTGGAACTTCGGAAACACCATGCCGCCTTCCGGATGGTTGGGGTGCGGCAGCGGCAGGAGGCCGGCGGGCCAGACGTCCTTGGCCCGGATGTCGTCGGGCGTCATGGCGGCGAGGCCGTCCCAGGTGACGCCCTGCGGCAGTTTCACCCGAACGCCTCCCTGGACCGCCTTGCCGCGCGACATCGTCACGCCCTTCGCCGGGCGGTCGTCCAGCACGTACCGCTCCTGGAGGAGTTTCGCGTGGCGGGCCATGATATCGGCCTTGGCCTTGCTCATGCGGTCCATCGTGGCCTGGAAGGCTTCGGTGGCTGCCACGGGCGAGTAACTCGTGTCGCCCCTGCCGGCCTCCTGGGCACACGCGACGGCCATCGCGACCAGAAGCACCGCGGCCGCCAGCGACCACGGCCAACGGCCCTGTCTCGTGAGTGTCTGCATGACGAATCCCCCTTTCGAGTCAGACGTGATCCCCCCAACGCCCACACGGCAACCGCCATCCGTTAAGTTGATTCTAGGCCCACCGCGTCCGCCGAAACAAGGCCCCCTCAAAAAAGTCGGCGCGGCGCCGGCGGGGCCGCTTGGCCACGGGTCCGGCGGCCGGGCCACGGGGCGTTTGGGTGTGGCTGCTTCTTGTGGCCAGCGTAACCATCGGCGACGCAGGCGCTTCCCCGCCGTAGGCGGGGTTGATCTGTAGCCACGGGCGCGAGCCCGTGGTGGGCGTGCAAGACGCAGCGATGTGTTGTTTTCTTTTCAAGCCCCGTCAGGGGCGCCTGATCTGGAGGCGCCCCTGACGGG
>DATKZB010000253.1:0-5030 GCA_035528235.1 Phycisphaerae bacterium
CGCGGTCTGGGTGATCACCAGGGAATGGTCCGACGACACCGAGTTCTCGCGGGACGACCTGGAGCGCCTTCTGGCAAAGCCGGACGCTCTGCAATCCCTTTGGATCCAGGGCAACGTCCTGCACGGCCGGATCAAGCCCGGCGAGTGGCTGAACGAGTTCGCCAGCAAGGAGTTCACCGTCCATCTCCATGACGGCGAAGTGTCCGGTTTCAACGACCGACTGACAGAGGCCGAGAACTTGCGGGCCGTCTTCCGCGACGAGAAAAACCGCAGTTTCATCCCCGCCGATCCCATGTTCTGGCAGACGTTCCTCGCCAGCGCCTTGCCGCTGCTGCTGGTGGTCATAATCATCTGGTTCTTCATCTCGCGGCAGATGCGATCGGCCTCCGGCCCGGGGGGTGTCCTCAGTTTCGGACGCAGCCGCGCACGCCTCGCCAAGAAGGAACGCGTTAAGGTCACCTTCGACGACGTGGCCGGCATTGAGGACGCCAAAGAGGAAGTCAAGGAAATCGTCGAGTTCCTGCGTCAGCCGGAGCGGTTCCGCGCCCTGGGCGGCCGCATACCGCGCGGCGTGATGCTGGTCGGCCCGCCCGGCACGGGAAAGACGCTCCTGGCCAAGGCCATCGCCGGCGAGGCCAACGTCCCGTTCTTCTCCATCAGCGGGTCGGATTTCGTCGAGATGTTCGTCGGCGTCGGCGCCAGCCGCGTCCGCGACCTGTTCCGCATGGCCAAAGAGTCGAGCCCCTGCATCATCTTCCTCGACGAGATCGACGCCGTCGGCCGCAAGCGCGGCATGGGGTACACCGGCGGGCACGACGAACGCGAGCAGACGCTCAACGCCATTCTCGTCGAGATGGACGGGTTCGAGACCAACGCACAGGTCATCCTCATCGGGGCCACCAACCGGCCCGACGTCCTCGACCCCGCCCTGCGACGACCCGGACGCTTCGACCGCGAGGTCGTCGTCCACCTGCCCAACATCAACGAACGCGAGGAGATCCTCAAGGTCCACGCCAAGAACGTCACGATGGACCCCTCGATCGACCTGTCGGTGATGGCGCGCGGCACGCCGGGCTTCAGCGGGGCCGACCTGGCCGCCATCATCAACGAGGCCGCCATCCACGCCACCATGCTCAACAAGTCGTCCGTCCAACAGGACGACCTCGAAGAGGCCCGCGACAAGCTCCGGTGGGGCCGAACCAAACGCAGCCGCGCCATGGACGAAGAGGAACGACGCCTCAGCGCCTACCACGAGGCCGGGCACGTCCTGTCGTCGCTCCTGCTCCAGCCGCACGTCGAGCCGCTGCACAAGGTCAGTATCATTCCGCGCGGCATGATGCTGGGGGCCACGATGTTCCTGCCCGAGAAGGACCGGCACACCATCAGCCGCCGGCAGTGCCTGGGGCAGATCAAGGTGGCCTTCGCCGGCCGCATCGCCGAGGAACTCTTCTGCGACGACATTACGTCCGGCGCCTCCGACGACATCCGCCGCGCCACCGAGCTGGCCCGGCGAATGGTCTGCGACTGGGGCATGAGCGACCGCATCGGGCCCATCCGTTACGCGGCGGCCGACGAGCAGACCCCCTGGGGAGCCGACATCTACGGCCCCAGGGAACACAGCGATGGCACCGCCCACGAGATCGACGAGGAAATCCAGAGCATCATCAGCGCCGAGTACGCCCAGGCCAAGCAACTCCTCGAACAGAACCGCGAGGTTCTCCGACGCATCGCCGAGGAACTCCTGAAACGCGAGGTCATGACCGCCGACGAGGTCAGGGCCGCCGTCGGGCCCGAACTGCTGCCCAAGACCGACGACCCCGGCCCGCAGCCGGCGTAGCCGCAAGAGGAACGCCACCGTGCTTCACCTGAGGCTCAACGCCCGAGTCATCGCCACCGCCAACACCCGGCCCGTCCTCGACGAGATGGGCCGGGCCGGCACGCCGCCCGCCGAGTCGTTCCTTGCCCGGACCGACATGGTCGCCGTGGCCCTGGAAAACGTTGCCGGGCCCGAGGCCCAGGTGCTGAAGCGCGCCATGCTCGAGGCCGGTGGCGACGCGAGCGCGAGTCCGCGGCCTTCCGACTACGGCGCGGACACCTGCAACGTCGTCCTCATCGGGTCGCGAAACCAGTTTCGGGCGCTGCTCGACCGCCTGGCCGGGGCGCCGGCGGCGGCGGCCGCCATCGGCCAGGAGGTCCGCCGGGCCCTCGACGCCCATGGCCGCACCCACTTTACCATCCGCATGGGGTCGCGCCGGCTGGCGGTGGGGCCGCAACCGGCCGTCATGGGGATCGTCAACGTCACCCCCGACAGTTTCAGCGACGGCGGCCTGTGCCTGGAAAGCCACAGCGCCGTCGCGCACGCCCAGCGGCTGGTGGCCGAGGGCGCCGACATCATCGACGTGGGCGGCGAGTCGACACGCCCGGGTAGCGACCCGGTGCCCGAGGACGAGGAACTGGCCCGCGTCCTGCCGGTCGTCGAGACGCTGGCCTCCCGAGTCGACGTCGCCATCAGCATCGACACCTGCCACGCCCGCGTCGCCCGCGAGGCCGTGGCCGCCGGGGCGTGCCTGGTCAACGACGTCACGGGCCTGCGGGGCGACCCCGACATGGCCGCCGTCGTCGCCGAGACCGGGGCCGGCGTCGCCATCATGCACATGCTCGGCCATCCGAAGACGATGCAGGACCACCCGCACTACGACCACCTGATGGCCGACATCTGCCGGTACCTGCGTCACGGCATGCAGGCGGCGGTCGACGCGGGGGTGCCCGAGGACTCGATCCTGGTCGACCCGGGCATCGGTTTCGGCAAGACGGTCGATCACAACCTCGAGATTCTGGCGCGGCTGGGTCAACTGCGGACTCTGGGCGTGCCGATCCTGGTCGGCCCCAGCCGCAAGCGATTCATCGGCGAGGTGGCGGGCGTCGAGGCGCCCTCGGAGCGGACCTACGGCACCGCCGCCGCCTGTTGCCTGGCCCAGGCCGCCGGCGCGCTGGTGCTGCGGGTGCACGACGTGCGCGAGGTGCGGCAGGCCCTGACGGTGGCGGCCGCCATCGCCCAAGTAGACGAGAACGCGTCATGACGGACGTGCTGAACTATCTGGTGCGGATTCACCGCACGTTTTCGCTGACCGACGCGCTGGAGTTCGCGCTGATCGCCCTGGTCGTCTACTTCATCTACCGCGGCCTTCGCGGGACGCGCGGGGCCCGTGTCGTCCGCGGTTTCGTCTTCCTGCTGGTCACCGGGTTCATCCTGCTGCGGTTGCTGTCCGACTACCTGGAGATGGGCCGGCTGCGTCACCTGGGCCAGCCGCTCATTTCGGGCTTGGTCATTCTGACGATTATCATCTTCCAGCCGGAACTCAGGCGCAGCCTGATGCGTCTGGGCGAGAATCCGCTGCTGCGGTTCTTCCTGAAAGAGGGCGCGTCGGCCTTCGTGGACCGGATCGTCCGCTCGGCCGCCACCCTCAGCCGCAACCGGATCGGCGCCATCATCGCCGTCGAACGCGAGACGCAACTCGGCGGCCTCATCGAGACCGGCATCCGCATGGATGCCGTGCTGACGAGCGACCTGCTGACCACGATCTTCTGGCCCGGCTCGCCGCTGCACGACATGGGGGTGGTCATCCGCGGGGGGCACATCGCGTCCGCCGGATGCGAGTTCCCCCTGTCTCACCACGCGATCCTGGACGCCCACCTCGGGACGCGCCATCGCGCCGCCGTCGGCCTCACCGAGGAGACCGACGCGGTCGTCGTCGTCGTCAGCGAGGAAACCGGAAACATCTCGGTGGCCGTCGGCGGCAAACTGGAATCGCCCCTGACCCCCGACCAACTCCGGGTGCGCCTCGGCCAACTGCTGCGCGACGTCCAGGCCACCCTGACCGAGCACTCGCTGGCGGCGACCGACGCCGTCAAACCCCGTGAAGCCGAACCCGAGAACCCGACGGACGCCGACTCGTCATGAGCGAACGCCTACAGACATTCCTGGCCGTCACCGTCATGACCATCGCCATCTGGGTCTGGGCCGACCTCGAACAGACCAAGGAAGGCGATGCCCAGATGCCCGTCCGGGTAAACGTGCCTGCCGATTACGTCGTCCTCAGCGTCAATCCGCAACAGGTCCTCGTCACCTTCCGGGGGCCCAGCGGAGAAATCGAGAAACTCAAAGTCGCCACCGGCGACCGGGAATGCCGCTTCGACCTGAAAGAGGCGGACATCAAAGAGAAGCGGCTCGTTCTGAAGGCGCGCGACGGGTTCGGCCACTGGAGCGAACGCGTCGTGCCGACCGACATCGTCAACGACGACGAGACCGTCCCCGACGACGAGGTTCACGTCACGCTGGATCACCTCGTCCCCATCACGGTAACCGTCCAGGTCCAGGTCACCGGGGCGGTGGCCAAGTCGCCCAAGGCCGTGCCGGGCAAGGTGACGGCGCGCGTGCTGGAATCGGAACTGGAGGCGCTGCCAAAGGACCGCCGGTTCGCCGTGGCGGCCATCGACATCGAGACCATTCCGGAGGACCTCCAGATCGAGCAGAACGTCACGCTGGACCGTCACCTGGGCGGCCCCGGCGGCATCGAAGCCACGTTCGAGCCGCCCATCGTCAAGATCATCGCGCCGCTGGAATCCACCGTCAAGACGAAGTCGCTGGGGCGGTTCCCCATCCTCATCCTCGCCCCGCCCGAGGTGCTGAACCGTTACCGCATCGTCTTCCGGCCGGAGGCCGAGCGGTGGGTCGAACTCGATGTCGAGGGACCCGGACCGGCCGTCGAGCGGCTCAAGCCCCAGGACGTCCGCGTCCAACTCCTCCTCACCGAAGACGACAAGCCGAGCCCCGGCTCGTGGCTGCCCCGCGAGCCGGTGGTGCGGGGCCTGCCGCCGGGCGTCAAGGTCACCAAGCCGGTGCCGCTGCCCACGGTCAACTTCAACCTCGAGAAACAGCCGGAGAGTCCGCCGCCCACACCCTAATACTACAACGCCACTTTGCGCGGCGGGTCCCCGCACCCGCCGCGCGGGGCCCCGTGGTGCGGCCA
>DATKZB010000254.1:0-4119 GCA_035528235.1 Phycisphaerae bacterium
GGGGACCGTAGCGCTCGGGCGCGAGGGCCTCGGCCGTCATCGGCCCGAGTTTGGCCAGGCGCTTATCCTGGAGGCGCACGCGGACCTCCAGATCCTCGGTAATGTGACCGTCCTCGGTATGCTCGTCGGAATCGACGACGACCGGCGCGGGGCCGCCGGGCAGGGCGCGCGGCGACACGCCGCCCTCGGTCACGGCATAGCGGACGTAGTCGGCCGGCGGCTCGGTCACAATGTGCCGGTCAATGGGCCGCAGCGTCGCATCGAGCGGCGGCGTGGCCATCTGGAGGTCGGCCAGAAACTGGTCGATCAAGAGGATGACCGGCGTCTGGAACCGGTGCGCCGTCTCCAGGGCCCGCCGCGCCAGGTGGTACGCCTGCTCGGGCGTGCCCGGGGCGAAGACGGCCCGCGCCACCTCGCCGTGCCCGGCGTGCACCGCAAACAAGAGGTCCTGCTGGGCCGTGCGCGTGGGCAGGCCCGTGGCGGGCCCGGGGCGCTGCGACAGCAGGATGACGGCCGGCAATTCGAGCATCCCGGCCAGGCTCACCCCCTCAACCATCAGGGCGAACCCGCCGCCGGAGGTCGTCGTCATGGCCGGCACGCCCGCGTACGCCGCGCCGCACACCATGTTGATGGCGGCGATCTCGTCCTCGGCCTGTTCGACCACGATGCCGTACGCGTCGGCCGCGCCGGCCAGGAACGTGAACACGCCCGTGGAGGGCGTCATCGGGTACGACGCGACGAACTTGACGCCGGCGGTCGCGGCCCCCAGGCCCACCGCCTCCGTGCCGCTCGACATGGCGACGGCGGTGCCCGTGGGCTTAGGCGCCGCGATGCGGCCGGCGTGGTCGGCGGCGCGGCGGGCGCCCTCGCGGGCGCAGGCCACGTTCTTGTCGATAACCTCCCGGCCCTTCTTCTTGAACTGGACGCCCAGGTAATCGGCCAGGGCCGCCAGGTCGTACCCCAGCAGGGCGAACACCGCCCCGGCCGCGACGGCGTTCGCCATGACGGCCGACCCGCCGATCTCCTTGGCGACCTGGGTCATAGGTATTCCGATGCATCCGTCTCCGCATTCGCCATCGAAGATGACGGCCCCGCCCGGGGCCAGGTGCGGGCGAAGCACGTCGAGCGCCTCGGGCGCAAGGGCCACCAGGACGTCGGCGGCCTCGCGGCCCGAGAAAAGCGGCGCGTCGGCAACCCGCACGTCGTACCAGTTCAGGCCGCCGCGGATGCGCGACAGGTACGACTGCGTGGCGAACACGTGCAGGCCCATGCGGGCCAGCGTCGAGACCAACAGGGCCCCCGTCGTCTGGACGCCCTGCCCCGCCTCGCCGGCGATTCGGATGGTCAGGTCCACCGATGGCTCCTTGGGCGACCGCTCCCTGACGGTCGCGGCTCGGATGCGCGCGCCAGCGTGGCGGGTCCCCGTACCCGCCACGTGCAACCGCCTCCCCTGCGCGGTGGGTACGGGGACCCACCGCGCAAAACGCACCACCCCATCGCGCCGAGCTGCGTCGTGGCTAGGCCAGCGGCTCGAAATCGTCCTTGCCGGCGCCGCACTCCGGGCACACCCAGTCGGCGGGCACGTTTTCCCAGGCCGTGCCGGCCGGCACGTCGTTATCGGGGTCGCCCACGGCCGGGTCATACACGTAACCGCACACGGTGCACTCGTACTTTTTCATCGCGATTTCCTTTCATGGCGTTCGCGGTGCGGACGGCCTCACGGCCCGCCGGCGCGTCGGGCCAGGGCCTGGCCGACCGTCTCGCCCAGCGTGCGGCACTGGGCCAGCGCCGCGTCGTCGGGCACGTAGTGGATTTTCAGGCCCTCGGCTGCGCGCTCGATCTTCATGCGGTCGAGGGACTCCTGGATGCGGGCGACCGCTTCGCCGCTCCACCCGTAGGAACCGAAGGCGGCGCCGAGTTTGTTGCGGGGCTTCAGGCCCTCGACATAACAGAGCAGGTCGGCCACGGTCGGGAACATCTGGTTGTTGATCGTGGGCGACCCGACCAGAAGGGCCCCGGCCTCCAGCAGTTCGGTGACCACGTCGCTGCGATGGCACGCCTGTAGCGGCATGACCTTGACGGCGGCGCCTCCGGCGGCCAGGCCCTCGGCGATGGCCCGGGCCATGAGGGCCGTGCTGCCCCACATGGTGTCGAACGCGACGACGGCCCCGGCGGTGGGCTTCTGCTCGGCCCAGCCGGCCCAGAGGTCGACGATCCACCCCAGGTCCTTGCGGTAGACGGGCCCGTGGTCGGAGGCGATCATCTTCAGCGGCAGGTTCAACTGGCCGAGTTTCGCGACGAGTTTCGTGACCAGGTTGGAATACGGCAACAGGATGTTGGCGTAGTACTTGGCGGCCTCGTGCCGCAGGACGTCGCGCGGAATCTCGTCGGCGAACCGCTCGGTCGAGGCCAGGTGCTGCCCGAACCCGTCCTGCGAGAACAGGACCTGTTCCTCGGCCAGGTACGTGACCATGCTGTCGGGCCAGTGGAGCATCCGGGTCTCGACGAACGTGGCGTTCAGGTTGCCCAGGCCCAGGGTCTCGCCGTCCTTGACGGGCGTGACGCCCCCGCCCAGGTGGAAGTGGGCCTCGAGGGCCTTGGCGCCGTTGGCCGAAGCGAAGACCTTCTCGGGCCGCACGGCCGTGATGGTCTGCGGCAGGCAGCCGCTGTGGTCCATCTCGGAATGGTTCGAGATAATGTAATCAATCTTCGCCGGCTCGACGACCGACGCGATGCGGGCCATCATCTCGCCCATGAACGGGGCCTTGACCGTGTCGACGAGCGTCACCTTGTCGGCCAACACCAGGTACGCGTTGTACGTAGTGCCGCGGCGGGTGGCGTACCCGTGGAAATCGCGAATGGCCCAGTCGATGGCGCCGACCCAGTAGACGCGGTCGGTCAGTTTCGCGGCCTGGAATGCCTGGCTCACCGGGTCCCTCCCTCGGGCAGAATGCGCGCGTCCGGTGTCCTCATGGTAGACGACGGGCGCGCCGTTTTCAACCGACACCGAGAAAACGGAGGCCGGGCCCTCACCCCAGCAGCGTGTCCATCGCCATCATCACGACGAACCCGACCATGACGCCGAACGTGGCCACACGCTCGTAACCGCCGCGATGCGTCTCGGGGATGATCTCGTCGCTGATGACGAAGAGCATGGCCCCGGCGGCAAGGGCCATGGCCAGCGGCAGGACGGGGGCGAAGATGCCCACCAGGCCCGCGCCCAGCAGGCCTGCCACCGGTTCGACGAGGCCCGTCGCGGTGGCAATCCACAGGGCGCGGCCGGGCGAGTACCCCTCGCGCATCAGCGGCAGCAGCACGGCCAGGCCCTCGGGCATGTTCTGGAGGCCGATGCCCAGGGCCAGCGCGGTGCCGTCGGCCACGGCCTTCTCGGTGCCGCCGCCGAACCCCACGCCCACGGCCAGCCCCTCCGGAAAGTTGTGCAGCGTGATGGCCAGCACGAAGAGCCACGTCTTGCGGAGACTCGACGACGGCCCCTCGGGGCCCTTGAAGAAGTGCTCGTGCGGCAGCCACTTGTCGCACCGGTCCAGAAACACCGCCCCGAACAGCATGCCGCCCACCATCATCGCTACGGCCCACGTCTTGGCGCCGTAAATCTGTTCGCCATACTCGATGCCGGGAACGACCAGGCTGAACGCCGTGGCCGCCAGCATGACGCCGGCCGCGAACCCCAGCAGCGCGTCGAGCGTGCGGCGCGACAGGTTCCGGAAGTACAGCCCGGGCAGCGCCCCGACACCGGTCGCGAGGCCCGCGGCGGCGCTCGCACCCACGCCGTAGAGGACCGTCTGCGTCAGGGTGAGCGTCTCAGCAACCATCGGCGGCCTCCATCGGCCGGGCGCCGGCGGCGAGACCGTCGAAAAGTTCGACCTCGGTCGGCTTCGCGGGCACGGGGGCGGCCGCATCGGCCAGGGCGGCGCCCAGGCGGCGGGCCTCGGCTAGGGCACGCGGGTGCCGCCGGACGTCGCCGGCCCCGTCGACCTGGTTGACGAACAGGCTGGCCGCGTGGGCCATCTCCAGGGCGTCGAACCAGTACGTCATGGTCATGCGGACGCTGTCGAACATCTTCCGGCTCTTCGACCCGCCCACGGCGATGACGAGCGC
>DATKZB010000255.1:0-20052 GCA_035528235.1 Phycisphaerae bacterium
AGGGCCGGGCCGGAGGCCCACCCGAACAGCCGCATGACCATCGGCCGGGCGCCCTGGAGTTTGGCGGTCCCCTGAAGGACGCCGCCGACGACCAGCCACGCGCCGTCCCCGGGTGCCGGCCGGGAACCACCTGGAGCGACACCGGCCACAGGGCATTGGGCAGGGCCGACAGGGGCTTCGTCCCGGGACCGGCGGCCAGCAGGGCCTCCCGCACCAGCCGCGCGGGAACCACGAGCGGCTTGTCGGCGCCCACGATGCGCACGACCACGCCCGCCACCTCGCCGTCGGCGTCGACGACCGCGGCGCCCGTGGCGATGTCCAGGGCCGGGCACAGGAACGTCAGGAACGCCACCTTGGGCGCCGCCCCGGAGAGCTCCAACTCCTTGGCCAGTTCCGCCGCCGCGACGGTACCCTTGAGCATGCCGGCGACCAGGTCGAGTTTCTCGCCCCATTTCCAGCCGATGACGGCGGCCGGCGCGCCGCCCTCGGGTATGGCCTTGCTCGAGAGGGCAAGCCCCTTGGCCCGCGTGACGGGCAACTCCACGCCGATGGCCACCACCCCCAGCGCGGGGTCCGCCATGCTGAACGTACTGGCCTGTGCCTGGGTGCCATCTTCCAGGAAGACCGTCACCGTCTTGACGCCGGGCTGGGCGACCGAGGCCAGGTCGGTCACGACGAATCGGCCCTCGCCCATCAGGAACCCGCTGGCGTACGACAGCGGCAGGTCCAGGTCGCTGTCGACCCGGACGAGGCAGACGCGCGGCCCGGCGTCGCGGCGGACGACGTTCGGGTCGAAGCCCTCGGCTGCCCAGACCGCCGCCGACAGAAACGCCGCCGCCAGACCGGCCACAACCGCCCTCACAACGTCACGACGTACCATGACCCCCCCCTGCAGACAAATGGCGATGGTGCCCGCCTCCAAAACCTGCACGGCCCTGCTCCATTGTAATGTACGCAGAAAGGCCGGGCGTCCTGCGCGACACCCGCCCTGTTCAGACGCAACGCGGCGGCACGGGTTCCCTGACTTGACTTCGTTCCGGCGTCCTCACCAGCGAGCGACATGACGTTAGAAGTGTCTGATGGTAACACCCGGCGAGCCGAATGTCGAGGGTCCAGGGGTACCCACACGCCTTCCGGCCGCGGGCCGCCGGCCAGACCGCAGTGGGCGGAAACAGATGGGCCTGCTACAGGCCGAAGAAGCTGGGTTCGCCTTCCTTGCGTGGTTTCTCGCGGCGTTCCTTTCGCGGCCCCCCCTCGGCGGTCTTGGGCCGAGGGCCCAGCGTGGGGCCGTACGTCCACCCGAACGGTTTCAGGAGCACCACCTCTTTTCCGCCGAGGCGCGTCGCGGCCTGTGCCACGCCCGCGAAGATGATCCAGTCGCCCTCGCGCAGTGTCGCGTCGGCCGCGCCCTCCTCTTCGCCCAGGGGCCGCCCGACCCGGTCGGACCCCAGCGCCAGAAGCGTCGTCGAGCGGAACGGCAGCAGGAGCATGTGCGGCCCGGCCGGCCCGCCCACGGTCTCCCGCACCTGCGCATAGACCACGATGCCGCGCGGCAGCGCGGCCCGGGCGTCGGCCAGGTCGTCGCGCGCCTGCTCGGCCAAGGCCTGTCGATAGTCGGCGCCGACCTTGGCGAGGGCATCCAGAAGGGCGCTGGAGTTCGTGACGGCGACCTTGCGGACCTTGTCGTCGGTGCCGGGCGAAGCGAGGAGCCGGGTGGCCCCCTCGGCCATCCGCGCGAAGTAGTCGTACATCCCCTTGCCGCAAATGACCCCGTCGCCGGCGCAGTCCTTGCAGGACTCGGTCTCTTTCTTGTAGATGGGTCGGGCCAACCCGCCCACCTTGCGGTAGCCGACGACCCGCGTGATGACGATCTTGCCGCTGCCGTTGCACTTCTTGCACCGGCTCCGGCTCTTGACCGCCCGGACGGCGTTGGCGAACTCCTGGGGCGTGGTCGGTTGGCCCGGCAGGTCCTGGACGGCGACCGGCAGGAGCGACCGGGGCATCTCGGCCAACGGTTTCAACTCCGTGCCGGCCGCCAGCAGCGCCTGCCGCAGACCCTCCGCCGGCACCACCAGCGACCGCTGCGAACCGACCACCTGGACCAGAACGCCCAGGACGCTGCCCGACGCGTCGACCACCGGCGCGCCCGAGGCCACCTCGGGCGTCGTCGACCCGAGGAACGTCAGAAACGCCGTCGCGCTTGGCGTGGCCGTTTCGCTCGACGCCGCCGTTGCGCTCGACGTCGCCGGCGCGGCCGCGCGGCCGGCCGGGTCGGCTTCGACCACCGCCGGCGCGAGGTGTCCGGCCGTGGCGTCAAGCGCCTGGGCCCACTTCCACCCCAGGACCACCGCGGGGACATCGGCCTCGCCGACCGCCTCGGCCGCCGTCAGCGCCAGGCCGCCGGTACCGGCCTTGGCCCCCTCGACCAGGATGGCCGCGAGGCCCGTCGCCGGGTCGGCCATGCCGAACTGGCTGGAGACCGCCGTCGTGCCGTCCGGAAACTGCAGCCTCACCTGTCGCACGCCGGGTTGGGCCAGCGACGCCAGGTCGGTCACGACGAACTTGCCGCCGCCCAGCAGGAACCCGCTCGCATAGGCCGCCGGCAACCCCAGCGGGCCGTCGACCGTGACCAGGCACACCCGTGCGCCGGCCGACTCGCGCAGCGTGGCCGGGTTGATGGATTCGGCGGCGCCCGCGGCGGCCCCGCTCGACACGACGACGCCGACAACGCACCACACCGCCAGAAGAAGTCGCCCTGAATCGCGCACGCGCCCGTCCTTATCCGGTATCCGGCACCGATAGTCTCTGTAGTATACGACCCGCCGGCCCCGGCGTCTTGCGGCGCCGACGGCACCGATGGCCCCTGGACGCTCGCGCCGGCGTCGGCTATAATGCGGCCCGTTCTGCCCGACGGCCCGGCCTGCATCGCGGGAGCGAGTATACCATGACGGACCATCCGCAAACCATCCTGCCGAAGCCGAAACCGGCCGGGCCGAACTGGGCGAGAATGCTGAAGGTCTGGCTCCTGCTGGCCGCCGGCATGACCGTGGCAGCCCTGGCGTGCTGGGCGGCCATGCCCAGGACGGGCGCCGCGGGGTCCCGGGGCGAGGTTCTGCCCGATACGGCCGCCATCCAGGACCTCGTCTGGCCGAGGCGCATGGCCCCCGGCCGTCCGTGGCGGCACATCGTGATCCACCACACCGCCACGCCGTCAGCGACCATCGAGGCCATCGAGCGGAACCACAACGGCCTGGGGTTCGAGGGGGTCGGCTACCACTTCGTCATCAACAACGGCATCGCCCCGGGGACGGCCGACGGCGAGATCACGCCGACCGACCGGTGGATCGAGCAGCGGCCGGGCGCCCACGCCCGGGTCACCAACCATCCTGAGTTCAACACGGCGGGGATCGGCGTGTGCCTGGTCGGCAACCTCGAGCAGACGCCGCCCAGCGCCGCCCAGATGGCATCGCTGGAGATGCTCGTGCTGGCGCTTCGCCAGCGGTACGGCATCGGCCTGGAGGCAATCGTCGGCCACGGCGAACTCAAGAACACCAAGTGCCCCGGCCGGCTGTTCCCCATGGAGACGTTCCTGATGGACCTGAGGCAGATGCACCTCAGGCATTACATCGAGACGCTGCCCAGCGGGCCGTAGCGGCGCCGGGCGACATCGCGCAGGAGGACCCGGGGTGACCAACCCGGCAGACAAGCCGAACGATTGGGACATCAATCCCGCCGATGCCCACCTGGGCGTCGGCCAGATTACCGATCGGATGGATCGGGCGGCCATTCTCATGCGCCGCGACCCCCTGCGGCGGGGCAACATGGTGCACCTGCCCGCGCGGGGCGACGTCGTCATTCTGGGCGACCTGCACGGCGACGCCGAGAACTTCGACCGCGTCGTCGAATGGGCCTCGCTCCACACCCACAAGGAACGGTACCTGGTCTTCCAGGAACTGATTCACGGCGGCCCGACCGACGCCGGGGGCGGCGACCTGAGTTTTCGCCTGCTCGAGCGCGCCGCCGCCCTGAAGTGCCGGTTCAGGTCGCAGGTCCAGATGATTCTGTCGAACCACGACCTGTGTGAAATCCTCGGATCCGTCGTGTCGAAGGCCGGCAAGAACGTGACCGCCCCCTTCTGGAAAGGCATCGAGAACGCCTACGGCGAGAACTGGCCCGAGGTCCACGGCGCCTATCGCCGGTTCCTGTCGGCCCTGCCTTTGGCGGTGCGGACGCCCACGGGCGTCGTCGTCAGCCATTCGACGCCCCAGGGCGACGCCCTCGAACACTTCGACTGCACCGTCTTCGACCGGGCGCTCACGATGGACGACTACCTGCCCGGCGGCAGCGTCTACGACCTCGTCTGGGGACGCAACCACGACCAGCGGTCGGCCGACGAATTCGCCCGGTGCGTGGGCGCCGACATTCTCATCACCGGCCACCAGACCTCGATGCCCGGCATCAAGACGCCGACGTCGCGGCACATCATTCTGACGTCCGACGGGCCGCTCGGACGGTTTCTGAACCTGCGGCTCAACGTCCAGGCACCCTACAACGTGGTCCTCCGCCAGGCCATCAAGGTCCGCTCGCTCAGTTGACGCCAGGCCGCCGGCCGCTCAGCGCCACGCCATCGACATGCTCAAACGCGAAACCGGCACCGTCGTCCGCACCGAAGGCGGCAAGGCCGTCGTCCGCATCCGCGGCGGGCCCGGCGCGGCGTGCGGCACCTGCAAGGCGTGCTGCGCGAGCGGCGCCGACTTCGTCCTGCACATCGACGCCGGCAACCTGACCGAGGGCGACCAGGTAACCGTCGAGGTGCCCGTGCCCGGCCCGTGGCGGGCCATCGGCCTCGTGCTGGCACTGCCGCTGGCGGCGCTGGTGGCAGGCGTCGTCGCGGGGAGCGAGTGGCGCGGCCTCCAGCGGGCGACCGGCCTGGGACCCGAGGCCGCCGCCGTCGTCCTCGGCGCCGTCTTGCTTGCCGCCGCCCTGGTGGCAGCGCTGGCGGCAGAGCGGCGCTTCGCCCGCCGTCACCGCCCGCGCCTCATCGAGACCCGTCCGCGCCGCTGATAGGGGTCCGCCAAGAGTTTCCGGCATACATCCCACTCTGGGGTGGCATGCCCACGCCGCTGTTGGCGTGGGCATGTCGGCCGTAAGCCGGGAAACATGCCCAGGCAACGGCGGCCTGGGCATGCCACCCATGCCGGGAGTCTTGGCGAACCCGCTGATGGAGCATATGGCGGTTTTGCTTGACTTGGGTCCGGGGGCGTGGTATCTGGCCAACGCCTTGGCGGTCTGCACGGACGGGACGATCGCCGACAACGAGGTACCCGAGGGGGGCTGGGAAGAGCCGTGTTCCACTCTGCCGCCACCCTGGGCCGGCCGGCACCGGGGCGGTCGCACGAGTTATCCGGATTGCCACGGAACCCCCGGCAGCCGAGCCGTTGCGGCTGTCGGACGCTGCGAAACGCCTGTTACGTTATCCCCGATTAAGCCGACAATAAGGGATGGGAGTACCCTACTGACGGAGGCCCCTATGGCCGAAACGATTGAGTCGTTCGTGGCCAAACTCCAGGAAGAAGGCGTCCAGGCCGGCAAGGAGGCCGCCGACAAACTCCTCGCCGACGCCCGGAAGGAGGCCGACCAGATCGTTGCCGAGGCCGAGGCCAAGGCCAGGAAGATCGTCGCGGTGGCCGAGTCCGGGGCCGCCGCCACGCTCGAGAAGTCCAAGACCGACCTGGCCCTGGCCGCACGCGACACCGTTCTGCGCCTGCGCGAGACCCTCTCGCGCGCCGTCCGGGCCGCGATGGCCACCGGCGTCCGGCAACCGCTGGGCGACGCCGAGTTTCTCAAGACCCTCCTTCACGACATCGTCATGCAGTACGTCCGGGCCGACCTCGACCGGCGCACGACCATCACGATCAACGTGCCCGCCGAGATGCAGCACCACTTGGCCCAATGGGCCCTGGCCCACCTGCACGCCAAGGCCGAGCAGGGCGACGTCTCGATCGACCTCCGGGGCACCTTGGCCGACGTCGGTTTCGAGTACGAGGTCGAGGGAGCCAACGTCGAGGTCACGCTGGCGTCCGTCGTCGAGGCTTTGTCGGAACTCGTCAACCCGCACCTGCGCGAGATGCTCGACCAGGCCATGGCCGAGCCCAAGGAGTAGGCCCCTCGATGGCCGCGGCCAACTATTACCTGGTGTCCGCCCTGCCCTCGCTGGCCGAGTTGGGGTCGGTGCCGCCGCTGTCGCTTGCCGCGCTGCGAGACCACGTGTCCGAGCGCGCCGGGCCCCGCGCCCTCGTCGAGGCCATTCTTCTTGGCGACGACCTGCTCCAGCGCGACGCCGTCCTGGCGGGCGAGTCGGTGGAGACGGCCCCGGCGGTGCTGGCGCCGGCCCAGGTCCGCAACGAAGAGCCCCTGCCGCCGTATCTGGCCGGCGCGGGTGAGGCCGCCGCTTCCCGCATCGCCGCCGACGCCGTCTGGGACGCCTACTTCCGCCATGCGGCCGGGGTGGCCCGCGCCAGCGGCAGCCGGTTCCTGGCGACGTGGGTGGGCCGGGAGGTGGCCCTGCGGAACGCCCTGGCGACGGCCCGGGCCAAGGCCCTCGACCTGGAACCGGCCGACTACCTCGTTGCGGCGGAACTCGGCCAGACCGACGACGATTTTGCGGCCCTGGTGGCCGAATGGGCCGCGGCCGCCAACCCCCTGGAGGGCATTCGCGTGCTCGATGCGGCCCGGTGGCAATGGCTCGTCGACCACGACGCGTGGTTCTCGTTCGGCGACGATGAACTGGCAGCCTACGCCGCCAAACTGATGCTCCTGGCACGATGGCACCGGCTGAGCACGGCCCCGGCCGCCAAGCCGACCGGATAGACGTTCACGGCCCGGCGCACGCCGGGCCCGACCAACCCATGAGAGGACGCAAGAGGTGAACGGACGAATCGTATCCGTCTTCGGGAACATGGTCATCGCCGAGGCCACCGACCGCGTGGTCCAGAACTCCGTCGGATACTGCTGCCGCGACGACGGGGCACGGCTGCTTTCGGAGGTCATCCGCGTCCGCGGCCGCCTGGCCGACCTCCAGGTCTTCGAGGAGACGCGCGGCCTGAAGGTGGGCGACCCGGTCGAGTTCCGCGACGAGTTGCTCTCGGTCACCCTCGGTCCGGGCCTGCTGGGCCAGGTGTACGACGGCCTCCAGAACCCCCTGCACCAACTGGCCGAGCAGACCGGCTTCTTCCTGAAACCGGGCGTCTACCTGGAAGGCCTCGAGCCGGACCGCAAGTGGGCGTTCACCCCCAAGGTCGAGGCCGGCGCCAGCGTCCGCGCCGCCGACACGCTGGGCACGGTGCCCGAGGGCCTGTTCGAGCACCAGGTCATGGTGCCGTTCACCCTCGAGGGCGACCTGAAGGTGGCCCGCGTGACCGGGGCCGGCGAGTACACCGTCGGCGACGAGATCGCCGTGCTGACCGACGGGGCCGGCCAGGAGATTTCGGTCACGATGAAGCAGACCTGGCCCGTCAAGCAGGCCCTGAGCATCGCCAAGCGCCGGCTGATGCCCACCGAGCCGCTCGTCACGCAGGTCCGGATCATCGACTCGATGTTCCCCATCGTGCGCGGCGGGACGTACTGCATCCCCGGGCCGTTCGGCGCCGGTAAGACGGTGCTCCAGCAGATTACGGCGCGGTACGCCGAGGTCGACATCGTGGTGGTGGCGGCGTGCGGCGAACGGGCCGGCGAGGTGGTCGAGACGTTGCGGACCTTCCCGGAACTGGAGGACCCCCGGACCGGCCGCTCGCTCATGGAGCGGACCATCATCATCTGCAACACCAGCGCCATGCCGGTGGCGGCCCGCGAGGCGTCGGTCTACACCGCCGTGACGCTGGCCGAGTACTACCGCCAGATGGGCCTCAACATCCTGCTGCTGGCCGACTCGACCAGCCGCTGGGCCCAGGCCATGCGAGAGGTTTCGGGCCGGCTCGAGGAGATTCCCGGCGAGGAGGCCTTCCCGGCGTACCTCGAGAGCCGCATCGCCAGCTTCTACGAGCGGGCTGCCGCCATCGAACTGGCCGACGGCCGCATCGGCACCGTCACCATCGGCGGCACCGTGAGCCCGGCCGGCGGTAACTTCGAGGAACCCGTGACCCAGGGCACGCTGAAGGTCGTGGGGGCGTTCCACGGTCTCAGCCAGGCCCGGGCCGACGCCCGCCGGTACCCGGCCATCGACCCGCTGGATTCCTGGTCGCGGTACATCGGCATCATCGACCCCGAGAAGGTGATCCGGATGCGCAGCCTGCTCCGCCACGGCAGCGACATCCGGCAGATGATGGCCGTGGTGGGCGAAGAGGGCACCTCCATCGAAGACTTCACCGTGATGCTCAAGGCCGAGTTCTTCGACAACGTGTACCTTCAGCAGAACGCCTTCGACGCGGTGGATGCGGCCACGTCGGCCGAGCGGCAGCAGTTCGTCTTCGACAAGATGCTGGAGGTCATCGACCTGGACTTCGGCTTCGACGACAAGGACCTGGCCCGCCGCACGCTCGTCGCCGGCCAGGACCTGTTCCGGAACTGGAACTACGCGGCGTGGGACAGCGACGATTTCAAGGCCATCCTGGGGCAGATTGAGGCCTTTGTGGCCGCCAAAGGACGGGAGGCGGAGCAGGCGCCGCAGAATGACTAATGTCTAATGACGAATGACTAATCAAACGGCAATGACTAATGCCTAATGACCAACAACCAATGCCGAATGACCCATTGCCGGTCGATGGCGCCGACGGATTGGTGTCGGGACCCGGGAAGCAGCGGAACCGCTGCGTGGACGAGAGGAAGCCATACGACCTTGAGGAAAGGACGGCCACGTTCGGCGAAGCCGTGATTGCCTTCGCCAAGTCGCTTCCGGTCACGACGGTAACTGGCCCGCTCATCGGCCAACTGGTGCGCGCCGCAACCAGTGTGGGAGCCAACTACTGCGAAGCCGACGATGCCGAGTCGCGGAAGGACTTCCGGCACAAAATAGGCCTCTGTCGCAAGGAAGCCCGGGAAACCAAGCATTGGCTCAGGATGATCGCGAAGGCCATACCCGAAGCCGGCAAGCAAGCCAGGCCCCTTTGGCAGGAGGCCAAGGAGTTGCACCTGGTGTTCGCCGCCATACGGCGGAAGACGAAGATCTAAGCGTTACGGAGTCCGGCCTATGGCTTGGGCACTGGGCAGTGGGCACGGGGGGCCAAGTGTTGCGCCCTGGGGAGACACTTGTGATTAGGCCGTGTCGTGTCACTAGGCTTTCGTCATTAGGAATTGTCTTTTGATTAGACATTCGTCATTCGTCATTAGACATTTGCCGCCCGCGCGTCTTTGAAAGGCTTCACGCATGCGAAAGTACTACGACCAGATCACCCGCATCGCCGGCAACGTGGTGACCGTCACCGCTATGGGGGTCGGGTACGATGAACTGGCCGTCGTCACGGGCCAGTCGGGCACGTCGCTCGCCACGGTCATCCGGCTGGAGGGCGACCAGGTCTCGCTCCAGGTGTTTGCCGGGACGCAAGGCGTCTCCACGGGCGACCGGGTCCGGTTTCTGGGCCGGCCCATGCAGGTGCCCTTCTCGGACGACCTGCTGGGCCGCATCTTCGACGGCGCCGGCCGGCCGCGCGACGGCCGGCCCGAGGTCGTGGCCAACCTGGTCGACATCGGCGGCCCGGCCGTCAACCCCACCTGCCGCCGCGTGCCCGACAAGATGATCCGGACCGGCATCCCGATGATCGACATCTTCAACTCGCTGGTGGAGTCGCAGAAACTGCCCATCTTCTCGGTTCCCGGCGAGCCGTACAACGAGTTGCTCGCGCGGGTAGGCCTCCAGGCCAACGCCGACGTCATCATCCTGGGCGGCATGGGCCTGCGGCACGACGATTACCTCGAGTTCCGCCGCGCGTTCGAGGGAGGCGGCGTCCTGGGCCGCACCATCCTCTTCATCCACACGGCGGCCGACCCGGTGGTCGAATGCCTGCTCGTGCCCGACATGTGCGTAGCGGTGGGCGAGAGTTTCGCCCTCCAGGGCAAGCGGGTCCTGACGCTGCTGACCGACATGACCGCCTTCGCCGACGCCCTCAAGGAAATCGCCATCACGATGGAACAGATCCCCTCGAACCGCGGCTACCCCGGCGACCTCTACACCCAACTGGCCCGCCGGTACGAGAAGGCCGTCGACTTCGACGGGGCCGGGTCGATGACCCTCCTGGCGTGCACGACGATGCCGGGCGACGATGTGACGCACCCCGTGCCCGACAACACCGGCTACATCACCGAGGGCCAGTTTTACCTGCGGAACAAGTGGATCGAGCCGTTCGGCAGCCTGTCGCGCCTCAAGCAGCAGGTCAACGGCAAGAGCCGCGACGACCACCGGGCCATCATGAACGCCGGCATCCAGTTGTACGCCCTGTGCCGCGAGAGCCGCGAAAAACGCGACATGGGATTCGAGATGTCGGCCTGGGACCACAAGTTGCTCAAGTATGGCGAACGGTTCGAACGTGAGATCATGGACCTGGCCGTCAACATCCCGCTGGAGGAGGCCCTCGACCGGTGCTGGGCCATTTTGGCCGAGTGTTTCGACCCGGCCGAGACCGGCATCCGGCGGACCATCATCGAGGCCCACTGGCCCAAGGAACTGGCAACCGTATGATTTCGGATTTCGGATTTCGAATTTCGGATTGGCCAGGCAGGCATCCGGGCAATTCGGGGCGAATGCCGTGACGCCAGAGGAGATGAAACGCCGGACAAAGGAATTCGGGCTGAGGGTCATCCGCCTGGTGGCCGCGATGCCCACGGGCCGGGCTTCCGAGGTAATTGCCAGGCAACTGCTCAAGGCCGCCACGAGTGTGGGTGCGAACTACCGCGCCGCGTGCCGGTCGCGATCTGACGGCGATTTCCTGGCCAGGATGGGAATCGTCGAGGAAGAGGCTGACGAGGCCCTCTACTGGATGGAGGTTCTCGTTGAAGCCGGGTTAGCGAAGCCGCAACGCCTTACCGCACTCAGGAAGGAAGGCGAGGAAATACTCGCGATGGTGGTGGCATCCATCAAGACCGTCAAGGCTCGCCGCAGCGGGCGACGTCGGCAATCCGAAATCCGAAATCCGAAATCCGAAATGGTTTGACCATGGCACGCAAACTGAAACTCACGCGCCCGGAACTCAAACGCCAGCGCGACGCGCTCGCGCGATTCACGCGCTACCTGCCGATGCTAAAACTCAAGCAGCAGCAACTCCAGTTGACCATCCGCCAGGTGGCCGCGAAACTCCGTGCGGCACGCGAGGCCGCCGAGGAGGCCCGACGCGGGTTCGACGCCTACCGCGCCGTCCTGGCCGACCCCGCCGGCCTCAACGTCCAGGACGCCGCCGAACCCGCCGAGGTCAAAACCTCGACCGCGAACATCGCGGGCGTCACCGTGCCGGTCTTCGACGACGTGGTTTTCGCGCACCCGACGTACAGCCTCTTTGCGACGCCGGCCTGGGTCGACCGGGCCCTGGCCGACCTTCGCGAGGTCAACCGGCGCGAGGCCGAACTCGAGGTCCTGGGGCGGCAATACGACCGCCTGCACCGCGAACTGGTGAAGATCATCCAGCGGGTCAATCTGTTCGAGAAGATCAAGATACCGTCGGCCCGCGAGACCATCCGCCGCATCCGCATCCACCTGGGCGACGAAATGACCGCCGCCGTCGGCCGCGCCAAAATCGCCAAGGGCAAAATCGGCGAGTCCGACACCGCCGCCGACGGACGCGGCGTCCTCGTCGCCGACGACAACGACCCGGAGGCGACCCACCCATGATCGCCGCCATGAGCAAGACCTACATCGTGGCCCGCCGGGCCGACCGCGACCGGCTCCTGGAGGCGGTCCGCGGCCTGGGTCTCGTGCACCTGAAACCCGTCGACCCGGCCCGCGCGGTCGCCGACGCCGAGACCCTCTCGACGCTCGACCGCCTCGGCCGGGCCATCCAGATTCTCGAGACTGCCGCGCCCGCCGGCCCGGCGCCCGACCTGGAGCCCGTGCAGGCGGCCGACGAGGTCCTTCGCATTCAGCGCGAATCGGTTGAACGGACCAACCGCCTGACGACGCTGCATCGGCAGGTAGAGCAACTCGCCCTCTGGGGCGACGTGCGGCTGGAACAGTTCCTCGCGCTGCGCAACGCGGGCCTCGCGCCGCGGTTCTTCGCCGTGCCCCAGAAAACCCTGGCCGAGGTCCAGGCCGAGTGCGTCGAGCCGCTCGGGCCCTGGCCGGGCAAGCGGATCCTCGTGGCGGTTATCCGGCGCGACGCCGAGCCCGAGGTGCCCGAGGGTTCCGAGGAGGTTCCCCTGCCCCAGCGCGACCGGCCGGCCATCCGGGCCGAGGCCCGCGACATCGACGCGGCCCTGAAGGCCGATGCCGCGCGCCTCGCGGCACTGGCGCACCAGGTCGAGCCGATGCGGGCCCAGCGCGCCCACCTCCAGGAACGGGCCCAGTGGACCGTCGCCACCCGAAGCGCCCTGGCCGACGAGCACTTGTACGCCCTCCAGGGCTGGGTGCCCGAGGACCGCGTCGAAGGCCTGGCGGCGGCCCTGGCGGCCGAAGGCGTCGGCGCGGCCGTCCAGACCGTGCCGCCCGAACCCGACGACGACCCGCCCACACTCGTCCGGTATCCCTGGTGGGCCCGGCCGATGAAGGGGCTCTTCGACGTGCTCGGCACCGTGCCGGGATACCGCGAGTTCGACGTGGCGGCGGCGTTTATGATCGCCCTGCCCATCTTCTCGGCCATCATGATATCCGACGCGGGGTACGGCCTGCTGTACCTGGTGCTGCCGCTGGTCTTTTACCGGAAGATGGCGGCCGCAGGGGCGGGCCTGCTCGCCCAACTGGTCATCGTCATCGGCGTGCTGTCGCTGGTGTGGGGCGGGCTGACGGCCAGTTTCTTCGGCTTCGACATAAGCGGCCTGATGGGGCTCTCGGAGCCGCTCGTGCCCGTCTCAACGGGCACGGCGCACATGGCGCTGCTGATGCGGATAAGTTTCATCCTGGCGGCCCTGCATCTGAGCGCGGCCCACGTGTGGCTGGCCAGAGACGCCTTTCCGACGCCGCGGTTCCTGGGCGAGGTCGGGTGGGCGGTATTCATCTGGGGCATGTTCGGCGTCGTGAAGATGCTGCTGTTGCGCGATGCGTTCTACGGCACGGCTTACCCGTACCTGCTCGGGACAGGTGGGGTCATGGCGGTCCTGTTTGCCTCGCCCGAATGGGGGCCGTTCACGGCACTGGCGCTGATGCAGAAGTTCGGCATGGGCGTGGCCAAGTTCCCCCTCGCGGCACTGGGGACGCTTGGCGACACGATCAGTTACGTGCGGCTGATGGCCCTGGGTGTGGCCGGGACGGCCCTGGCGCTGGCCTTCAACGACATGGCCGCCTCGGTGCCGTTCCCGGCGGGCATTCTGATTCTCATCGTCGGCCACGCGCTGAACGTGGCCTTGTCGGTCGTGTCGCTTCTGGCGCACGGCGTGAGGCTGAACATGCTCGAGTTCTCGAACAACCTGGGCATGCAGTGGAGCGGCTACGCCTACGAACCCTTTTCCTTGAAACGCAGTGAGGAGAACTGAACATGGACGCCAGTCTTTTCTTCGGGCAGTTGGGCGCGGCACTGGCCGTGGGTCTGGCGGCAGCCGGCAGCGCGTTGGGCTGCGGGGCCGCCGGCATGTCGGCCGCCGGGGCCTGGGCCAAGGACGCCAAGGCCGGAAAGGGCCTGCGGTTCACCTACGTCATTCTGGTCAGCATGCCCATTACGCAGACCCTCTACGGGTTCATCGTCATGAGCCAGATGGCCGGCAAACTGGCCGTGGCCGACCAGAACGCCGGGCTGCTGCTGGGCATCGGTATCGCCACCGGCCTGGGCGAAATGCTCTCGGCATGGATGCAGGGCGCCATCGGCGCCGCCGGGTGCCGCATGCTCTCCGACTCCGACGGCAAGGGATTCGCCTTCGTGGTCATCGCCATGGGCATTGCCGAGACCGTCGGCGTCTTTACGTTCGTCTTCATGCTCAGCCTCATCAACTCGATCGGCACCTGAGCCGCCTTCGCCGACCGGGTGGCATGGTCAGCCCGAAGGGTGACCATGTGTGTGGCTTCGGGGCGCGGCGCGACGGCACACGGCCACCGCTCCCTCACGGTCGCGGCTCGGATATCGCGCCATGCGTCACGGCCGTGTGGC
This sequence comes from Phycisphaerae bacterium, assembly GCA_035528235.1. Classification (GTDB taxonomy): domain Bacteria; phylum Planctomycetota; class Phycisphaerae; order FEN-1346; family FEN-1346; genus DATKZB01. The sequence continues at coordinate 14,214 of DATKZB010000255.1, forward strand.
ATGGTCAGCCCGAAGGGTGACCATGTCTGTGGCCGGGTGGCATGGTCCCCCCTACGGTTTGGCCTCTGCGGCGTCCCATCGCGGTTCGAGGCGGATGATCTGCGTGTCTTTCTTGCCACGAAGGACGAAGAGGACGATCTCCTTGGGTTTCTGCTCGACCTCGGCCTTGAACGCCTTCTCGAAGTCGGCCAGGGTCGGCACGTCCTTGTCATGGACCTTCTTGATGATGTCGCCGGGCCTGAGGCCCCCGTCGTGTGCCCATCCGGCGGGTTTCAGGAAGGCCACGACAACGCCGGTCTCGGAGGGGTCGAGTTCGCGCGAGAGGCGGTCGCCCAGAACCATCTCGCGGACGGTCAGGCCGAAGGCCTCGTCGCGGAACCGCCCGGCCTCGGCCTCGGTCATGGGTTGCGGCGCCAGGGTCACCTTGATGGTCTGGGTCTTGCCGTCGCGCCAGATCTCCAGCTCGACGGTCTCGCCGACCTTGCGTTCGCGGAGGTCGTTGGCGAAGTTCTCGACGAGTTGACCCTCGGTGCCCTTGAGGTCCTGTCCGTTGACGGCCAGGACGATGTCCTCGGCCTTGAGGCCGGCCTTGGCGGCAGGACTGTTTTCGAGGACCTGGCCCACGATTACGCCACGCCGCTCGCCCAGTTTAAAGTACTCGGCCAGGTCTTTCGTGACGGGGTTCAGCGTCTGGGCGCCCAGCCAGGGCTGCTTGACCACGCCGCCGCCCTTGGGCGGCTCCCTCAGCCGCGCGATAAACCGCTCCGTGGGCCAGACGATCTCCGCCAGAGTCCATTTCGGCGCCGCGTTCGTCCCGCGGTTCACCCGCACCAGGCCCACGATGCCGATGGCCTTGCCATCGAGCGTCAGGACGGGCGTGCCGGGGCCGCCCAGGCCCGGCGCACACAGGAACGTGGTGACCGGCTGGTCGATCTGGGCCGCGACGCGCGACACCTGGAACAGGCGGGCGTAGGCGTCGGGCTCGCCCAGGTTCGAGACCGAGAGCAGCGCGTCGCCCAGCCGGACCTTCTCCTTCTCGTCGAACTCCAGGACCGGCAGCGCCGGGGCCTTCGGGTCGGTCACCTTGAGGAACGCGACCTGGCTCTGTTCGTCCTTGCCGAGGTACTCGGCCGCGAACTCCGACAACTCGTCGCCCTTCGTCACGACAACCTTGAAATCCTTGAACTGCGTCAGGGCAATCTGCGACGGGATGGCGGCGCTCGAGAACATGACGAGGTTCCCCGCCCCGACCACCGTGCCCAGCAGGCGGGCCTCGGCCTTGGCGCCGTCGTCGCGCTCGACGGTGAATGAGACGATGACCGTTGACGGGGCCACCTTGTCGGAGACCTGCCGGACCTGGTCGGCCACCGGGTCGGCGCCGGACGGCGCGGCGGCCCAGGCCACGAGGGCGGTGATGCACATGACGATGACGGCACGGCTGAGCATGCGAGGCCTCCTGACTGTTCACAGGCTACGCGCCCGGCAAGCCGGGCGGCGAAACGCTACTTCACCACTTCATCCCGCCTGGCGGCCTTCCTAGGCCGCCAGGAACACACGTCGGGCCTGATCGCGGCGGCCTGGGAAGGCCGCCGCGCAACAAGTAGCGTTGCAGGACTAGGCCGGGGGTTTTTCACCCTCGGGCGACGGCTTGGCACCATCGTACTCGACCTTCAGGAGCACCGGCAGCACGCCCTGGCCGCGGCGGACCCTCAGGAGAACCATCGCCTGTTTCTTCGCGATGGCATCGTCGTAGACGCGCTTCAGGTCGCGGACACCGGCCATGTCCTGGTCGCCCGCGCGGATAACGATGTCGTCCTTCTGGAGGCCGGCCTTGTCGGCCGCGTTGCCCCGGCGGACGCCCGTCACGTAAACGCCCTGGGTCGTGGGCAGTTTCTCGCGCTGGGCCAGGCGGTCGGTGATGTCCTGCCCCACGAGGCCCCACATCGGGAAGTTCTCTTCCTCGCTGCGAACGGTGGTCAGTTCCTCAGTCACCAGGTCGACGGTCTGGGTCTCGCCGCCCCGCTTCAGCCGGACCTTGACCGTGGCGCCGACCGGCGTGGCCGACACGCGCCGGCGCAGGTCGAACAGTTGCTCGGGGTACCGGCCGTGGACGGCCTGGCCGTCGAACTCCAGCAGGAGGTCCTGGGCGCGGATGCCGGCCTTGGCGGCGGGCCCATCGGGCTCGACGCTCGAGACGACCGCGCCCTCGGTCTTGCCGACGTCGAAGAAGACCTCCAGGTCCTGGAGCGGCTGGAGCGTGAGGCCGATGGTGCTGCGGGTCACCTTGCCCTTCTCCAAAATCTGCTGCACCACGTCTTTGGCCACGTTGATGGGCACGGCGAACCCCAGGTCGTTCCCCCCGCCGCGCGTGTTGATGCCGACGACCTCACCGCGATAGTTGACGAGCGGCCCGCCGGAGTTGCCCGGGTTGATGGCCGCGTCGGTCTGGATCCACGTGTTGAACAGACCGGTCTCCAGGCCGCCGCCCAGGTCGAGGCCGGCGCCGAGGATACGGTCGCGGCACGAGATGATGCCGCTGGAGATCGACCGCGACAGGCCGAACGGGCTGCCGATGGCCAGCACGCTGTCGCCCTCCTGGACGGTGTCGGAGTCGCCGAACGAGGCGTGCTCGAACGCCAGGCCCTTCTCCTTGATCTCCTCGAGGTCGAGTTGGATGACGGCCAGGTCGGTCCACGGGTCGCTGCCGATGAGCTTGGCCTTGACCCGCTCTTTGTTGAAGAGGATGCAGGTGAGTTCGTCGGCCCGGCCGGCCACGTGGTAATTCGTCAGAATGTGACCCTGGTCGTCGAAGATGACGCCCGATCCGTTCCCGCCCTCGCGCCGCTTCTCGCCGCGCACGTACTCGGCACGCCGGGCGTCCACGCGGACCGTGGCCGGGTACACCCGGTCGCGGGCCAACTTGGTGGCCACTTCGAGACTGATGTAGGCAGCGCGCGGCGTGAACTCCGGTCCGCAGCCCACCAGGCCGACGACCACGCCGGCCGCTATCACCCATGCCACAAGCGCCTGCTTCACGCGAGAGTCCTTTCGCCAAGGGGTTGCCGACCCATGAGTCTACGACTCTCGGACACACCCCGCAAGGACGCACTTCGGCCATCGCCCGACGTAAAGGCGGCGGGTGGCATGGTCATCCCGAAGGGTGACCATGTTTGAGCCCATCCGCTCAGTCGTCGCCGTGGTGGGTGGCATGGTCATCCCGAAGGGTGACCATGTTTCAGCCCATCCGATCAGTCGTCGCCGTGGCAACACGGGGCATCGTCGGCGGCGGGAGGCGCCGCCTCGTGCGCCTCGCAACACGGGGCCTTGCCGCGGCCGCGAGGCACCTTCCGCCAGATCCATCGGCCGACGGCATGCACAAGGAAGGCGGCCAGGAGGACGGCCCCAACCACGTACACCCACTCCGGCATGATCTGGTGGACGTGTTTGGTCGTGACGTCGATGGCCATCGTGGTCGCCAGAAGGTTCAGCGCCGCCCCGCACACCAGGGCCAGCACGGCAATCGTGCCCACGTACAGCACGGCCGAGACCTTGCCGAGCATCCGGCCGACCATCAGGACGGTGGCGATGTTCGTCGCCGGGCCGACCAGCAGAAAGACGAGCGCGGCCCCGGGGTTCAGCCCCTTCAGCACGAGCGCCGCCGCCAGCGGCGTCGAGGCCGTCGCGCAGACGTACAGCGGCAGGCCGACGGCCAGCATCACCAGCATCGACGTCCACGGGTGGCCCAGGTACGCCTCGAAGAAATCGTCGGGCACCAGGGCCGTGACGATGCCGGCCAGGACCAGGCCGACCGTCAGCGTCGGGCCGACGTCGTCGCCCATCTCGAATACGACGAACCGCCAGAACCGGCTCCACCGCCGCGGCCGCTCGACGTGCTCGCACGAGTCGCTGTGGCAGGCCTCGCAGGCGGGCGGCTCGACCGGGGGCGGCGGCTCGCGCCGGCCGCGCACCGTCTCCAGGAACCCCGCCACCATGGCCGTGATGACCGCCGCCACCGGCCGCGCGACCGCCATCACCGGACCCATCAGGGCCCACGTCACGGCGATGCTGTCGATGCTGGTCTCGGGCGTCGAGATGAGGAACGACACGGTGGCCCCGCGGCTGGCGCCCTTGCTGCGAAGCGCGTACGCGGCCGGCAACACGCTGCAACTGCACAGGGGCAACGGCGCCCCGATAATGGCGGCCTTGACGACGGCCCCGAATCCGCGGCCGCCCAGGTGGCGGGTTATCCACTCGCGCGAAATCAGGATGTGAACCAGGCCGGCGGCCAGGAGGCCGACAACCACGTACAACCCCGCCTCGTGGAGCATCTGCCAGGCCGCCGTCAGCACGTTCGTCAGGATGTCCATGGCCCTGCTCCTTTCCGAAACGCCCAGGGGCGTCGCGAAGGCCCTCTGGCCTTCATGTATTGTAGGTCCGCGGCCGCCGGGCGAACAGGGCCAAAAGGGCGGCCGCGACGGCACCGCTCGCTTACGAGCATTTTGCATCGAGCCTGTAGCGCGGGGGTTTATCCCCCGCGGTCGTGGGGTTTAGGACATGTGGCGCGGGGGGTAAACCCCCGCGCTACAAGTCATGCTCCAATGGCCGGTTGCGATTCACGATGCAAAATGCTCTTACGCTCGCGGCTCGGATACGGCGGCAAGGTTGGCCGTCCGCCGGCCGCAAAGGCCTTGATTCGGCCGCAGGCGGGCGTATACTGTGTGTGTCGATCCGGAGACGAAGGGCGATATCACCGCCCTTCGTTCGAGCTGCCCCCTGGTGTAATGGTAGCACAAGCGGCTCTGGACCGCTTTGTCGGGGTTCGAATCCTCGGGGGGCAGCCAGTTTTCGCCGCCATCGGCGGCGAAAAATGGCAGAGTCAGAACCGATTTCGTCTTTCCTCTTGCCGGGCAGGCTGCCCCATCCCCCGTCACCCGCACCGGAACCCGTGGGCCCGTGGCGGGTTCTGTATAGGGGGCGCCGCAATCGCCCCGGAAGGAGGATGGCCGTGCGGAAATCGATCCCCATCGTCCTGGCCGCCGTCGTCGTCCTGGCGGCGCTGGTCGTCGGGTGGCCGTCGCTGGCCGCCGAGGAGAAGGACGGCGAAAAACCCGCCGACGGGCCGAAGGTCAAGAGGGCCTTCGCCTTCACGCTCAACGACCAGAGCGGCAACCCCGTGACGTTCTCGCAGTTCCGCGGCAAGATCGTCGTCCTGGAATGGGTGAACTTCGATTGCGAGGTCTCGAAGCGGCACTACGAGCGGGGCACCTTCAACGAACTCGCCAAGAAATACTGTTCCGGCAGCGGCAAGAAACAGAAGGCCGTCTGGCTGGCCATCAACAGCACCCACTACGCGGACGTCGACCGGAACAAGGCGGCCGCCTCCAAGTACAAGGTGCGCTACTCCATCCTCGATGACCACGAGAGCAAGGTCGGCCGCATCTACCGCGCCAAGACCACGCCCCACATCTTCATCAAGGCTGCCGACGGGTCCATCGCGTACGAGGGCGCCGTCGACGACGACCCGACGGGCGAGAAGGAAGAGCCCCTCAACTACATCGACCAGGCCCTCGGCGAACTCATCGAGGGCAAGGCCGTCAGCGTCCCCAAGACCGACCCGTACGGCACCCGCATCACGTACCCCCGCAATCGCTGAGGTCGCCGCACACCCTGGGACTGGTTGCAGAACTCCCGCGCCACGGGGCTACAGCGCTTAATCCTAGAACGCCAGTTCGCTACTTCATCCCGCCTGGCGGCCTTCCTAGGCCGCCAGGAACACGCTTCAGGCCCGATCGCGGCGGCCTGGGAAGGCCGCCGCGCGACAAGTGGCGTTGTAGGATTA
>DATKZB010000256.1:0-17046 GCA_035528235.1 Phycisphaerae bacterium
GACGGCCGACCCCGCAGGCGATGGATCACGGCCCCATCCCCCTCCGCCTCCAGCCGACGCTGAATCCGCCGGACCTGCCGCACACTCAGGCCCAGCAGCCGCGCCGCCTCGCGTTGCCTCCGCCGGCCCGACATCACCGGCGCCATCACCTTCAGTCGATCCCGCTCACGCTGGCTCATCTCGATCCGGTCCTCGTTCATCCGCTTCCTTTGGCCCCCTGGAAGCGGACATTTCTACTGGGTCCGGACCGGACATTACTACTGGGTCACGACAAGGCCTCGTTTTCGCGTTGCCCTCTCTCATCGCCCGCCTTAAGATGGTGGTCCGCTGGTTTCTCGACGTGCCGCGAGGCCCCGGGGAAGGGGCCTTCCGATCCATGCCAGGCAGGAGGCTATCGCCGTGGCGGTGACGACGCACGAGAAGGTCCTGATGACGGGCAACGTGGCGGCGGCCGAGGGGGCCGTCCGGGCCGGGTGCCGGTTCTATTTCGGCTATCCCATCACGCCGCAGAACGACCTGCCCGAGTACATGTCGGCCCGCATGCCGGAGGTGGGCGGCACTTTCATCCAGGCCGAGAGCGAATTGGCGGCCATCAGCCTGGTGCACGGCGCCGCCGCCGCCGGCGGACGGGCCATGACCTCCTCGTCCAGCCCCGGCATCAGCCTCAAGCAGGAAGGCATCAGTTACCTGGCGGGCAGCGAACTGCCGGCCGTCATCGTCAACGTGCAGCGCGGCGGGCCGGGCCTGGGCGACGTCCGCTGCGCGCAGAGCGACTATTTCCAGGCGACGCGCGGCGGGGGACACGGCGATTACCGGACCGTGGTCCTGGCGCCGCACACCGTTCAGGAGACCTGCGACCTGGCCGCCGAGGCGTTCGACCTGGCCGAGCAGTGGCGGTGCCCCGTGCTGATCCTGACGGACCAGCAACTCGGGCAGATGATGGAGCCGGTCGTCCTGCCGCCCATGAGCGACCTGCCCGCCGTCCAGGACCATCCGTGGGCGCTTACGGGCGCCGCCGGCGGCCGCGAGCGGCGGATCGTCAAGAGTTTCTACTGGCGGCCCGGCGAACTCGAGGCCTTCAACAAGCGCCTAAGGGAGAAGTACGCCCAGATGGAGCGTGCCTTGCCCCGCTGGGAAGAGGCCGATACCGCCGACGCCCAGATCGTCCTGGTGGCCTACGGCACGAGCGCCCGTACCGCCCGCGACGCCGTCCGGGCGGCGCGCCAGGCCGGCATCCGGGCGGGTCTGGTGCGGCCGATTACGCTGTGGCCGTTCCCGGCCGAGCCGCTCGTGGCGGCGGCCAAACGGGGCGCCCGGTTCCTCGTGGTCGAGATGAGTTGGGGCCAGATGATCGAGGACGTCAAACTCGCCCTTTACGGAACGCCCGCCCCCGTCGACCTCGAATGGCGCGCCGGCGGCGGCGTGTCGACCGTCCACGAGGTGACGGAGAGGATACGACGGATAGTGACTAAGTAACTAAGTGCCTAGGTGCCTAGGTGACTAAGTGCTGGCGCGGCGCGCGTGAACGGTTGGGCGATGGAGGCGCGGACGTGAATCGGCGATACCGGTACCTGCTCCTGGCGGTGGTCCTGCTGGCGCTGGGCGCCGTCGCCCGCGCCGAGGAGGCGCCCGCCAAGCCCGAGGGGCCTGCGCTGGCGCAGGCCGACCTCGGGCCGGGGCAGGAGACCAAGGTGGTCGACGCGAGCCTGGGGTCGGTCGGCTATTACCAGGTCTACCTGCCGCCCGAGTACACGCCCGACCGCGCCTGGCCGACCATCTTCTGTTATCACGGGATGGGCGGCAGCCCGACGACGTGGCCGTTCCGGCAGGTCCTGGGCGGCAAGGGATTCGTCATCATCGGCATGTGCTACGCCGGCGGCAAGGGCGGCGAGGCCTACCGGGCGACCGACGCCGACACCGAGAACATCCGCCGCCTGGTCCCCCCGTTGGTGAAACGCCTGAACATGGACCGCCGACAACTGTTCGTCGGCGGGTTCAGCATGGGCGGATGGATGACCAGTATCGTGGGCGAGACCGTCCCCAGTCTCTGGGCCGGCATGGCCATCCTGGGTGCCGGCCGGCAGGGCAGCGGCCGCGACCCGGAGGCCTGGCGCGGCAAACCGGTCTACGTGGGCGCCGGCGAGAACGACGGTAACCACGTCGCCGCCGAACGGGCCGCCGAGTTCTATCGCGGCAAGGGCGCCCGCGTCACCTACGAGACGTACAAGGGCAAGGGCCACGAGGCCGACGGCGCCTCGACGCCCTGAAGGCCGACCCGGCGGTCCAGGCGGCCATCCGGTCTCAGGACGCCGAGCGCGATTGCCGGGGCTGGCTCAGCATGGCCGACAACTTCGCCCGCGCCGGCCGCACGGACACGGCCCGCGAGTATCTGAAGAAGATTCTCGATACGTACCCAGCCACCGACTGGGCGAAGCAGGCGGCTGAACGGATAAAGAAACTGAAGTGACTGGGTGACGGGGTGACCCCGTTACCTCGTAAGCGAGGACGTCGCCATGATTGAAGCCGCTCCGAAACTGAAGATCGGTCGCCCGAAGGCGCTCCTGGCGAACCGGACGCACTTCTGCCCCGGGTGCGGGCACGGCATCGTGCACCGCATCCTGGCCGAGATCATCGACGAGTGGAACTTGCGCGACTCGTGTATCGGCATGGCCCCGGTCGGGTGCGCCGTGCTGGCGTACCAGTATCTGGACATCGACATGTGCGAGGCCGCCCACGGCCGCACGCCCGAGGTGGCCGCCGGCATCAAACGGGCCCGGCCCGACAAACTCGTCTTCTCGTATCAGGGCGACGGCGACCTGGCGGCCATCGGCACCAACGAGATCGTCCACGTGGCGAACCGCGGCGAACCCATCAGCGTCCTCTTCATCAACAACGCCATCTACGGAATGACCGGCGGCCAGATGGCCCCGACGACCGTGCCCGGCCAGAAGACCACCACCAGCCCCAAGGGCCGCAGCGTCATGAGCGAGGGGTACCCCATCCGCGTGTCGGAACTGCTGGCGACGCTCGAGAAACCGGCGTACATCGAGCGGTGCGTCATCGGCACGCCCAAGGAAATCCGCCGCACCAAGAACGCCATCAAGAAGAGTTTCCGCGTCCAGCGCGACCAGAAAGCGTTTTCGCTGGTCGAGATCCTCTCGCCCTGCCCGACGTACTGGCGCGTGGCCCCGACCAAGGCCATGGAGTACATCGAGGAGTGGATGGAAGAGATCTTCCCGCCCGGCGTCATCAAAGACACGACGAAGTAGGGCGGCAGGGGGCGTGGTCGCCGTTCCTTTTTAACGCAGAGACCGCGGAGAACAACGGAGACTGAGCGAACAACAACGCCCTGACAGACGTATGTTGTTGACCTAGTTTCTTGCGTCCTCTGCGTCCTCTGCGTCCTCTGCGTCCTCTGCGTTGAGAGGGCACGGCCGACGATACCGGTGCGCCTTAACGCGCGGCCGTGCCGGCCGCGGCTAAACGGCTCGGCCTCAGGCGGTGGTGGCGGCGAAGCGTTGGCCGGCCGAGTCCCAGTCGATGATTTTCACCCAGGCGTCGACGTAGTCGGCCCGCTTGTTCTGGTACTTGAGGTAATAGGCGTGTTCCCAGACGTCGCAGACGAGGATGGGGACGCAGCCCCAGACGGTCAGGTCCTGGTGCCGCTCGGCCCCCAGAATGACGAGCCGCCGGCCGAGGGGTTCCCAGGCCAGGATACCCCACCCGCTGGCCTCGACGGCCTTGGTGGCGGCGGCGAACTGGGCGAGCATCTTCTCCTGGGACCCGAACGACGCCTCGACGGCCTTGGCGAGTTCGGCCGATGGTTTGCCGCGACCCCCCGGCCACATGCTCGTCCAGTACAGCGCGTGCAGGGCGTGGCCGGAGCCGTGGAACGCCAGGTCGCGTTCGACGGCCTTGATGGCGGCGTAGTCGCCGGCGTCGCGGGCCTTCTCCAGGGCCGCCAGGGCCGCGTTGGCCCCCTTGACGTACCCCGCGTGGTGCTTGTCGTGATGCAGGGCCAGCGTGGCGTCGTCGATGACGGGTTCGAGCGATTGGTACGCCAGATCGGGAAGCGTGTACGCCTGGGGTCCTGACGTTGCCTGAGCCATCGTGGTTTCTCCTTCGTCCTTGCCGCAACCGGTGCCGGCTGCCATGGCGATCGAAAGTCCGCCGAGTCCAATGGTCTTGAGGGCATCGCGCCGAGACATGTCGGTCATGAGGTCTTCCTCCCGGATTGCCCTTGCCCATCCGGTGTGTCCGACCTAACCTATGATAGGCGTGCACGGGTGTCGCGGGCAACCGGCTTCTCAGATTGTCAGACCGGTAAGGGGGTGCCGCATGACGGTTCCATTGAGCGAGGTCCTGGCGTTGAGCGTCCTGGTGTGCGTCCTGGCCCTGGGTGCGGGCCCGGCGGGCGGGGCTGAACCGGAGGTCTTCGTCCGCGTCAGTCCGCGCGACGCCCGGTACTTCGAACTCTCCGACGGGCGGCCGTACATCCCCATCGGTCTCAACATGGTCGAGCCGCCGTGGCCACACAAGGACATGGGCGCCATGGCCGACTGGATGGCCGGCCTGGCGGCCAACCGGGGCAACTTCATCCGCGTCTGGCTGAGCAGCCGGTACTTCGACATCGAGAACTCCAAGAGCGGCCAGTACGACGTGGACCAGGCCCGGCACGTCGACGAACTCTTCGCCCTGGCCCGTCGGCACGGTATCCGGCTGAAACTGTGTCTCGAGCACTTCCGCGCGTTCGACAAGTCGTCCTGGGCCGCGAAGCCCCTGCACCTGACGGCCAACGGCGGCCCGGCCAAAGACGTGGCCGACTTCTTCGACGGCGAGCGGTCGCGGGCCCAGTTCAAGCGGAAACTCGCCTTCTACGCCAAGCGGTACGGGGCCGACCCCACCGTCTTCGGCTGGGAACTCTGGAACGAGGTCAACTGCGTCCAGGGCGGAGACATTTTCGCCTGGACCGGAGTCATGCTGGCCGAACTGCACCGGCTCTTCCCGAAGAACCTGGCCCTGCAGAGCCTCGGCAGCCACGACGGCGACTGGAGCAAGCGGTCTTATCCCCGCATGATGCTCATGCCCGGCAACGACGTGGCCCAGGTCCACCGGTACCTCGATTGCGGCGCCCAGTACGAGGTGTGCCACGGGCCGGTCGACGTCCTGGCGGCCGACGCCGTGAAGACCGTCCTGGCCCTCGACCCCAAACGGCCGGTCCTGCTGGCCGAGAGCGGGGCCGTTGAGCCGCGGCACTCGGGGCCGTTCAAACTCTACGCCAAGGACACCGACGGCATCATTCTGCACGACGTTCTGTTCGCCCCGTTCTTTACGGGCGCCGCCGGGCCGGGGCACATCTGGCACTGGGGCGAGTACGTGGCGAAGAACAACCTGTGGTGGCATTTCGGTCGGTTTGCCGACGTGGTCGAGGGCGTCGATCCGCCCGCCGAGAAGTTCGAGGCGCTCGAGCCGGCCCACCCGGCGTTGCGGGTCCGCGCCCTCAAGGGCCGCCGCACGTTCCTGGCGTGGCTCCGCGACCCCAAGAACACCTGGCAGACGGAACTCGCCCGAGGCGAGCCGCCCCAGCCCGTCGGGGGCGCCTCGTTGCTGCTGCCCGCGGGTCTGCCGGCCCTTGATGGCGCGACGGTTCGGACGTATGATCCCTGGTCGGGCCGCTGGGCGCCCGCCAAGGTCGTGGCCGGGGCGGTGGCGTTGCCGGAGTTCAAGCGGTCGCTGGTGGTGCGGATCGATTTTCCGTAAGACGAGGGAGGAGCAGCCGCACGTGGACGAACGCATGATCTTCTCGGGGTTCGGCGGCCAGGGCCTGATGACGCTCGGCAAGTTCACCGCCGAACTGTTGATGCACGAGCACGAGGTCACGTACTTCCCGTCGTACGGCACGGAGGTGCGCGGCGGGACGGCCTACTGCCACGTCTGCGTGAGCGACCGGCCCATTGCCAGCCCCGTCGTGGAGGAGGCCACGTGCCTGGTGGTGATGAACCAGATGTCGTACGACCGGTTCGCCCCCATCGTGCAGGGCGACGGCCTGGTGCTGGCCAACTCCAGCATGGTCCAGCCGACCGGGGCCCACGGCCAGGCCCGCCTGGTGGGCATCGACGCCTCGGGCCTGGCCAACGAGATGGGCAACGTCCGCGTGGCCAACATGATTATGCTGGGCGCCCTGGTGGCGCTGAAGCACCTGGCGGCCGAGAAAGACGTGGTGGCGCTGCTCGAGAGAAAACTGGGCATCGACGCGGGCAAACGCGAGATCCTCGACCTCAACAAGCAGGCCCTGAAGGTCGGCGCCGCCGAGGTGGCCCGCCAGGCCCCCGCCGGGGCGTGACCGCGCCTTCGATTCCAAGCCGCCATCGGCCGCCTTTCCCTCGTATAAGCCCATGCGAGGAGACTCTTGTCTCAGGCGGAGGGTGCACCATGAAACGCGGGATATGGCTTGGCCTGGTCCTGGCTGCCTGGGCGGTCGCGGTGCCGTGTGCCGCCGCCGAGAACAGCGTGGATGGCCCGTACACGGAGTGGCTCAAGCGGGTCCGCCTTATCGAAATCCGCCAGCTGCGGTCCAACAACGCGGCCGAGTTTGCGAAGGGCCGCCAGCAGATCCTGGCCATCAAGGACGAGGTGGCCGTCGGCCCGATGGTCAGCGTCCTGTACGGTCCCAACGCCCGGTACCGCGGCCTGCTGATCGAGGCCCTGACGGCCCTGGCCGCGGCCGACTCCGACGTGGCGCAGGCGTACCTCCAGGAGATCGCCGTCGGCGACGGCAGCGCGCCGCATCGCCGCCGCGCGGTCAATGCCCTGAAAACCTACAGCGGCGACAAGCCGACCGACCGCCTCCTGGCCCACCTGGCGCTGGACGAGGTGCCGATCATCCGCAGCCGCGCCGCCACGGCCCTGGCCACGCTCGATGAGGGGCGGGCCGTCTGGCTGCTGGCGGAGCGGCTGGTGACCGAGGACGTCCGGATGGTGGGCGGCGAGGTCTGGAGCGGCACGATGCAATTCGACATCCGGGCCCAGATGGCCGGCGCGCCCACGTTCCGCCGGGTCATCATATCGGCGGCCGTGCCCGCCCTGGGCATCGCCACGGCCCCCATCGACCTGCCCGAGGTCAACATCGTCGACGTGGCCACCACCATCGCCATGGCCGACAAAGGTCACATGATTCCCACCTACCAGCGCGTGCGGACCGAGCACCCCGAGGTCCTGGCGGCGCTGAAGCAACTCACCGGCAAGGATTTCGGTTACAACCAGGCCGCCTGGCAGCGGTGGCTTCAGTCGGAAGAGGCGGCCAAGGTCGTCCCGCCGTGGCAGCCCCTGATTCTGAAGACGGGGTGATGCTGCAACGCTACCTAATGCTACTTTGTCAACTGGGCGTGGGCCCCTTGGGAGCCCGCGCGGTGGCCTTCCCAGGCCACCGCGAGTTGGCGCAGGGCAACCTGTCGCGCGGTGGGTCCCCGTACCCACCGCGCCGACCTGCCGTTAGACTTCGAGCGCGGCGGGTGCGGGGACCCGCCGCGCAAATACGCAACGTTGAAGACTTGGCGCCCCGTCACATCACCTTGACGACGACCAGCGTCAGGTCGTCGGCCTGGGGGGCGAGGCCGGTGAACCGTCGGATGTCCCACTGGATTTCCTCCAGGGCCCGGCGTGCGCCGTGGCCGGCGTGCCGGCGGATGGATTCCAGGAGCCGGACCCGCCCGAGCCGTTCGCCCTGGTAGTTGGCGGCATCGCACGCGCCGTCCGAGAAGACGACCAGCGCGTCGCCCGCCTCCAGGTCGACGGCCTCGTACTCGTACGTCATGTCGTCGGAGACGCCCAGCAGCGGCCCGCCCGTCTCCAGGCGCCTCGTCTGCCCGCCGCGCACCAGGACGGCCGGCTCGTGGCCGGCGCTGGTGTAGGTCAGGCGGCGGGCCCTGGAGTCGAGAACGCCGTAGAAGAGCGTGACGAACTCCGAGGGTTCGGTCTCGGCCGTCAGGCTGTGGTTGACGCGGTCCATGACGTGCTTGAGGGCGTAGACGTGCTCGGCCTGGGCCCGGAGGGCGGCCCGGACGCTCGCCATCAGGATGGCGCTGGGTACGCCCTTGCCGGCGACGTCGCCGACGGCGATGCCCCAGTTGCCTCCCGGCAGTTCGATCCAGTCGTGGAAGTCGCCGCCCACCATCTGCGCCGGCACCGTGATGCCGTAGCAGTCGTACCCGTCGATGACGGGTGCCCTGGCCGGCAGGAGCCGCTTCTGGACTTTGGCGGCCACCTCCAGTTCGCGCCGCTGCTGGCGGGTGTTCACGACTTCCTCGACGAGGCGGGCGTTGTGGACGGTCAGGGCGGCCTGGTCGGCGACGCTGCGGAACAGGCGGACCTCCTCCGGCGTGAATGTGTGCCGGTCGGCCGTGTAGATATGCAGCGTGCCGAGCGGTTTGCCCTTGGCGATCAGGCCCACCGCGAGGCTCGACACGAGCCCCTCCTGCCGCGCGGCGTCGGCGTATCGGACGTGGGGGTGTGTCCGCATGTCGTCGATGGTGATGATCTGGCCGCCCAGCGCCGCCTGGTCGTTCGGGTTCTCGGCCACCAGGACGGGCCCCTTGTCGAGGTACAGCGGCGAGAGGCCGTGAGCGGCCTCGATGAGGAGTTCCTCGCCGGTGGGAGTGAGCAGGCGGAGGCTGCACGCCTTGACGCGCATGATCTCGACCACGGTCCGCACGATGTTGTCGAGAACCGCGTCGGGGTCGAGCGTCGAGGACAGCAGGTGGCTGGTCTCGGACAGGAGCATCAGTTCGTCGACGCGTTCGCGCAGGACGGCCTGCTGCCAGCACAGCCGTGCCAGCGTGTTGGCGAGCAACTGGAGGAAGGCGATGGCCGATCGCATCTGCTTCTCGTCGATGGGCCGGAGTTCGGCCGCCGCCTCGGCCAGTTGTTGCTCGTCGAGGTGGTAGGTGCGGGCCAGTTCGGCCACCTCGCCCGGCTCCAGGGGTCGCTGCGGCACGTCGCCCAGGACGATGGTCCCCAGGACCCGCCCCTCGATGTGGATGGTCGCCGCGAACTGCGTCAGCCCGGCGTGGCAGACGTAGCGGACCGGCGCGGACCGTCCCTCGGACGCGGCTGCGGCGGCCGCGGCATAGTTCGAGATGCGGCAGGCCTCGTTGTCGTGCAGCGGGCCGCCGACCAGGTTGCAGAAACGGCTCGAGCCACTCGGCTGGGTGACCAGGCGGCCCTGCTCGTCGCGGATGCTCGTGGCCATGCCCGCCAGTTCCGAGAACCCGTTCTGGATGGCCTGGAGCGTGTCCACGTCGATCAGGTCGACGAGACGGGACGGCCGCCGCGCCGGCCGGGCGGAATCCGCAGCGCCCCCGTCGGGCGTGGCCGGGGTGTCCGGAGGTGGTGTCGGTTCGCTCATGTCTATCCCTGTGTGTCACGGCCGGTCTTGCCCGGCCGTGGGCCGCTACGCCACCGCCAGCATCCGCTCGATGGCCGCGCGGGCCGCCCCCGCGACCTCGTCCGGCACGGCGACCTCGTGCTGCATGTCCTCCAGCGACCAGACGATCTTCTCGAGGGTGTTGAGTTTCATATTCGGGCAGTCCGCCAGGCTCGTGATTTCGATGATGGTCTTGTCGGGGTGCTGCTTGCGGATGGTGTGGCAGACGCCCAGTTCCGTGGCGATGATGAAGGCCGTTTTGTCCGAGGCGGCCACGTGCCGGATGATCTGGCTCGTCGAGCCGACGACGTCGGCCATCCGGCGGACGTCGCGGGTGCACTCGGGGTGCACGCAGACCTCGGCCCCGGGGTGCTCGCGCCGGCGGGCCTCGACGTGCTCGGCCAGAATGCGGTGATGCGTCGGGCAGAACCCCGGCCACAGGATGATGTTGTCGCGGCCGGTCTGCTCGGCGGCGTACTCGCCCAGGCTCTGGTCGGGCACGAACAGGATGGGCCGGTCTCGCGGAATCGACTCGACCACCCGGACGGCGTTGGCGCTGGTGCAGCAGATGTCGCTGGCGGCCTTGACGGCGGCCGACGAGTTGACGTACGTCACGACGACGGCGTCCGGATGGCGTTTCCTCGCCTGGGCCAGTTGCCGCGGGGTAATCATGTTGGCCATGGGGCACCCGGCGTTCGGGTCGGGCACCAGGACCGGCCGGTCGGGGTTCAGGAGTTTGGCCGTCTCGGCCATGAAGTGGACGCCGCAGACCACCAGGACGTCGGCCTCGACCTCGGCCGCCTGGCGGGCCATGGCCAGGCTGTCGCCGACGATGTCGGCCACGTCCTGGACCTCGGGTATCTGGTAGTTATGCGCCAGGATGACGGCCCCGCGCCGGCGGCGCAGGGCGTCGATCTTCTCGACCAGCTCGGCCCCGGCGGGTCCGTCCAAGACGACCATGCGTACGCTCCATCTGCCCCCGTGACTCCCGCGGACGCACTAGGCCCGTGGGCGTCCAAGCCTGTAGGGGCACGACATGTCGTGCCCCTACGAACTCTCGGGATTATAGGCAATCGGCCGGCGCCCCTCAACGTGAAAAGCCGGCGGGTGGCGCACGCGAGACACGTACGCTTGCTTGCAGGCCGCGATCTTCGCATAATGCGTCCGCGGACCCGGTGTCCGTCTCGTGGCGAGGAGGTCTGCCGGCGTGGCCAAGGGCGTGGCGTCAAACGGGCGGCCG
Organism: Phycisphaerae bacterium; assembly: GCA_035528235.1. Classification (GTDB taxonomy): domain Bacteria; phylum Planctomycetota; class Phycisphaerae; order FEN-1346; family FEN-1346; genus DATKZB01. Next base: position 10,662 of record DATKZB010000256.1, read on the forward strand.
ATGGAACCCATCGCCGCCGTCTCGGACCTGACGTACCTGGCGGGGCGACTGCCGCCGCGCACCGTCATCATTCCCGGCGGCGACCGCGAGGACGACCTCAGGCTGGTCGAGTCGGCCCGCGACCACGGCATCGTCGCGCGGTGCATCCTGGTGGGTGACAAGCGGGCCATTCGCCGCGCGGCCGCCCACCTGGGCATCGACGTGCCCGACGCCGACGTCGTCGCCGCCGCCGGCGACGAGCAGACCGCCGCCCGGACCGTCGAACTCGTCCGGGCCGGCGGCGTCGACATCATCCTCAAGGGCAACATCTCCACGCCCATCCTCAACCGGGCCATCCTGGGCATTCGCGTCCGCAACACCATCAGCCTCGTCACCCTGTTCGATGCCGCGCCCATCGCCGGCGGCCGGCCCATGCTCCTGACCGACCCCGGCGTCACGACCGTCTGCAACGAGGACCGCATGGTGGGCCTGGTTCAGAACGCCGTCGACGTGGCCCGGTCCATTCTGGGCATCGACCGGCCGCGCGTGGCCATCCTCAGCGCCAACGAGAAGGTCATCGAGTCGTTGCCCTCGACCCTCATGGGCCGCACGCTGACCCGGCGCCGGTGGCCCCGCGCCTGGGTCTACGGGCCGCTCTCGTTCGACCTGGCCGTCAGCCCCGAGTCGGTCCGCCTCAAAGACATGCCGCTGAAGGGTGCGGCCCGCCAGGTGGCCGGCCGGGCCGACATCCTGGTGTGCCCGTGCCTGGACTCGGCCAACATCCTTTACAAGGTCATCATGGAGATGGTCAAATACGGCCTGGGCACGTTTGCCGGCGTCACGGTGGGCGTGGCGGTGCCGTACGTCATTCTGTCGCGGAGCGATAACGTGGAGACGAAACTCCAGTCGATCGCCCTGTGCAGCATCGCCCGCCAGTACCTGGACATGAGCGGCCCGCCGACGCGCCCGTCGCGCGGCAGCGCCGCCCGCAAGAGGGAATCCTGATGGCCAAGAAAGATGCCAAGAAACACTGGGTCTTCCGCGTGGGCGTGGCCGACCGGGCGGGGGCCCTCACGAGCATCGCCTCGGCCTTCTCGAACCGCGGCATCTCCATCGAGACCGTCGTCGGCCACGGATCGGCCTATCCGGGTGCGCCCGGCGGGGCCGTCGTCGTCACGTTCTGGTGCACCGAGGCCGAGAAACGCCAGATCGTTCGCGTCGTCGAACGGCTCTCGAAGGTCCTCTCGCTCGAAGAGCGTCCGTACGAGTCCGAGGCCCTCCGCAAGAGCGCCCTGGTGCGCGTCTCGCGCCGCCTCGACCCGCCCGATGTGGCCGGCCGCGAGGCGTTCCTGACGTGCGAACTAATGGGCAAGGTGCGCGGCACATACACCTACTTCCTGGCCGGTTCGCCCAGCGAACTCGACCCCATCCTCGGCCGGTTCGTCGAGGAAGGCATCCTGAAGGACATCGTCTTCTCCGTCATCGGCGGCTGAGATAGGGGAATCTACCCGGCGCGAACAGGTTCGGGCACGACATGTCGTGCCCCTACGGACGCGCGAGGCTAGCCGCGAGCGCGAGCGAGCGGAGCACGGGGCGAAAAGCCCTTCGCCAAAGGGCCGGGTCGACTCGTAAGAACAATGGGACGGGAAGGGGGGAGTATGAGCGCGGTACGCTGCATTCTGCTGGCGGCGGTTGGGGCCTTGCTGTGGGGTCTGGCCGCGCCGGTTCTGGCCGACGACCCCGAGAAGGCCGCCGAGGCCTTCCAGTCGCTCTACGGGGCCGACCTCACGCGCGTACGCCAGTCTAGCGAGACCCGCGACGACCTGGAACTCGCCGGCCGGCTCCTCGAGACTGCCAGGAAGTCCACCGACCAGCCGGCCTTCCTCACGCTCCTGTGCCAGACGGCCGCCGACCTCGCCATGGTCCACCCCGTCGGATACGCCCAGGCGGCCGAGGCGCTGGAACTCGTGGCGGCCCACGTCCCCGAGAAGGCCGCCGCCGGCCGCGAGCGGCTCCTGGAGGTCCGACAGAAGCAGTTCGACACGGCCCGCGGCGACGAGAAGCAGACGGCCGGAGAGGCCATCCTGGACCTCCTGTTGCCCATCATCGAGGCCAAGGAGGCCGCCGGCGACGTGGCCGAGGCCACCGCCCTGTACCGCCGGGCGAAGGCGATCGCCCGCGCGGCCCGCAGTCCGCGGACCGCCGACATCGACGCCCGGGCCGAGGCCCTCGTCCAGCGCGTGCGGCTCGAACGCCAGATCGCCGACGTCCGGGCCCTTCTCGAAAAGGACCCCCGGAACGTCTCGGTCCGCGAGGGGCTCGTGCGGCTCCTCCTGGTGGAACGCGACGAACCGGCCGAGGCCGCCAAGGTCCTCGCCGGGTGCAAGGACAAGGACCTCCTGAAATACGTCCCGGCGGCGGCCAAGCCCGTCGAGTCGGCACCGGAACTCGCGTGCCTGGAACTGGGCGAGTGGTACGCCCGGCTGGCCGACGCCGCCCCCGCCCACGCCAAGGCCGCCATGTACGCCCGGGCCCGGCCCTACCTGGAACGGTTCCTCGATGTCCACACGTCGTCGAACCTGGCGCGGACGCGCGGCACGGTGGCCCTGGAGAAGGTGACCGAGGCCGCCTCCAAACTCGCCGCCCCGCCGCCCAAGCCGACGCCCCGCGAGAAAACCGCGAAGCCCGAGCCGTCACAGTCCGGCGTCCTCAAGCCGGGCCAGTGGGTGGACCTCGAGAAGGACGTGATGAAAGGTGCGTGGGAACGGCGGGGCGAGGCCCTGGTCAACATGCAGCAGTCATCGTGCCTCGCGCTGCCGGTGGTGCCGCGAGGCAGTTACGAGATACAGGCCACGTTCCAGCGAACGTCGGGAACGGACTCGGTGAGCGTCTACTTGCCAGTGGCTTCCTACAAGGTGCTCCTGCTGTTGAGCAGCTGGCACGGAGAGAGTTAAGCTGTCTGGCGCAGATAAACGGCCGAGGCGTCAGAGAGAGCGAGGCGGCGATCAGGCCCGGCACCCTCAAGAACGGGCGTGACTATGAACTCACCGTTCGGGTCCTCGCCCGTGGCATGGAGGTTGAGATCATCGTCACCCTGGACGGCGCTCCCTACATTCGCTGGCGCGGGCCGCCGGCAGACCTTTCTGTGCCGCGTGAATGGACTGAGGGGCCGCTGCTTCCGTTGGGGCAAGTTGGCCTGACCGTTCAAAAGGCCACGGCTGCCTGGCAGAGCGTGCGCCTCCGCATGCTCTCGGGCGAGGCGCGGCTGCTGCGGCAGCCGGGGTGAGGCGGGTAGCGGCGCGGCCATGCCGCGCCGGGGTGGCGCGTGCCGTCGTTTAGCCGCGGCCGGTACGGCCGCGGGCGGTGCCGATGGATGCTCGACGGCCCGTCTCGTCGCCGTGCCGGCGACGGCTAAACGTCGCGCGGGGCGGGCGGCGGGGCTACGGCGCCAGGCCGAGGCGCTGGAACTGCTCGGCTGGGGCGTCGGTCTCTTTCAGCAGCCGCACGAGATGGGCGATCATCCGCTGCTCGACCGTCTCGTCGCGGATGGGCTGCTGCTGGAGCGGGTCGGCCTCCAGGTCGAACAGCATCGTGCCGAAACCGTGGGCGTTGGTCCAGGCGCGGGCCGGTATCTTCATCAGCCGGCACCCCTTGGTGAACGCGAACGGCTGGGCCAGGGCGATGTCCTGCAACTCCTGGACGGCGAACGTGCGGCGCATGTGCGCCGGCATGAGGGTGTACTCGAAGAGCGGCCCGTTGTCGTCGCGGACCGGTGCACGCATGTACACGTACCGGCCGTCGGTCACGTTGACGTGTCCCCCGTGCAGGCCGAAGAGGCCGGCCTCGCGCACGGGGGCGTCGCGGGCGATCGTCTCCCTCAGGGCTTTGCCCTGCACGTCCGGCGGGATGGCCACGCCGAAATATTCCAGCAGCGTCGGCGCCAGATCGATCGTCTGGACCATCGCCTGGCGCCGCTCGCCGCGCACGCCGCATCGCGGGTCCCAGATGAACAGCGGCGCGTGGGCCACCTCGTTGTAGAACGGCATCGAGCACTTGCCCCACCAGTCGTGTTCGCTGATGAGGAACCCGTGGTCGGTGTTCACGATGAGCATCGTGTCGCGCCACAGGTCCAGTTCGTCGAAGAGGTCGAGCACCTTCCCCAGGTACGCGTCGCACATCGAGTGCAGGGCGGCGCTCATGAGGCGCATATGCTGCACGGCCTCGGGCGGTTCGGTCACGCGGCCGTAGGGCGGCCAGTCGAACACGGGACCGTCGTACGCGTGCGGATAGAGGTCGTGGAACCGCTCGGGGCTGAAGTACGGTTCGTGCGGGTCGAACGTCTCGATGTGCAGCAGCCAGTTGTCTTCCTGGTGATTGGTTCGCAGAAACTCCAGGCCCTTGCGGAAGGTCTTGGGCTGCGGCTGGTCCTCTTCCTTTTCCATATACATCCGATTGACCCAGTCCTGCCGCCGCCACTTCGGGTCGCGCTGCTTATCGAGGACGGCGGGAAACTCGATGTCCCCGCGCAGGTCGGCCATCCACGGGTCGCCCTCCTGCCCGCGCGAGCACCGCCACGAACTGTACCGGGTGTGATAGGTGGCGCCGCCCTCTTCCCAGTAGTGATAGTGGTCGCTGACGAGGTGGGTGCAGACGCCGGCCTCTTTGAGGAGTTCGGGCATCGAGTCGTCGAACGGTTCCAGAGGCCCCCAACTTCGGTGCAGGAAGTTGTAGCGGCCCGTGTGGAGTTCACGCCGCGCGGGCATGCACGGCATGCTGCCCACGTAACAGGTGTCGAACGTGGCGGTGCGCTCGGCCAGGCGGCGGAAGTTGGGTGTTTGGACCCAGTCGCAGCCGTAGGGTTCGAGCAAGCGGCGGTTGAGCGAGTCGAACATGACGATGACGGCTCTCATGGGGCCTCCTGTGGTTGGGGTCGGGGGTCATTGTAGGCGGCCGGCGGCGGGGTCTCCAACGGTTTTTGCGGCGTAGCGGCTCGGGTGGCATGCCCAGGCCGCCGTTGCCTGGGCATGTTCCGTGGCCCGCGTGCGACATGCCCACGCCAGCAGCGGCGTGGGCATGCCACCCAGGAGTGTGGGGCTTGCCAGAAGATCTTGGCGCCCGCTCGGCTGTTGAAACGGCCGCCCCAGCCGTATAAAGTACCGAGCCCGGCGTGTGGCGCCGGCGTCCTGGACGATCGAAGGGATTCGCATGCCGAAGACGGCGTTTCGACGGCTGTCCATCCTGGTCGTGCTGGCCGCGACGGCCTCGGCGTCACTCGGGGCCGAGCCGGTCGCCGTTACGCCCCAGCAGCGCAAGGAAATGACGGCGCTCGCCAGGCAGGCCCTCGCCGCCGATGCGGTCGCGTCGGACAAGGCTGTCGACGCCCTCAAGGCGCTGGGCGAGCCCGCCAAGCCGCGCCTCGTCAGTGCGCTCAAGGAACTGCTGGTGCGCGGCCGGACGGCCGTCGGCGTGGCCAAGCGCCGCGTGAGCGACCCCGAGAAGGCCAGGCAACTGGAGGCCGAGATCACCGAGGTCCGTGCGGCGGCCCTCGCCAACATCGCCAAACTCGAGAAGGGCGAGCCCGTCCGTCTGGCCCACGAGTACTACGAGAAACTCGGGCCCATGCTCGACCTGCTGAACAAGGTGCAGGAGGTCCGTCACGCCGTCTACACGAGCATGAAGCGCCGGGCCCGGCTGGTCGCCCTGTGGCAGGAGGTGGGCGGCGAGGACCGCCGCATCAGCGCCGAGGGCGAGGCGACGCTGAAGACCGACGCCGAGGCCGTCCTGGGCATGTCGCCGGAGGCGGTCGCGGCGATTCCCGAGTTCGGCCAGGGCGATGCGCCCTCCGACCCCGCCGCCTGGCAACTCTGGTTCTACGACGCCTGCCGACGCATCGAGGCGTACAACGCGTCGCTGGCCGGCCAGATGAGCGCGGCCGAGGCCGAGAACGTCCGGTTGCTCAACACGTACCGCGAGATGCTCGGCACCCTGCCGCTGGAGGTCGACGCCCGGTTGCTCCAGAGCGCGCGGCGGCACTCGAAGGAGATGGTCGAGAAGGGGTACTTCGCGCACGAGTCGCCCACGCCGTCCGAAAAGAGCCACGCCCAGCGGATGGCCAACGCCGGCTACTCCAGCGGGTACAGCGAGAACATCGCGGCCGGCAACCGCGGCGGGCGCGGCGTCTTCTGGATGTGGTTCGACAGCCCGGGCCACCACAAGAACATGGTCAACGCAGGCAGCAAGGCCATGGGCGTCGGGGCGTGGGGATCGACGTGGACCCAGAACTTCGGCACCGGCCAGCGCCTGATGCTGCTGGACACCGACGAGCGCAAGAAGGTCGTCGTCAAGGGCGACATCCTGCCGCCGCGTGGCTCGGGCGTTGCGTTGTTGGGTCGTAAGCAGCCGGTGG
>DATKZB010000257.1:0-2048 GCA_035528235.1 Phycisphaerae bacterium
GGCACCCCCCGCGCCCACCTGGTGCTGTGAATACGCAATCTTAGAACGCTGTAAACACAGAAACGCGTGGCCGCGGCGGCGGTTTCACAGAATGTGGGGCGGCGGCGGTCTGCGCCGGCATTGACAAGAGGAGTCTATGGCATGGCCGTACGTTTGGGCGATGTGGCGCGGTGCGTGGCCTTCGGCTTGGCGTGGGTGCTGGCGTGCGGCGTGGCGGAGGCGGGGCCAGGGCCCATGCTCTCGCGGTTCCTCGACGGGCCGATGGCCGGCGCCGACGAGGTCGTCTTTGCCGTCCGCGGCATGGGCGGCGACGGGCACTGGTACGCCAACTTCGGCCACCACATCTCCAATCCCGACGCCATGCAGTACGGCCCCCCGGGCGGCCAGTTGTGCCGCCTGAACCTGAGGACCGGCGAGGTCAAGATTCTCGTCGACGATCCCAAAGGCGGCGTCCGCGATCCGCAGGTCCATTACGACGCCCGCAAGATCCTCTTCTCGTACCGCCGGGGCGACTCGCGGCACTATCACCTCTACGAGATCAACGCCGATGGCACGGGCCTGCGGCAACTGACCGACGGCCCCTTCGACGAAATCGAGCCGATGTATCTGCCCGACGGCGACCTGGTGTTCGGCTCGTCGCAGTGCAACCGATGGGTCCAGTGCTGGTTTACCCAGGTGACCATCCTGTACCGGTCCGACGCCGACGGCAAGCACATGCGGCCCATCTCGGCCAACGTCGAGCAGGACAACACCCCCTGGATGATGCCCGACGGCCGCATCCTCTACATGCGGTGGGAGTACGTCGACCGCAGCCGCGTCCAGTTCCACCACCTTTGGACCATCAACCCCGACGGCACGGGCCAGATGACCTACTTCGGCAACATGCATCCGGGCACCGTCATGCTCGACGCCAAGCCGATCCCCGGCACCGAGAAGGTCGTCGTGTCGTTCTCGCCGGATCACGGCCAGAGGGAGCACGCCGGCCACGTGACGGTGGTCGACCCGAACCACGGCCCCGACGACCGCCGCTTCGCCCGCCGCATCAGCCGCGAGGCCCACTGGCGCGACCCGTACGCCTTCTCCGAAGACTGCTTCCTGGTGGCCTATGGCCGCAGCCTGTACGTCATGGACGGCTCCGGGCAGGCCGAGGCGTTCTACACGCTGCCCGACAGTGCCGCACGCCTCGAGGTCCACGAGCCACGGCCCTTGCGCCCCCGGCCGCGCGAGCCCGTCATCGCGCCGCGCGTCGACTGGTCGAGGCCCACCGGCCGGCTCATCCTGGCCGACGTCACGCACGGCCGCAACATGGGGGGCGTGCGGCCGGGCGAGATCAAGAAACTCCTGGTCCTCGAGACGTTGCCCAAACCGGCGAACTTCTCGGGCGGTATGGAACCCCTGAGCCTGGGCGGCACGTTCACGCTGCCCAGGATCCTGGGCACCGTGCCGGTCGAGCCCGACGGGTCGGCCCACATCGAGGTGCCCGCCCTGAGGCCCCTCTTCTTCGTCGCGCTCGATGCCCAGGACGTGTCGGTCAAGCGGATGCAGTCATTCGTCAGCGTGATGCCGGGCGAGACGACCGGGTGCTCCGGCTGCCACGAGAACCGGACCGACACGGCCCGATTCCGGCCGAACCTCGCGGCCCTGAAGCGGCCGCCCAGCCGCATCACGCCCATCGCGGACGTGCCCGACGTCTTCGACTTTCCGCGCGACGTCCAGCCCATCCTCGACAAGCACTGCACCGGTTGTCACAACTACGAGAAGTTCTGCGGTAACGTCGTCCTGACCGGCGATCGCGGGCCCATGTACTCGCACGCGTACGTGACGCTCATGTCGCGCGGCCAGGTGTCGCACGGCCGCGACGCCCAGGGCAACAAGCCCCCGCGCGGCATCGGGTCGGGCGCCAGCCGCCTGATGCAGAAACTCGATGGCAGCCACAACAAGGCGAAACTGACGCCGCACGAGATTCAAATGGTCCGCCTCTGGATCGACTCGGGCGCCCCGTACCCCGGCACGTATGCCGCGCTGGGCACGGGAATGGTCGGCGCGGG
>DATKZB010000258.1:0-21659 GCA_035528235.1 Phycisphaerae bacterium
CGGGCGCGCGAGGCTAGCCGCGAGCGCAAGCGAGCGGCGCCGGGTGCCAGTGGCACCCGCGCATCGACACCACACGCCTACGGGCTTGTTTGCTCCCACGCCGCGGCGTACGATAGATGCCAGCGGTACGGACGGGCCGACGAACCCATGGCGGCCCCAGGCCGGCCGCATCGACGGGGGTGGCCATGCCTGTTCCAGTGACCTGTTCGTGCGGCAAGACGTACACGTTCAAGGACGAGTTCGCCGGCCGCCGGGCCAAGTGCCCGGCCTGCGGGGCGGTGCTCACGGTTCCCGGCGAGCCGCAACACGCCACCGTGGCCGTCGAGGCAGGCGGCCGCCGGTTCTCCAAGGTGGAGATCGCCGCCTTCATCGTGGCGGGCGTGGCGGTGCTGGCCGTGGCGATCATCCTTCCCGCCATGTTCCTGGGCGGGGGATCGAAGCGCGACAAGGCCCCCGCCGCGACCAAGGAACCGCTCGCCGCCAAGACATCGCTGGCGTCCAAAACGCCTGTGGCGCCCAAGACACCACCGGGGCCGCCTGAGCCGGTCGTCCCGCCCGAGACACCGCCAGGGCCACCCGAGCCGGCCGTCACGCCCGAGACGCCGCCAGGGCCGCCCGAGCCGGCCGTGCCGCCCGAGCCGGCCGTGCCACCTGAGACGCCGCCAGGGCCGTCCGAGCCGGCCGTCCCACCCGAGACGCCGCCGGCGCCCAGCACGCCGCCGGCCGTGCCACCCCCGCCGGGCCGCCAGGAGGGGCCTTTCGACCTGGCCACGCTCAAGGCCGGCCGCTACGCCAACCAGCAAGTCCGCTGGCAGGGCAAGGTCCTGGCCATCACGTCGCGGCGGCCGGGCATCGTGTCGGTGCTCCTTTACGAGCAGGACCCGGTCCGCATCGGCGCCAGCCTTCACCTCCGTGGCAACCTGCCCGGCGGCGTGGACCCCGACGTGACCGTCACGTTCGACGGCACGGTGGCGGTCGAGGGCGCCGGCCCGGGAGACCAGCCGACGCGAACGCTGACCATCAAGGGCGGCCTCATCGACCTGGGGGCCATTCCCGCGCCGCCGGCGTCTCCGCCTGCCGCGCCGGCCCCGGCCGCACCGACGCCGCCCGCAACCCCCGCACCGGGGAATGCCACTTGAGGGGCGGTCGCCGTCTGGCCGATAAGCGGAGTGAGTCTGTGGCGGCCGGCCCACGCAACGGCCCCCCCTGCCGGGAAGAGAATCGCCCATGTGCGGCATCGTCGGATACATCGGTAACAAGCAGGCCTACCCCATCCTGCTGGAGGGTCTGAAGCGCCTCGAGTACCGCGGATACGATTCGGCGGGCGTCGCCATTCAGCAGGGCGGCGACGGGCGCCTGATGGTCGTCAAGAGCAAGGGCCGCATCAGCCAGCTCGAGGCCCGGATGCAGGGCCGCGAAGCCGCCGGCACGCTGGGCATCGCCCACACGCGGTGGGCCACGCACGGGGCGCCCAACGACGTCAACGCCCATCCGCACACCGACGCCTCGGGCCGCCTGGCGGTCGTCCACAACGGCATCGTCGAGAACTGGTCGGCCCTGCGGCAACTGCTGGAGAGCGAGGGCGTCGTCTTCCGCAGCGACACCGACACCGAGGTGCTGGCCCACCTGTTTGCCCGCCACTACAAGGGCGACCTCGAGAAGGCCGTGCAGCAGGGCCTTCAGGAGGTCCGCGGCGCGTACGGCATCGCGGTCATCCACGCCGACGAGCCCGACGTCCTGGTGGCGGCCCGCAACGGATCGCCCCTGATTATCGGCGTCGGCGAGGGCGAGTACATCGTGGCCAGCGACGCCTCGGCCATCATCGAGCACACCACCAACGTCATTTACCTCGAAGACAGCGAGATGGCCACCGTGCGGCGAGGCGGCCTGGTGACCTCGACCATCGACGCCGTGCCCACCCACAAGGAAGTCCAGCAAGTCGAGTGGTCGCTCGCGCAGATCGAGAAGAAGGGTTACCCGCACTTCATGCTCAAGGAGATCATGGAGCAGCCCGAGAGCCTGTCGGACACGATGCGCGGACGGCTCGACGTCGAGGCCGGCGAGGTCCACCTGGGCGGTATCAACGACGTCGCCAAGGCGCTGACGCACGCCCGGCGGGTCATTCTGGCGGCGTGCGGCACGGCGTGGCACGCGGGGCTGGTGGGCGAGTTCCTCTTTGAGGACCTCGCGCGCATCCCCACCGAGGTCGAGTACGCCAGCGAGTTCCGGTACCGCAACCCCATCGTCGACGAGGGCACCGTCGTCATCTGCATCAGCCAGAGCGGCGAGACCGCCGACACCCTGGCCGCCATGCGCGAGGCTCGCCTCAAGGGGGCCCTGGCCCTGGGCATCGTCAACGTGGTCGGGTCGACCATCGCCCGCGAGACCGACGCCGGGGTGTATCTGCACTGCGGTCCGGAGATCGGCGTGGCCTCGACCAAGGCCTTCAGCAGCCAACTGGTGGTGCTCATCATGACGGCGATGTTTCTGGGCCGGCGTCGGCACCTGGCGCCGTACCAGGCCCGCGAGATCATCAAGGGCCTGCAGGCCGTGCCGGGGCAGGTCCGGCGGGTGCTCGCCCTGGATGAGCAGATCCAGACCGTGGCCGCCGCCTACAAAGACTGCCCCAACTGGTTGTACCTGGGCCGCGGGTACAATTACCCGGTGGCCCTGGAAGGGGCGCTGAAACTGAAGGAGATCTCGTACATCCACGCCGAAGGCCTGCCGGCCGCCGAGATGAAACACGGGCCCATCGCCCTGATTACCGAGGAGATGCCCGTGGTGTTCCTGGCCAACCGGGGGCTCCAGTACGAGAAGGTCCTCTCGAACATGGAAGAGGTCCGCAGCCGCGGCGGCCAGGTCATCGCCGTGGCCACCGAGGGCGACGAGGAAATCCGCCGCCTCGCCCGGCACGTCCTGTACGTGCCCGACGTGCCCGAGCCGTTCCAGCCCATCCTGAACGTCGTGCCGCTGCAACTGTTGGCGTACCACGTGGCGGTCCTCAGGGGCTGCGCCGTCGACAAACCCCGCAACCTCGCCAAGAGTGTGACGGTAGAGTAACGCGAACCGAGCCGCGAGCGTCCGCGAGCGGAAAATCATGAACTGGAAATCGCTGCTCAAATCCCAGGGTTACCTCGTCGCCGACGGGGCGATGGGCACCCAACTCGCGGCACGGGGCCTGGAGCCCGGCACGCCGCCCGAGGTTTGGAACCTCGACCGGCCCGACGCCGTCGCCGACGTGGCCCGGGCGTACGCCGACGCCGGGGCCCAGGTGGTCCTGACGAACACGTTCGGCGCCAACCGGCTGAAACTGGCCCGGCCGGGCTTGGCGGACCGCGTGGCCGAGGTCAACGCGGCGGCCGTCGAGGCGGCCCGGCGCGGGGCCGGCGGCCGGGCCCTGGTCTTCGCGTCGGTGGGTCCCACGGGCGAGTTCATGGCGCCGCTGGGCGCGCGGCCGCGCGAGGCGTTCGTCGAGTGCTTCGCCGAGCAGGCGCGGGCGTGCATCGAGGCCGGGGCCGACGGTATCTGCATTGAGACGATGACCGCCCTGGAGGAGGCCCTGGCGGCCCTGGCGGGGGCCCGCGCCGCCGGCGGCGACGTGCCCGTCGTCGTGTCGATGACCTTCGACCGCGGCCCGAAAGGTTTCGCCACTATGATGGGTGTGCGGCCCGAGCAGGCGGCCCGCGCGCTCGACGAGGCCGGGGCCGACCTGGTGGGGTCGAACTGCGGCAACGGCATCGCGGGGCTCATCGAGGTGGCCCGGCAGTTTCGCGCGGCCACGCGGCGACCGGTCTGGATGAAACCGAACGCCGGCCTGCCGCAACTCCTCGGCGGCAAGACGGTCTTTCGGGAAACGCCCGAGGAGATGGCCGGCCAGGTGGCGGCGTTGCTGGCCGCCGGGGCGAACGTCGTCGGGGGATGCTGCGGGACGACGCCCGACCACATCCGCGCGATGGCCGCCGCCGCCCTCGCCGCCCGACCGACCGCCCTCGACGCCGGCCGCGACGTCCTGGCCGCGCTGTAGCAACGCGGCGGGTACGGGGACCCGCCGCGCACGTCCTAATCCTACAACGCCACTTCGCTATTTCATGCCGCCTGGCGGCCTTCCTAGGCCGCCAGGAACACGTGTCAGGCCCGATCGCGGCGGCCTGGGAAGGCCGCCGCGCGGCAAGTAGCGTTGTAGGGCTGATGCCAATCCGAAATCCGAAATCCCAAATCCGAAATGGGTTACCCGGCCTGGATTTTTTCGAGGATCTCGGGGGCCACGTCGAAGTTCGAGTGGACCTTCTGGATGTCGTCGTGGTCGTCGAGGCCTTCGAGCAGCGCGAGGACCTTGCGGGCGTCGGCTTCGCCGAGCGAGACGAACGCCTGCGGACGCTGGGTGACCTCGGCCGAGTCGAAGGGGATGCCGGCGCCGGTGAGCGCGGCCTTGACGGCGTCGAAGGTCTCGGGCGGGGTGATGATCTCGAACCCGTCGCCGGACTGGGCGATGTCCTCGGCGCCGGCGGTCAGGGCCACGTCCATCAGGCGTTCTTCGTCGTCGAAGGCGGGGACCGAGAAGATACCCTTCTGCGAGAACATCCAGGCGACACACCCGGGTTGGCCCATGTTGCCGCCGTGCCGCTCGAAGATCTTGCCGATCCCGCTGGAGGTGCGGTTGCGGTTGTCGGTCATGGCCTCGGCGAAGATGGCGACGCCGCCGGGCCCGTATCCCTCGTAGACGACCTCGGCAATCTGCGTGCCGTCGTCGAGGTCGCCGGTGCCCTTCTTGACGGCGCGGTCGATGTTGGTGTTGGGCATGTTGACGGACTTGGCGTCGTCGATGGCGTAGCGGAGGCGTATGTTCATGTCGGGGTCGCCGCCACCCGTCCGTGCCGCCACGATGATGGCCTTGGCGCACTTCGAGAACACTTTGCCGCGCTTGGCGTCGACCGCGCCCTTCTTCCGCCGGATGGTGGCCCAGTGGCTATGACCTGACATGGCAGACTCCTGTCAGCCGGGGCTCTTCTTCAGGGTTCCCTGAAGGTCGAGCCGGGGGTTAGGCTCCTGCCCGGGGACGACCGGCGAGATATCGGGGGTTCCGCCGGCCTGGAGCCTTTTGAGTTTGTCCTTGACGCGTTTGACGTCCTGGGGCCTGGCCTCGTCGCCGCGGGCGTCGAGGATTCGTGCGGCGGCCTGCCAGGCCTTGACGGCGTCGTCGGGGCGTTTCAGTTGCCAGTACGAGTCGCCCAGGTGATCCCAGAGGATGGGGTCGAGTTCGGGGGCCAGGCGTGTGGCCTCTTCGAGCGCGCCGATGGCGTCGGCAAAGCGGCCCTTCTTGTACATGACCCAGCCCAGGCTGTCGAGGTAGGCGGCGCTCCCCGGCTCGACCGCCAGGGCCTGGCGAATCAGGGCCTCGGCCCGGGTCAGGTTGACTCCCCGCTCGGCCCACAGGTACCCCAGGTCGTTGTTCGAAGGGGCGTGGTCGGGTTTGGCGCGGAGGATGAGGGTGAGTTCCTGCTCGGCGGCCGCCGGGTCGCCCATCTCGGTGTAGAGGCCCGAGAGCAGGTACCGCCAGTCGATGTTCTCGGGCTGGGCGGCCAGCAGGGCCCGGACTTCCTTGACGGCCTGGGCGACCTGCTTCTTGCCGGCCAGGGCATAGGCCATCATCAGGCGGATGCCCAAGGCGTCGGGCTTTGCCGCCAGGACCTCGCGGCACAGGACGAGGGCGTCGTCGTACCGTTTCTGGCGGTACCGGACCTCGGCCAGAATGCTCTTGGGCTCGACGGCGTCGGGCTGGATGCCCTGGGCCTCGAGGGCGATGTTCTCGGCGGCCGCCAGGTCGTCCTTCGTCAGGTACAGCGACGCCAGTTGACCGTAGGCCTGAAGGTCGCCGGGGTAGGTCTTCAGAAGGGCCCGGAGTTCGCTCTCGGCCTCGTCGACCTCGCCTTTTTGGGCGAGGGCCTCGGCCAGGAGGTAGGCGGCGGGCTTGTCGCCGGGGACGGCCTTGCGGACGAGGCGGTACTCGGCCAGGGCTTCATCGAGGCGGCCCAGTTGCTGGAGGAGCATGCCCATGCGGCGGCGGAAGACCGGCAGGTTCAGGCCGGCCGAGACGGCCGCAGTGTACACGTTCAGGGCCTGGTCGTGACGGCCGGCCCGGATGAGGAGGTCGGCCTTGCGCGAGTAGGCGATGGCGGCCTTGGACTGGCGGGCGATGGCCTTGTCGTACAGGGTGAGGGCGTCGGCCGGCCGCTTGGCCACCTCGGCCAGCATGCCGACCAGCAGGAACGGCCCGTAGTGGGTCACGTCGTCGGCGACGAGGCGCTGGGCATCGAGGTAGACCTGGGTGGGATCGTCGAGGCCGTCAATCAGTTTGGCCGCGCGGACCAGGATGGCCGACTCGGCCACCTCGCCGACCAGCGTCGAGGCGAGGGCCTCGATGGCCTGGATGGGCTGATCGTCCTGGGCGTGGATCTCGGCGAGTTTCAGGGCGGCTGCCACGCTCGTGCCGGGGGTCTTCTCGACGCTGGCGCTGAGGTCGCGGTAGAGGGCGGCGGCCTCGTCTTTGCGTCCGGCCGCCTCGTAGGCGGCGGCCAGTTGGAAGGCGAGCATCCGGTTGTCGGGATGTTCCTGGTGGTAGCGCACCAGGTCGGGGATGACGTCGCTCGGTTTGCCCTCGGCCTTGTAGACCTCGGCCAGGCGCTGGTAACCCTCGGCGCCGGTGGGGTGGCTCTCGATAACCTTGTGGGCCCACTCGCGTGCGGCGGCGAAGTCCTTCTTCTGGAGGTAGGCCGTGGCCATCAGGCTCAGGAGGTCGGCGTTACTGGGCCGGGAGTCGATGGCCTCGCCGAGGACGGCGATGGCCTTGTCGGTCTGGCCGCGGTCCAGCAGCAGGCGGCCCAGGTTCTGCCGCAGTTTCAATTGGCTGCGATAGATGAGGAAGAGTTCCGGATACCGCTGGAAGAAACTCTGGGGCGTGGTCAGCAGGTCGAGCAGCGACTCGTAGGCGGCGATGGCGCCGTCGACGTCGCCCAGGCTGTGGCGCGCCCGGGCCAGGTGATACGTGCCGAGAATGTGGTAAGGCGACCCCTTCTTGGCGGCGGCCAGGAGACGGCCGAGCAGGTCGGCGGCCTCGGCCTGGTCTTTCTGGCTGATGGCGATGTGGGCCCGGAAGTAGAGCGTGGCCTCGTCGGCCGGATCGAGCTCCAGGGCGCGGTCGAGCGACGTGACCGCGTCGCTGACGCGGCCGGAGTAGTACTGCGCCAGGCCCAGGTTCCGCCAGATGCGCTGGGCCTCGGGCGCCAGGTTGGCGGCCTGGCGGAACTCCTCGACGGCCAGAACCGTCTCCTGGTTGGTCATCATGATCCGGCCGCGCACGTAATGGGCCAGCGCCTGGGCCACGGGGTCGGGGCCGGGCTCCTCAAGCGGCACGGGCGGGGGCAGACAGTCGCGCGCGGGCGCCTGGGACGCCGGCTCCGGTTCGACGGCGCGGGCCGTCAGCGGACCGGCGGCGGCCACCGCCGCCAGCGCCAACCCGATCGCCCATCGTGTCCTCGCGCGCATAACGACTCCCACCGAGGCCCCCCGGCAGCCCCTGCTCACACGCGTCTGCCGGGCCTCGACTCAGTGGATGACCTTGTTGAGGGGGTAGACAATAATACCCGATGCGCCGGCCTTTTTCAACCTCGGCACGAGGTCGCGTTCCTCGGCGACCGGCAGGATAACGTCGAACGCGAGCCAGCCCTTCTCCGCCAGATAGTTGACGGTGGGACTACGTTCGGCCGTCAACATCTCCTTGATGCGCCCCTCCAGACTCACGGGGACGTTCATCTTGAGGCCGACCATCTCGCGGGCGTCGATGGCGCCCTGGAGCAGCATGGCCAGGTTCTCGATCTTGTCGCGTTTCCACCCGTCTTGCCAACTGCGGACGTTGGCGATGAGTTGCGTGTTGGACGTCATGACGGTCTCGATGACGCGCAGCCGGTTCGCCCGCAGACTCGAGCCGGTCTCGGTCACGTCGACGATGGCGTCGAGCAGCCGGGCCTTGACCTCGGTGGCCCCCCACGAGAACTCGACCTTGACGCCCACGCCGCGCGACTTGAAGAACCGCTTCGTCACCTTCACGAGTTCGGTGGCCACCAGGCCGCCCTCGAGGTCTTTGACGCGGCGGATCTTGCTCTCCTCGGGCACGGCCACGACCCACCGGACGGGCACCAGGTGGGCCTTGGCGTACACGAGGTCCTGGACGACGCGGACCTTCGAGCCGTTCTCGGCGATCCAGTCCTGGCCGGTCAGGCCGGCGTCGAGGACACCGTCCTCGACGTAGCGGCTCATCTCCTGGGCGCGGAACATGACGACCTCGATCTGGGGGTCGTCGGTCCGGGGGATGTAGGAACGCTCGGAGAGGCGGACCTCGAACCCGGCGCGGGCCATGAGGTCGAGGGTCGCCTGTTCGAGGCTGCCCTTGGGCAGTCCGAGTTTCAGGATGTGGGTCGGTTGGCTCATCCGTCACCTCACGATGGCCTTATCGGCTGTTCTCAGCGGCCGCTTCGCTTGGGTTTCCGTGCAGCGGCCTTGGGGCGTCCGGCCCGGGTCTTTTTCTTCGGCCTGGCCCGGGCAGGCTTCTTTCCGGCGACCTTGCGGGCCGGCGTTTTTTTTGCGGCGCCTTTCTTGCCGGCGGCGGGTTCCTTCGCCTTGGGGGGGGGCCGGCGTTTGGCCGGGGCCGCCGACGGGCAGGACTTGCGGAGCGGGCATTTGCCGCACAGCGGCGCGGCCACGAGGCACAACTCCTCGCCCAGCCGCCGGACGAGCCGGTGCACCTCGTAGGCCCGGTTCGACTTGACGGCCCGTTCGAGAAAGCCCTGCATCTCGGTCTCGGACTGGGCGCTCGGGTCGACGATGGCCAGCCGCCCCAGCACGCGGGCCACGTCGTTGTCGACCGGAAAGGCGTGGGCGCCCACGCCGTCGCGGGCGAGCGTGGCAGCCACGAAGGGCCGGACGTCCTCCATCTTCTCGAAGTAGGCCCGGGCCTGGACCTTGGCCATCGTCTCCAGGAAATCCCACACCATGCTGTTGTGCTGCTTGAACACCTGGTCCAGCAGGCGCGGGATGACGCGGGCCTTGTACCCGCTCCGCGGGAAATTGGCGCCGAGGACCTCGCGGATCTCGCGCGGCCGGCTGACCCTGAGGTCGTTCCAGTCGACGAAGTACTCGCGCAGCCGGTCCATGGCCTTCTCGACGGCGTCGGCCGTCGCCTCTTCGGCCAGGATGGTGCGCAGGGCGTACTCGACCGGAAGCGCGATGGGCACCTGCGGCTGGTCGCCGTACCGGCGTTTCAGCGCCAGGCGGATCCGTTCGAGGCGTTTGACCTTGTCGGTGAACGTGGGCATCGTACGCGTGTCCTCGAATACCTAGAGCGTTCTACAATTGCGTATTCACACTACCACTTGTGCGCGGTGGGTCTCCGTACCCACCGCGCCTACGTCCACGGGCCTTCCTTCGCGGCGGGTCAGGAGACCCGCCGCGCGGAAGGTTGTAGCATTACGGCCCGTCGTCGGGCGGCTCGCCCGCGGCGTCATCGGGCCCGGCGTCCGCGACGGCGAGTTCCGGGTCGGCCGGCTCGACACCGCGGCGGATGCGGTCGGCCCGGGCGGCCTCGTCCTCGGCCCGGGCCTGGGCGATGACGGCGCTGATCGAGACGCTCTTCTTGATCGAGTCGTCCACGTGAAACCGCAGAACCGGACAGAACTTCATCGCCAAGGCCTCGGCCACGCGTGCCTGGACGCGGCCGTGCGCGTGCCGGATGGCCTTCAGGCACACCGCCTGGGCCTTGGCGTCGCCCATGACGCTCACGCGGACGTCGGCCAGCCGCATGTCGGGCGAGACCTCCACCCCCGTGACGGTTACGAAGGCCATGCGGGGGTCGCTGAGTTCGATGACGAGCGTCCGGCTGACGACCTCTCGGATGAGGCTGGCAACGCGGCGTGTGCGTCGTCCGGGTTCTTTGCGCCGGTCTCGTCTCATCCCTGCGACCTCGGCCTAATCCTACAGCGCCACGTCACCACTTCCTCCCGCCTGGCGGCCTTCCTAGGCCGCCAGGAACATGCGTCAGGCCCGCTCGCGGCGGCCGGGGAAGGCCGCCGCGCGGCAAGCGGTGTTGCAGGCCTAAAGCAACTCGGTTTCATACTCGACCAGTTCGGCGCCGGCGGTGCGGCGGACCAGGTCGACCACCTTGGCCAGGACCTGGTCGGCAAAGCGTGCCTCGTTCGTCACGATGGCAACGCCCAGGACCGCCGTCTGTCGGCGATCGAGGGCGTCGACCTCGCTGACGGAGACGTTGAAGTCGTTGCGGATGCGTTCGCGGAGGCTCTTGACGACACGGCGTTTGTCCTTGAGGGAACTCGCCTCGCGGATGAGCAGCCGCATCTGGAGGACGCCCACAACCATCACCCGTCTCCGCCACCTGGGCGCCTACGCGGCGCCCGCGCTGCCCGTTACAGCGTCCGCGCCACGGAGACCACGTCGAACGCCTCGAGCCGGTCGCCGACCTTGACGTCGTTGTAGCCGGCGATGTGGATGCCGCATTCCTGCCCGGACCGGACCTCGCGGACGTCATCCTTGAACCGCTTGAGCGATCCGATGCGGCCGCTGTAGGCGACGACGCCGTCGCGGATGATGCGGAGCTTGGCGTTGCGGTTGATGACGCCGTCGGTCATGCGGCAGCCCGCGATGGTGCCGACGCGGCTGACCTTGAACGTCTCGAGCACTTCGCACTCGCCCAGGTGCCGTTCCTCCTCCTGGGGCGTCAGCAGGCCCTCGAGGGCCTTGCGGACGTCATCGGTAATGTTGTAGATGATATTGTACTGTCGGATCGAGACGCCTCGGGCCTCAGCCAGTATCCGGGCCGTCTGGTCCGGCACGGCGTTGAACCCGATGATGATGGCGTCGGAGGCGTCGGCCAGCAGGACGTCGCTCTCGTTGATGCCGCCGACACCCGCGTGGATGACGCGGACGCGGACCTCCGGGTGCTCGATCTTCGCCAGGTTCTCGCGGATGGCCTGGACGGAGCCCTGGACGTCGGCCTTGAGGATGACGTCCAGTTCCTTGACCTCGGCGGTGGTCATCTGCTCGAAGACGGCCTCGAGGGTCCGCGGGCGGCGCTGTTCGGCCAGTTCGGTCTCGCGGTCATGGCGTTGGCGGTCCTCGGCCAGTTGCTTGGCCAGCGCAAAGTCGTCCAGAGCGTAGAACCGGTCTCCGGCCTCCGGCACTCCCGAGAGCCCGGCCACCCGCACGGGGATGGTGGGCCCGGCCTTGCGCATGCGTTTGCCGGTCTCGTCGGTCATGGCGCGAATCTTGCCGTAGGCCGTCCCGACCACGACGACGTTGCCGGTCTCGAGGGTCCCGCTCTGGACCAGGAAGGTGGCCATGGGTCCGAAGCCGTCAGCCATTTCGGCCTCGATGACGGTTCCGATGGCCGGCCGGTCCGGTCGGGCCTTCAGTTCGATCATTTCGGCTTCCAGCAAGAGCGATTCGAGCAGCTTGTCGACGTTCTGGCCGGTCACGGCCGAGGTCTCGACGCAGATGGTCTTGCCGCCCCATTCCTCGGTCAGCAGTTCGTACTGGGTCAGTTGCTGCTTGACCCGGTCGGGGCTGGCCTGGGGCAGGTCGCACTTGTTGAGGGCCACCACGATGGGCACGCCGGCGGCCTTGGCGTGGTTGATGGCCTCCTCGGTCTGGGGCATGATGCCGTCGTCGGCCGCGATGACCAGAACCACCACGTCGGTCACCTTGGCGCCGCGCGACCGCATGGCCGTGAAGGCCTCGTGTCCGGGCGTGTCGAGGAAGGTCACCCAGCGGTCGCCCGCCTTGACGCGGTACGCCCCGATGTGCTGCGTAATACCGCCGGCCTCGCCGTCGACGACGCGCGTCTTGCGGATGTAGTCCATCAGCGACGTCTTGCCGTGGTCGACGTGGCCCATGAAGGTGACGATGGGCGAGCGCGGCAGGAGGGTCTCGGGGGGGTCCTGGCGCTGCTCGATCTCCTGGAGGACGTCGGCCGGCGCGTATCCGTGGCGGGCGATGAGTTCGATGTCGCGCGAGAGGGCCACGTCCAGGGCCTGTTCCTCCGTGAGGGTGTCGTTGATGGTGGCCAGGACGCCCTGCACCATCAGGTGCTTGATGATGTCGCTGGCCTTGACGCCGATGGCCGCCGACAGGTTCTTGACGGTGATAGGCACCTCGACGACGGCCGTGCGGGTCTCGCCGGGGACGTGGACTCCCCCCGCGGATCGCGGGGGCCTGGCCGCGACCGGCCGACCGGTTCGGCCGACGCGGACGCGTTCGCTGGCCAGGCTGGGCCTGCCCGTGCCCCCTTCGCCGAGGCCGGCCACGTCGTCGAGTTCCTCGCGTTTGCGGATGCGCTCGCGGCGACGGAAGGCCTGGGCGCGGCGGAGGCCCTCGGCCTCCTCGTCGGCGGCTTTCTTGACGTCTCCCCGCCGGCGTCCGCGGCGTGCGGCGGCGGGCGCTTCGGCCGTCTTCTCGGGCGGCAAGTCTTCGCCGGGGACGACCGGCCGGGCCCGGGGTTTCGACGGCCGGGCGGCCGGTTGCTTCTTCTTGGGCACGCCCACGCCGACGGCCTGGGGGTGCTCCGGCGGCGCCTCGGTCACCTTCTGGGGGTGCGCGAACGGCCTGGGCGCCAATTTCGGACGCGGCGCCAGTTTGGGTTTCGGCGCGAGTTTCGGGCCCGGGGGCCGGCGAAGGATGCGCCGCTCTCGCCTCTCGGCCGGGACCTCGGGCGCCTCGACCTCGGCGGGAGCCGCTTCGGCCCGGGCGGCCTCAACGGCCTCGACGACCTCGACGGTCTCGGCGGGCGGCGCGGCGGCGACCTCGGCGGGCGGCGCGGCGGCGACCTCGGCGGGGGCGGGGGCCTGTTCCTCGACGGCGGCGGCCGTAGCCGGTTCGGGCACCACTTCGGGCGGCGCCGCAGCCGGGACCTCGGTTTGGGCCACGGCGGCCTCGGCCCCGGGACCCCGAGCGGGCGGCTTCTGGCGGCCGGGCAGTTTGACACCCTCCGCCTTGGGCTTGGCCCGGCCCCGGCTCGGCAGCGAGATGACCCGCTGGCGGGCCTGGATCAACTGTTCCTCGGGCGACAACTCGGGCACGGCCGGCACGGGGGGCTTGGGGGGCTCGGCGACGGCCGCGGGGCCGGGTTCGGACTCCGGCTCGTCGGTGTCGTCGCCCAGAAACGCCGCCAGGCGCCGGCGGACCATGACCGCCTCGTCCTCGTCGACCGTGCTGGAGTGCGACGAGACATCGAGACCGGCCTCGCGGCAGATTTCGATGACCTCCTTATTGGGCATGTCGAACTCGCGGGAGAGTTCGTAGATACGTACCGACACCGTTTACCTCCCTGGACGACTACGTTTGGGGCGTGGCGTCCGGCTCCTGCTCGTCGTCGCCGACGGCCTCCTCGGGTGCGTCGGCCGTCGTCTCGTCGGATTCCTGAGTCTCGGGCCGGGCCTCTTGGGCCGTCGGCGTCTGGGCGACGGCAGGCTCGGCGTCTTCGGATTCGGCCTCACCGGCCTCGGGCTGGTCGGCCCCGGCCGGCTCGGTCTGGTCGGCTTCGGTCGGTTCAGGCTGGTCGGCTTCGGTCCCATCCGATTCGGCCTGGGGCGTTTCGCCTTCGGCCGCTTCGGCCGCCTCAGCGGCTTCGGCGGCTTCGGCGACCCGCTGTACCTCGCGCTCGGCGGCACGGACCTCGAGTTCGGCCACGCGGGCCCCCACCTGGACGATGATCTGGCGGGCCCCTTCGGCGTCGACGCCGGCCAGGCGTGAGAGCGTCTCGAGGTCGACCTCGACCACGTCGGCCAGGCTGATGTACCCGGCGGCCATGAGATCGTTGGCCAGTTCGGGGCCGACGGTATCGATGTCGGCCATCTGCTCCATGGCGGTGTTGCGCTGCTGGTCGTACTCGCCGGGGGTGAGGATGTCGATGTTCCATCCGCTGAGTCGTGCGGCCAAGCGGACGTTCTGGCCCTTTTTGCCGATGGCCAGGCTCAGTTGGTCCTCGGCCACCAGGACGGTAGCCCGGTTGATGTCGCGGTTGAGCAGGATCTCTTTGACCTCGGCCGGTTTCAGGGCGTTGGCGATGAAGACCTGGGGCGACTCGTTGTATCGGACGATATCGATTTTCTCTCCGGCCACCTCCTCCACGATGTTCTTGATGCGGCTGCCGCGAATGCCCACGCAAGCCCCGACGGCATCGACGCGGCTGTCGATGCTCAAGACGGCCACCTTGGTCCGGTGTCCGGGTTCGCGCGCGAGGGTCTCGATCTCGATGATGTGGTCGGCCACTTCCGGCACTTCGAGTTCGAACAGGCGGACGATGAGGTCCGGGTGGATGCGGCTCAGGACGATCTTGACGTTGGCGCCGGCCTCGCGGACCTCGATGATGAGGGCCCGCATGCGGTCGCCGACGTGCAGGGACTCGCCGGGAATCTGTTCGCTACGTGGCAGGAAGCCTTCGCCGCGGCCGAGGCTGACGACGGCGTTGCCGTGGTCCATGCGGGTCACCTGGCCCGAGATGATGGTGCCGACCTGTCCGGCGTAATCCGCCATGAGGCTGGCGCGTTCGGCGTCGCGGATTTTCTGGATGATGACCTGCTTGGCGGTCTGGGCGGCAATGCGCCCCAGGACGGTCGGGTCGACGGGCTGCCCGCTCAGGGTGGCCTGGATTTCGCCCGAGGCGCGGTCGATGGAGACGACGGCCTCCTCGATCGCACCGAAGTGCTTCTTGGCCGCCGAGGCCAGCGCCGCCTCGATGCCCAGGAAGACCACCTCGGCGTCGATGTTCTTCTCGCGTCGAATCGCATCGACAATTCGGACCAGGTCGGCTCCGTTCATTCGCGTCGCAACTCCCCGTAATGCCCTGCGGTTCCCGGTGTTTCCACGTTCGTCGTCCGAAGCCCAGGCCAACAAAAAAGTGGGACCACGACCAGACCCCACTTCGGCCGCCCTGGCCTGGAGCCGGGGGCGGCATCCGCACCGCGCCTGGGTTAACTGGCGTGTGCTACATGCTCAGGCTCCAAACTGATGTTGTCGCCCGTCTGGTCGTCAAACAGATGGATCCGGCCCGTGTCGAGGTAGGCGTCCATGCGTTCGTCCACCGTCACCCGGATATGGGCGTCCAGTTTGCACACGATCTCGACCTCGCCCGGTCCGCTCACGTGGACGATCTGCTCGTCGCCCAGCGGTTCGACCACCCGGACGATGGTCGACAAGACGTTCTCGGTGCCGGCGAACTTGCCGCTGGCCGCGTACCCGATGTCCTCCGGCCTCACCCCCAGCGTCACGCCCTTGCCGGCATAGTTCTGCACGCGGCCGACGATGGCGTCCGGCAGGCGTATCCGGGTCGAATCCGCTTGGAAGTACGTGCCGGCGCCGTCGGCCACGATCCGGCCTTCCAGGAAGTTCATGGCGGGCGTGCCCAGGAACCCCGCCACGAACCGGTTGACCGGGTAATCGTAAACGGTCAGCGGCGGGGCGACCTGCTGAATCTCGCCCTCGTGCATAACGACCACGCGGTCGCCCAGGGTCATGGCCTCGGCCTGGTCGTGCGTGACGTAGATGACGGTCGTCTGGAGCCGGTGGTGCAACCGCTTGAGTTCGGCCCGCATCTCGACGCGGAGTTTGGCGTCGAGGTTCGAGAGCGGCTCGTCGAACAGGAACGCCTGGGGCTGGCGGACGATGGCCCGCCCCACCGCCACGCGCTGCCTCTGCCCGCCCGAGAGGGCCTTGGGCTTGCGGGCCAGGAGTTCTTCGATGCCCAGAATCCGGGCCGCTTCCCGGACGCGCCGCTCGATCTCGTCCTTCGGGAACCGCCGCAACTTCAGCCCGAACGCCATGTTCTTGTAGACCGTCATGTGCGGGTAAAGGGCGTAGTTCTGGAACACCATGGCGATGTCGCGGTCCTTCGGGGGCACGTCGTTGACGACGCGGTCGCCGATGCGGATGGTGCCGCCGGTGGTCTCTTCCAGGCCGGCCACCATGCGAAGGGTGGTCGACTTGCCACACCCGGACGGACCCACCAGGACGATGAACTCCTGGTTGCGGATGTCGAGGGTGAAGTCCTTGACCGCCACCGTGCCGCCGGGAAACACCTTGGTTACGTTTTCCAAGGATACGTCGGCCATGGCAGCCTCCGTCGCCCAAGAGTCCCCGCCGCATGCGGGAAAACGGTTCTAAATGTACCCTAACCACGCCGGGCCGTCAACTACTTTTCCCCGTGCCGGCGCCCAGTGCTCACCATCTAACACATTGCCAAGAAAGACGTTACAGACGACGTGGGGCCGGGCGGCTAGACGTCCTCGCCCGGTGCCTTCCCGGCGCCGTCGGCCGGTTCGGCCGCTTCGGCCGGTTCGGCCGCCTTGGCTGCCTCAGCCGCCTTGGCCGCCTCAGCCGCCTTGGCTGCCTCGGCTGCCTTGGCTGCCTCGGCCGCTTCGGCCGCCTCGGTCTCGGCGACCTGCTCCTCGACCCGTTCGAGGCGGACCGTGTTGCCCTCGCGGACCTGCCGGAAGACCTTGATGTCGCCCTCGCACCGGCCAATCGGGTTGACGGGGCTGGCGGCCCTGGGCTCGTCGCCCTTGGAGGCCGGCGTCTTGCCGAAGAAGATGCAGAACGCGCTGCCGGTCGGCCAATAGCCGATTTCGCCGACTTCCATGCGGTCCCGGGCCTCCAGGCCCAGGTCGCACTGAACCGGGATGCTGAAGTAGATCTCCTGCCCCCACGTATTGACCGTGCTGTCGATGGGCAGGGCGTCCCAGATGCGCTCCGCCGTCGCCGACTCGTTCAGCGTGGCCAGCATCTCGATCTTCTCTGTCGCGATACGTATTTCGTGCATAAGTCTCTCCCATGCGGCCCGGCAAACGCCATACCATAAGCGCCGGCCGCACCCGATGCAAGCAAAAAGCGGTCCGGCAAGGCGGCACGGACCGAATAGCCCCGCCGAGCGTGGGCGAATCCGGTCCGTCTCGCACAAGGCCGAAACGCCGAGCCGCCTTCCACGGAAGGCGATCGTACGTCGCCTAACCTTCTTTTTGCTTCTTCTTGATCACGATGTATACGATAATCAGAATGATGAGCAGAACCAGCAGTAGCCACCACCACCAATCCATGAGGAATCTCCTTCCTGCCGGGTACCCGTCTCAGGCGGCCTAGGCCGCCCTCGCCATTCCTGCACTCAGAATAGCCGCCCGCGCACGGGAGTCAAGCATTATTTGCCAGCCGGCGGCGGGGCCGGGAGGGCCTCCGGGGCGTCCTCCGGGGGCACGGCGGCGTCTTCCAGTTCCGCGATGCGGCACTCGATGTCGATGCGCCGGTCGTCGTCCAGCCGCCGGTCGGCCGACGTCTCCAGGTCGTCCAGCCGGACCACCTCGCGGTAGGCTCGCAGGGCGGCCGCCCGGTCGCCCACCAGTTCGGCGATGCGGGCCTCGATCCAGGCCCGAACCTGCGGACGCAGACGCCGCCCAGCCTCCGGCATGAGGGCATCCAGCCCCTGCGCCTCCCGGTAGGCCGTCACGGCGGCCTCCGTTTCGCCCATCCGCTCGAGCACGTGGGCCAGCCGCAGACGCGTGGCCACGTGGGTCGGGTACAGCCGCGCGGCCTCCTCCAGGTAGTCCCGCGCCGTCGCCAGGGCCGCCGGGTTCTCGTGCGCCCCCGCCGACGCCAGGTAACACTCGGCCAGCGCCAGGTAGGCCGACCGCAGCCGGGGGTGCCGCTGCACGGCGTCCCGGTAGGCCCGGATGGCCATTTCGAGGTCGATGGCGGCCGCGGGTCCCTCCTTCGACGCGGCCCCCTTCTGCCACTGGTGTCCGCGAATCACCGCCGGCTCCCAGGCCAGCGGATTGGCCTCGGCGGCGGCCCGCAGCGGCTCGCCGCCCCCGAACGCGTCGAGGCCCCAGTCCCCGACCCGCAGGAGCATCTGCTCGCGGGCCACCGGCAGGACCAGCAGACGCACGTAGCCGAAACACATCGCCATCACGGCGATCATCAGCAGGAACCGGGCCGCCGCGCCCAGCGCCACGCCGCCCGATTCCGGCCGCGGCCCCCGCGGCCGCAGGCTGACGCCCAGCACGACGAGCATCGCCCAGGCCGTCGGCGGCGCCAGGACGGCCGTGCCGATCTGTTCCTGCAGCGCGAACGCCGCCAGAGCGACCACGCACGCCGTCCGCAGGCTCCGCAGCGGCCGGCCCGACGCCTCCAGCCGCGACGGCTCCTCCCCCGACGCCAACCCCGCCACCATCACCATGACGGCCGCCGCCGCAACGCCCACGTACCAGCCCATCATGAAGAAGTAGATGACCACCGGGCCGCCGAGCAGCATCGCCGGCACGAGCAACCCCAGCAGCGGCTCGCCGGGGGGCGGTTCGACACCTTCCGCGTGGCGGCCTTCCCAGGCCGCCACGCTGCCGCCGACGGCCTCACTCGCGGCGGCCTGGGAAGGCCGCCGCGCGACATCCGGCATGGTGGGGCGGCCCGTCGGCGGGGCGCCGCGCAGCCAACTCCGGATCGCCCCCGCGGCCAGGAGCACCAGCGCCGTGACCCCCGCCAGGCCCAACTGGCTCCAGACCGACAGGAACATGTTGTGCGGGTCGGCGACCTCCTCGGGCGCCCAGGCCACCTTGTACTCGACGTAATGGTGCCCGAAGTTCTCCAGGCCGACGCCCCTGTCCCAGTACAGGCCCAGGATCTTGAGCGTGGCCCACCAGTAATCGAGCCGGTACCGGAGCGTCTTCAGGACCGCCTGGACGGCCGGGTGATCCACCTGGCTGGCCGCGGCCAGACCCACGGCCGCCACGACCAGCGGCATGAGGTAGAGCACGATCCGCCGTCGCCGCTGCCGCACCCGCCAGGCCGCGGCCAGCCAGTACAGGCCCACCAGGACGGCGGCGACGGCCGCGCGGCTCTGCGTCAGAATGATGCCCAGCGCACACACCCCCGCCACGACGACCATAACCGCCGCCAGGACACGGGCGCCGCGCGACCCGGCCTCCGACCATTTTTCGCGGGCCAGGCCCACGGCCACGAAGAACCCCAGCGTCAGGAACGACGCCAGGACGTTCGGGTGCCCCATCGACGCCTGGACGCCGCCGAAGAACCGGCCGATGAACATCTGCT
This sequence comes from Phycisphaerae bacterium, assembly GCA_035528235.1. Lineage (GTDB taxonomy): Bacteria > Planctomycetota > Phycisphaerae > FEN-1346 > FEN-1346 > DATKZB01. The sequence continues at coordinate 19,153 of DATKZB010000258.1, forward strand.
CGTGCCAACTGCCCGGCGCGATGCCCCGCTCGGCCAGAATCCGCTCGCGGTCGGCCTGGAACATCGCCCACGTCTTCGGCAGGCCGACCGCCGCCTGGTAGACGGCCACCGCGGCCAGCACCACCGCCGCCGCCACCAGCACCGACAGCAGGAACCGACGCTGGGCGTCCGTCCGGATGGCCTGCACGAGCGCCGCCAGGCCCACCCACAGGCCCGCCATCTCGGCCCCGCGCACCAGGGCCGTCGACTTGTCCGACGCGAAACACGTCGAGACCGCCACCCCCACCACGAACAGCACCGCCGGCACCGCCAGCCACGGCGCCGGCATCGTGGCGCGGCGCTCCGCCACCCACGAGCACACCACCAGCACCGGCATCAGCGCGAGCGCCAGGCCGAGCGCCAGCACCACCACCGGCCCCGGCAAACCCGTTACGCCCATGAACGACGCGTTGGTCGAGAACTGCGGGAGGACCAGCAGTACCGCGGCCCCGATGGCGAGCACGGCATGGCGGAGCCCCCGCGCCAAGGTCGGTCCTGAAAGCGCCGGCAGTCTCACCGCGGGCCCTCCGCATCCGGCACCGCCGGCAGACCCGGCCGCCGCCGCGCCACCACCAGCGCCACCGCCACCACCGCCAGGTGCAGGCAGCCGATGGCAAAGAGAGGCGACGGAAAGTACATCAGGACCGACCCCAAAGCGGCCACCAGCGCCAGGCCGGCGCCGACCACGATGACCGTCCACGGCCGGGCGCCGCGGGCCAGCATCCGGTGCCCCAGGTGACTGGTGGCGTCGCCGACCATCGGGTTCCGGCCCCTCGCCACGCGCCCCGCCAACACGCACGCGGCGTCAAACAGCGGCACCGCCAGCACGGCCACCGGAACGAGGACGACCAGCCGCGTGGTCCCCTCTTCGGGGAAGTAATACCGCGCCATGATGGTCAGCGCCGCCAGCAGGTACCCGACGAGGTGGGTCCCGGCGTCGCCCATGAAGAGCCTGGCCGGGGGCCGGTTGTAGAGGAGGAACCCGGCCAGGGCCCCGGCCGTCGCCAGGGCCGCGCCCGGCACGAACCACTCGCCCACCATCATCTGCCCGGCCGCCAGGCTCCCCAGCGCCACCACCCCCACCGCCGCCGCCAGGCCGTCGGCGTGGTCGAGCATGTTGTAGGCGTTGACGACCGCCAGGATCCACAGGACGCTCAGCACCTCGGCCGCGCCCGGCGCGCCCAGCCACGCGGTCGCCCGCATGCCCAGGCCGACCACGACCAGGACGGCGGCGAACAGTTCCAGGAGCAACTTCGGCGCCGCGGGCAGGGCGTACCGGTCGTCGAGCAGGCCGATGACGAAGAACACGAGCGCCCCGATGGCCAGCCGCACGAGCGCCGGCGTCCGCGCGGCCAGATGCTCGCCCAGGCGGGCGGGCAGCCACCCGGGCAGGGCGTCGGGGGCCATCCAGAGCGCCAGCACCCACCCGCCGCCCACGACCACCAGGAGCGTGTCGGCGATGGCCAGGCCGCCGCCGTACGGCCGCACCTCGCGATGGAGCCGGTCGGGCCGCACGGCCGCCACCAGGTTCGCCGCCAGGGCCACGCGCCGGGCCACGGGCACCAGCGCCGCCGCCACGGCCAGCGCCGCGCCGAACGCCACCAGCGCGAACTCACCCATCGGCCGCCTCCCGCCGCTGATGGGCCAGGCGCGACCGGACTTGCGTGAAGAACCCGTGGTACTCCGGCGTGCGGTAGTCCGGGTACGTCCACTCCAGCGACTTCCAGGCGCCGTGCTGGTAGAGCAGGGTCACCTCGCCGTAGATGGCGTCATCGAGATAGATGCGGTGGGAGAAGTCTTTCGTGCTCGCCAGGACGAGTTTCGACGGGGCGATGTACCCGGGGTCGAGGTTGACCGGCCGCGCGACCGGCCACTCGCCCTTCTCGGCCATCCCGGCCTCGATGCGGCCGGCCAGGCGCTTGACGGCGGCCAGGTCGCCGGGGGCGATCAGCCGCTCGAACGAGGCGAAGTACCGCACGAGCGGGTGGCCCATCTCGTCGCGGTAATACTCGGTAAACTCGTGGGCGAACACGTCGCTCCGCAAGTCGACCGGGCCCAGGGTCTCGGCCAGACGCGACTCGGCGTCGGCAAACGCCCCCGGATACGCAGACAGCATCCCGACGAACAGCCGGACCGGCTCGACCTGGCGCGTTTGGGCCATGCCCCAGATAATACGCCCGCCGCCGCAGGCGTGCCAACCAAAACCGCCGCGGGACAAGGCCCCGGGTGTGCCAGGACTTTCTGACAAGCCCCCCGCTGGGGGGTGGCATGCCCACGCCGCTGTCAGCGTGGGCATGTCGCACGTGCGACCGGGAACATGCCCAGGCAACGGCGAGCGTTTTGCATCGAGCCTGTAGCGCGGGGGTTTATCCCCCGCGGTCGTGGGGCTTAGGACATGTGGCGCGGGGGGTAAACCCCCGCGCTACAAGTCATGCTCCGGCGCCCGGTTGCGATTCACGATGCAAAAT
>DATKZB010000259.1:0-8112 GCA_035528235.1 Phycisphaerae bacterium
TAGGCCGCCAGGAACACGCTTCAGGCCCGATCGCGGCGGCCTGGGAAGGCCGCCGCGCGACAAGTGGCGTTGTAGGATTAAGGGTTGGGGCTCTGCGCGGTGGGTCCCCGTACCCACCGCGCCGACCGGTAATCGTGCCTCGAGCGCGGCGGGTGCGGGGACCCGCCGCGCAAATGGGTTGTCGGCCGCGCAAATGGGTTGTCGGCCGCGCAAACTCCGTCCGGCGTTGCTCCGATGACGGCGCGCCGCCGGTCTACAGCCGCGCGATGGCCGACTTCAACGTCTCGACGACCAGGTCCTGGTCGGCCTGTGATAGGCGATTGTAGAACGGCAGGGCGATGGTCCGGGCGGCTATTCTTTCGCACACCGGGAAGTCGCCCGGCTGGTATCCGAACCGCTCGGCGTAGAACGGCTGAAGGTGGACCGGGCTGAAGTAGTTGCTGCACGCGATGCCGTGGCGGCACAGGTCCTCCAGGACGGCGTCGCGGTGCTCCTGCGTGAACCGGTCGGCCAGCCGCACCACGAACACGAACCACGATATCGTGCCCTCGGCGTACGGGGCGGGCAGGACGAGTTCCTCGACGTCGGCCAGTTTTTCGATGTACCGTGCCGCCACCCGCCCCCGTGCCTCGATGAACTGTGGCAGCCGGGCCAGTTGCGCGAGACCCAGCGCGCAGTTGATGTCGGACAGGCGGTAGTTATAGCCGAGCCTGGCATGGGCCAGCCACCCGCCGCCGCTGGCGCGTCCCTGGTTGCGCAGGCTGACACACAGGTCGGCCAGGCGGTCGTCGTCCGTGACGATCATACCGCCCTCGCCAGTGGTCATCTGCTTGTTCGGGTAGAAGGCGAAGGTGGAGGCCAGGCCGAACGTGCCGGCCAAGCGGCCCTGGTAGGTGGCGCCGACGGCCTCGCAGGCGTCCTCGACGACGGGCACGCCGTGCCGGCGGCCCAGGTCCATCACGCGGTCCATCGGCATGGGCCGGCCGAAGATGTGGACGGGCAACAGCAGGCGTGTCCGCTCGGTGACGGCCGCCTCGAGTTTCTCGACGTCGAGGTTCCAGGTCGTCTCGTCGATGTCGACGAAGACGGGCGCCGCCCCCTCAAAGAGGGCGCAGTTGGCCGACGCGATGAAGGTAAAGGGGGTGGTAATCATCTCGTCGCCGGGCGCCAGACCCAGCGCCCGTACCAGCAGGTGCAGGGCCGACGTGCCCGAGTTCACCGCCACGCCGCGCGCCATCCCCATGAACGCCGCAAACGCCTGCTCGAACTCCGGCAACTTGGGGCCAAGGCTGAGGTACGGTGTCTGGAGGACCGCGACCACGGCGTCGATGTCGGCCTGGGTGATGTCCGGCCGCGCGAGTGGCACACGTTCGTCCGGCATGAAGAAACTCCTCGTCCCCCACGCTTGTCTGCGGAGACCGCATCAGGCGGCCGAAGGCAGGCGCCGGCCCCAGGCCTGGCACGCCGGCGTCATCAGCCCTGGAGCCTGGCCAGGCGGAGAAAATACGTGGCCCGGTCGAAACCCGGCTCGAGGCGAAGGACCTCGGCCAGCAGGTCGGTGGCGTCACCGTACCGGCCGCTGAAGTAATAGATGTAGGCCAGGAGGAACTTCAGGTCGGCCGACCCGGAACGGATTTCGACCTGCCGCTCCAGGTTCTTGAGGTGCCGGTCATACTCCTCGGCGCTGCCGTAGAACTCCTGGAGACGGAACTCGAACAACCCCCACCCCGGCTCGATGGCCAGGGCCTTCTCCAGGCACCGGATGCCCTGTCGATACTCGCCGTTGGCGTAGGCGGCGTGGGCCATGGCGAACGACGCGAACGGGTCGGTGGGCCGCGCCTTGTGGGCCGCGCGGTACGACTCGCTGGCCTGGGTGAAGTCGCCCATGAAGAACCGGAAATCGCCCAGCCTCATCTGGTCCTCGAACGACTGGGGCCCGTTGCGCAGCGCGTTGATGAGTTCGGCCCGGGCCTCGGGGCTCAGGGCGGGTTCCTCCAGGCCGGTCATGTCGGCCGCCAGGCGGGCGACGTTCGGGTCGGTCGGATGCCGGACGGTCTCGGCCACCCCGGCGCGCTTCATGACGGCCAGCAGGTTTCGGGCGACCTCGTCGGCCCCGGCCAGTTTTGCCAGGCGGTCCTGGGCTTCGGGCCAGCGGCCCTGGAACAGGTCGACGAAGGCCAGCAGGAAGTTCAGGTCGGCGTCGTCGCCCTTGCGGGCCAGTTGGGCCTCGATCTCGGCCCGGACGTCGGCCAGGTCGTCCGGGTTACGGAAGACGTCCTGGAGGTTCGAGCCGACGATCCGCACCGTGTCGGGCCAGCCTTGCGCCAGGGTTAGCGACCGGCGCACCTCGGCCACGGCCTGGAGGGTCTCCCCGGCCGCCAGAAGGCACAGGGCGTAGGCCCTTCGGGCGGTCGCGTTGGTCGGGTCGCGGTCGGCCAGTATCTTCCAGGCCTGGCCGGCCGTCGCGTAGCGGCCGTTGTTGAACAGGTGGTTGCCCAGCGCCGCCAGTTGGGTGTCGTAGAGTTGCTCCATCTGGGGACCCTTGGCGGGCGGCCTGCCGGCCAGGAGGGCCTCCATGAGGTCCAGGAAGGCCGGTTCGCCCAGGCTCTGCTGCACCTCGTCGGTAAACGGCGCGAGGAAGACGTCGGGCTTGACGGTCCCACCGCCCACCAGGTCGGTCCGCGAGAAGAACCCGTACCCGACCTCGGGCTGGTCCACCAGCGGGAAGGGGAACATGAACTCGCGGAACCCGAACCGCAGTTGGCCGACGCTGGGGCCCTCGGTCTTCCTGGCCCGCTCGGCCAGGGCCAGCGTCGTTTCCCTGAGTTTGGTGAACCGGCCCCGCTTGGCGAAGTTCAGCGAGTCGATGCTCCGCACGGGCACCAGCGTCAGCGGCCCCAGGCCGGGCCCCGGCGCCAGGTCCTGCGGCCCGACCGTCGTCGACATGTTGCGCTGGAGCGTAACGTTGATATTCGGGCTGGCCAGGTAGCTGGCACTCTGGGGGGCGGGCCGGTTGAGGAACCCGGCCGTCGTCGAGTAGCCGGCCCTGTTACCGAGCGTGCGGTTGATGCCATGGGACGGAAGGTTGTAGAGGAAACCCGTGCTGGGCCCCCCGCCGATGCTGCGCAGGGTTCCCTGGGCCCACGCCGGCACGGCGGCGGCACAGACGACCGCCGCCACAACGGCCACGGCGGCCGCCTTCATGCCTACCCGTCCCATCGGTCTCGTTGCCATATCGTTCCCCACGTCCATTGTCGGCCAAACAGGGCCCCCAAGGCAAGGCCTTATCAGCTTCCTCGCTTGCGGGCCAGGTACCGGTCGGCGGCGGCCCTCTCGTCAGCCGACATGCGCAGGAACCCCAGGTGCCAGACGACGGCCAGCACCACCAGGCCCAGCCCCAGGTAGATGAGCGACGCGAACCGCCCGGGAATGTAGAGCACCGTCAGCCCCGTGACAGCCAGCAGCATGCCCGCCGCAAACAGGATGCCCACGGTCGTCCGCACCGACAGCCCCAGCCGGTCGACCATCTGGTTGTACACGTGGCTGCGGTCGGGCATCATGATGGGCCGCCGGTTCACGACGCGACGGATCACGGCCACCCCCGTGTCGAAGATCGGCAGCCCGAAGATGAACAACGCGCCGACGAACCATTTCACGATGCCGAACCGGCTCGAGAACATGATCATCATGGCCGCCAGCGCATAGCCGATGAACACACTGCCCGCGTCGCCCATGAAGATCCGCGCGGGCGGAAAATTGTACGGCAGAAACCCGATAACCGCCCCCGCCAACGCGAACGACACCATCATGATCAGACGCGAGTGCTCGTACGTCACGCCCCCAGGGAACCACGCCGGGTTCGCCCACGCCGTCAGCGACGTCGCCAGCAGCAGGAACCCCACCGAAATCGTGACCGTGACGCCCGAACACAGGCCGTCGAGACCGTCGAGAAGATTCGTGGCATTGGTCGCGCCGATCACCACCACGAAGTGCATGACCAGGCACACCCCCATCACGAAGACGGAGTCCCTGGCGAAGTGCAGGGTCGGCAGCCACGGCAGTTCCGGAAACGCCAGCCACCGGATGCCCCCGGCCAACAAGATGGCCCCCGCGATGGCCTGGCCCAGCAGTTTCAGACGCGGGCTCAGGTCCTTGATGTCGTCAATCAGGCCCGTCGCGAACGCCACGAACCCCCCGGCCACCAGGGCCCCCAGCACCCCCCAGTCCACGTCCTCGCCCACCGCGCCGTAGATGAGCACCGGCACCGTCCAGGCGAACCAGATGGCGCACCCCCCCAGGTACGGGATGGGCGCCTTGTGGATCTTCACGGCCTGGTCGGGCTTGTCGCAGATGTTCGCGCGCAGGGCGATCCACCGGCAGATGGGCGTGCCCAGCAAGCCCAGCAGCAGCGACACCACGAACACCCATATACCCGGTGTCCACAACTGGTGGAGCACATCCACCCACCCCGGCGACTCCGGAGGGAACATACGGCTGTCCTTTCCGTCCTCCCCCCCAACCCCGTCCCGTCTCAGCAGGCCGCTATGCCTCAGTCTCTGTCGCCGACGGTCTCATCCGGTCCGCTCGGCACCTCGACGTCTCGGCCCCGGCAGAAGACGGCGTCGTCGTACCGCAGCATCACGAGGCCGTCCTCCCAGGCCCCCGGGTCGATAGTCGGCACCCGGCCCAGATGTTCCTCAATCAGCCAGCGCGGGAAGTCGGCCCCGGCCCGGATGGCCAGCGGCGCGCCGCCGCCGAACCGCGGGTTGATCTCGATGAAACGCACCCGCCCGTCCTCGGTCAGGAAACACTGGAGCGTCACCACGCCCACGCATTCGCCCAGCGCCTCGACCAGCCCGAGGCTCTGACGGATGATCTCCGGGTGGCGGACCGTCACCGCCTTGACCACCTCGCCGCCGCGCACCTGGAGCCGGCGCCGCGGCACGGCGACGCGCGGCACGCCGTCGAGGCCGGCGTAGACGTCGACGGTGTATTCCTGGCCGTCGACGCATTCCTGGACGACAGTCTCCTCAGCCGCCCGCTGCTGGTAGAACTCGAGCGCCTCGCGGTCGGCCAGACGATGAACGTCTCTGGCACTGGAACCGTACCGCGGCTTCATGAACAGCGGAAACGCGGCCTTCAGGGCCTGCTTGTGGGTGAACACCTCGGGCGTGTCGAACCCCTTGGCCTTCAGAAACTCGAACGTCTGCCGCTTGTCGCGGCACACGGCCACCACCTGCGGCGAGGAGATGAGCAACCGCGCCCCTACGGCCTCGAACCGCTCGCGCGCCGCCGCCAGGTCGGCCAGTTCCCAATCGATCAGCGGCACGACCATGCCCACCCGGTGCTGCCGGCAGATGTCCAGCAGGGCCTCGACGTACGCCGGCCCTTCCTTGGCCGACGGCACCAGGAACCCCTCGTCCACCCGGTGAAACGCCGCCGCCAGACGCGAGTGGTCCGCCCCGTACAGCCGGCCCTTCAGGCGCAGGCCCTTCAGGGCGCCCCGGAACGCCTCCAGCAGCGCCACCCGGCGACCGACACACGTCAGAAGGATATTCACCGTTTCAGGCATGTCGTGGCCCTTGACCCGCGACTTGGCGTCGGGCGGTCTCCAGCGGCCCTACCGCCCACCGATAGCATACTCGCCTTCCGTCGTATGTCAATAAAGTACCATACCGTTTCCCGGCCCCCGTTAGCCGGCCGACCCCGTTAGCCGGCCGACCTCGTTAGCCGGCCGACCCCGTTAGCCGCGGGGCTTGCCCCGCGCGCCCGCCAAGGCGGGCGGCTAACTCGGTCGTGCGCCGTTACACGTGCCACGGCTTGCCTCGGGCGAGCCATGCACCTCGGCGCGCGGGGCAAGCCCCGCGGCTAACTCGGTCGTACGCCGTTACACGTGCCACGGCTCGCGCCGCTCACCATTTCTGATACGCGGTCTGGCGGCCGAACCCTTTTCTCAGGGTCTGCCAGAGAATCTTGGCGTCCAGCCACAGGCTCATCCGCTCGACGTACTGGACGTCGATCTCGAGTTTGTCCTCGTGCGGCACCTCGCCGCGGCCCTGGATCTGCGCGAGGCCCGTCAGGCCCGGCCGCACCTCCAGGCGCCGGCGCTGGCGCGGCGTGAAAGCCTCGGCCTGGCTCACGTACAGGGGGCGCGGACCCACCAGGCTCATGTCGCCCTTGAGGATGTTCCACAGTTGCGGCAGTTCGTCGAGGCTCGACTCGCGCAGCCACGGCCCGAGGCCCGTCAGGCGGGCGTCCTGGGCCGAGGCCGGGCTCGATCCGAACGGCTCGGCGTCCGTCCGCATCGTGCGGAACTTGAGCATCATGAACGGTTTCATGTTCCGCCCCGCCCGTTCCTGACGGAAGACCGCGGGGCCCGGGCTGTCGCGACGTATCCAGAGCGCCAAGGCCACCAGCGACGGCCAGCCTAGCGCCAGCGCCGTCGCCGAGACGACGACGTCGATAAGCCGCTTCATGGCCCGTCCTGCCAGCGTCACTTGCCGACCTCCACCGGGCGGCCGTCGGCCGCGTCGACGACCTCGAAGACCAGGCCGAACGGCACCCGCTTCGTGTGCGCCGCCATCCACCGGGGCATGTACGCCCGATGGTCCGACACGACGAACACCCGCCGCCCGTCGGCCGCGAACTCGGGCACCAGGTTCCGCCGGCTGTTCCAGTACCGGCCGACCGTCTCCGGCCCGAGGCCCCCGGGCACCGCCAGGCGGACGTCGGGCCGCACGGCCTCCAGCGCCTGGAGACACACCAACGGCGGCCGCGGTGTGGTGTCGGTGAACAGCACCGCACCCGCCGGCAGCGACTCGAGCGTCTCCCGCGCAAACCGCCTCGGACCCTCGTTGCCCGTCTGCCACGGCCGAAGAAAATACGCGTACGAGTCCCGGTACGGCAGCGCTCGGTCGAACTTCGGAAACTCTATCCGCCGGCCCAGGGCGGGCAGCACCGCGTACACCCCCACCGGCACCAGCGCCGCCACCAGCAGCACCGCCGGGCCCCATCGGCCGACCCGGTCGAGCACCGCCCGCGCCCCGGCCGCCACCATCACGCTCGCCAGGACGTAGAACGGGATGAAGAAGGCGTACTGGTCCACCACCTTGTACCGCGCCGCCCACACCAGGTACACCGCGCCCAGCACGAGGACCAGCCGGGCCATCGCCTCGCGCCGCCTGAGGAGCGCTATGGCGCCGATGGGGATCGCCAGAATCAGCGGCGTCGGGTAATTCAGCGCCACGTATTGGGCGCTCCTGACGAAGAGGCCGGGCAGGTCGGCCAGGTTGAACACCTGGCTGGCCCAGCGACCCACGGTCACCGCCTGCAACGTTTCGGCGGCGCTGCCGGTCCGCCAGTACTCCATGGCGGCCACGATCCAGTACAGCGTCCCGCCGACCAGCCAGCACCCCAGGCCCGCCGGCACCGACCACCACGGCGCACGCCCACGGACACACGCCACGAGCACCCAGACGGTAAACACGGCCAGTCCCAGGCCCGCCATCAGGTGGTTGCTGATGGCGACGCCGTCGATGAAGAACAGCAGCAGAATCCATCGCACCCGGCGATGTGCGAGAAACGCCCACGCACACAGGCACTCGGCCGACAGAAACGCCGCCGCCCAGCCGTACGTCTCGGCCACCACGGCGTGCGACCACACGGCGTGGCCCACGGCGAAACTCGCCGCCCCGACCACGGCCGGCCACAGCCGCCCCGTCATCAGCCGGCCCAGCACCAGGACGTTCGCCACGGCAATGGCCGTCCCGATGGCCGACGACAGGTTGGCGGCATAGGCGTAGTTCCACCATTCCACCCGCCCCAGGAGCCACGCCGTCAGGAGGAACCACGGGTGGACGCGAACGGCGTCGCCCGGTCGCGAGAAGTTGAGCCGCGCGGCCTCGTACTGATAGTCGCCGGAGTCCTGCCACGCCAGGTCGGGCGCCAGCGTCGCCACGTACAGGGCGAGCGCCGCCGCCAGACCGGCCAGCCACAGCCGGCCCAGGCGAACGTGGTTCGATGAGTCCGCCAACGCCTCTCCCCCACCATGCGGCAGTCCCCGCGCCGCCGCGGTACGCACGTGCTCAGAGCGTTTTAGGATTGCGTGCTCAC
>DATKZB010000260.1:0-11568 GCA_035528235.1 Phycisphaerae bacterium
TCCGCTTCAGCCACACGCTGTTTGCGCTGCCGTTTGCGCTGGGGGCGGCCTTGCTGGCCGAGCCGCCCTGCCCCGACTCTTGGACGCTGGCCCTCTTGGTGGCGTGCATGGCCACGGCCCGGACGGCCGCCATGGGAATGAACCGCGTGGCCGACGCGGCGCTCGATGCCCGGAACCCGCGGACCGCCGGCCGCGCGATCCCGGCGGCTCGGCTCTCGCGCGGCGTGGCGCTGGTCCTCGCGCTGGCGAGCGGCGCGGCGTTCGTCGGCCTGGCGTGGCTCTTCGTGCCGCTGCGAGGCAACGTCTGGCCGGGCCTCTTGGCGCCCGTGTTCCTCGGCGTCCTGGTCGGGTACTCGTGGACCAAGCGATTCACGATCCTGACGCACGGGGTGCTGGGCCTGGCGCTAGGCCTGGCGCCGGTGGGGGCGTGGCTGGCGATTCGCGGAAGCGTGTCGGCCGTGGCGGTGCTTATCGGGGCGGCCGTCCTGTTCTGGACCGCCGGGTTCGATATCCTGTACGCCTGCCAGGACGTGGCGGTCGACCGGCGCGAGGGCCTGCACAGCATCCCCGCCCGGCTGGGCACCCGGGCGGCGCGGTGGATCGCCCTGGCCACGCACGCCGTCACGGTCGCCCTGCTGGCGGCGGCGATGTTGTGCGACGGCCGACCTGCGGGCGAGGCCGGCCTGGGCGCGGCCAGCGGCATGGCACTGGACGTCATCGTGCTGCTGCTGATAATCCATCACTGGCGGATGCGGCGGGCCGACGCCGACCGAATTGCGGCCGCGTTCTTCCCCGTCAACGCCGCCGTCAGTATTATATGGTTCGGGGGGGTGCTTGTGGACGTCATCAGGGGGCCCGGTGGAAACCTGCTCTTCTAGGACGAACGACCTGTCGGCCATCGAGGCCAAAGTGGCCGCCGGCCGCCGGCTGACACGCGACGACGGCCTGGCGCTCTGGGCGTCGAGCGACCTGCCGGCCATCGGCGCCCTGGCCGACGGCGTCCGCCGCCGCAAGAACGGCCTGGACGCCTGGTACTGCGCCAACACGCACGTCAACTACACCAACCGGTGCGTCAACCAGTGCCCGCTGTGCGCGTTCTGGCGAGGGGCCGACAACGCCGAGGGGTACCTGCTGACGGTCGACGAGATCGTGGACCGCGCGGCCCCCGACGTCGAGGCCGGTGCCACCGAAATCCACATCGTCGGCGGCCTCCAACCCGAGGCCGGTCTCGATTATTACCTGGCGATGGTGGGCCGGCTGCACGAGGCCTTCCCGCAGGTGTGCATCCAGGCGCTGACGGCCGTCGAGGTGGCCCATGCGGCGCGGGGCGCGGGCCTCGCGCCGGCGACGGTGCTCGCGCGGCTGAAGGCGGCGGGCCTGTCGGGCCTGCCGGGCGGCGGGGCCGAGATCTTCGACACCGAGGTCCGACGCCGCATTTGCCCCAACAAAATCCCGGCCGCCGAGTGGCTCGACATCCATCGCCAGGCCCACGCCCTGGGCATTCCCACCAACGCCACCATGCTGTACGGGCACGTGGAGTCGCCCGCCCATCGCGTGGACCACCTGCTGACCCTGCGCGACCTGCAGGACGAGACGGGCGGCATCGCGGCGTTCATCCCGTTGCCGTTCCATCCCGAGGGCACGCACCTCTCGGACCAACCCGGCTGCCGCCGCGAGGGCACCACCGCCGTGGAAGACCTCAAGACGATGGCCGTGGCACGGCTGCTTCTCGACAACGTGCCGCACGTCAAGGCGTTCTGGATCATGCTGACGCCCGCCGTGGCCCAGGTGGCGCTGCGGTTTGGCGCCGACGACGTCGACGGCACGGTCATCCGCGAGGAAATCACCCACGCCGCCGGTGCCTGCACGCCGCAACACCTGACGGTGACCGACCTGGTGGACCTGGCCCGCGGGGCCGGGTGTCGGCCCGTGGAGCGTGACACCCTGTACCGGCGCATCCAGCGCGGGCCGCGCCCGCACCAGTGGCGGAGGGTCACCGCATGAACCGTTGCCTTGCCGCCATCGTCCTTGCCGCCGCCGTCGCGTCCGGCTGCCGGTCGCAGCCCCCGGACGAACCCCCCGACGCGGGCATGCCGCCGGTGCCCGAGAGCCGCATCGTGGCCGTCAGTCCGGCCGACAGGGCCCTGGAGGCGAGCCGGCGACCGACGTTCGAGTGGCGGCTGCCGCCCAGCGTCGAGGCGCCCTCGCTCGTCTCGTTCACGCTGGCCGAGGCCGGCAACGGCCCCGCGCCCGTCGAGGACGAGGCCCGGCAGAAACGGCTGGCCTTCGCCAGCGGGCTGCATTCATCGAGCCCAACCGGCATCGACCCGTGGGACCCGCCGGCCGGGTGTGTCCTGACGGGCGACTTAACGGACCTCGACCAACTCTCGCCCCAGACGTGGCACCGGTGGTCGGTCCGGGCCGTGAGCGACACCGACTCCGCCCAGGCCGACTTCTACTTCCGCACCCGTGCCCACCCCGCCACGCCCGGCACGTAGGGCTCTTTGGCCCACTCAGCGGTTTCGCGCGGCGGCCTTCCCAGGCCGCCGCGCGCCTGGGTAGCCGAGACGGCACACGCTACAGGCTGGAGGCTGGAGGCTGGAGGCTGGAGACAAGAGGCGCTGCGGCTCGCAGGGCGGCGCAGGGGTCAGTGGATCATCCGCCCCGGCCGGAATTCCGCCCCCGCCCCTCCGGCACGCCGGTATACTGCCGCGCGGGCGGTGGACGGCGAAGGGGACGGCGTGTGATCCGGACGACGGCGGTGCTGGCGGCCTGCGCGATGGCCATCATGACGGTCAGTTTCAGCGTGGCCGGCCCGGCGATGTGCATGCCGTCGATAGCCAGGGACCTGGGCCTGGACTACGCCCAGCAAGGCATCGTGTTCAGCGCCCCGATGTGGCCGTTCGCGCTGTCGCTCGTGGTGGCGGCACTGGCCGACCGGGTGGGCTTCCGCGTGCCGCTGGTCCTGGCGTCGGCGACCCAAGTGACCGGGTGGTTCCTGCTGGCCGAGGTTCACTCGTTCGAGCAGGCGCTTGGGGCCGTGCTGGTGGTGGGTATCGGCGGGGCCATCGCCGACCCGTTGCTGACGCCCATCGTCTGCGCCGTTTGCCCGGACCGCCGGGCTCGGATGGCCAACCTCCTGCACGCGTTCTACTGCGTGGGCCTGATGGGCGCGGCCCTGGGGGTGGCCCTGGCGCAGGCGGGGGGCCTGGGCTGGCGCGGGACGTTCCGCGTGCTGGGCGTCCTGTGCGTGCCCTACGGCGTGGCGAGCGCGGTGCTGGCGATGCCCCGGCAGGCGCATCTGGGCCGGGTGCGGCTGAAGACCCGCGTCCTCGCGCGCCAACCGGTGTTCTGGGTCCTGGCCCTGTGCATGGTGCTGGCCGCAGCGACGGAGATGGGACCGGCCAACTGGTTGCCGACGCTCATCCAGAGCATGGCCCCGGCCGGGGGCAGCGCGGCGGAGGGCGGCCTGCTGGCGGGGTTGGGGCTGGCGGTGTTCGGGGGGTTGATGGCGGCGGGCCGGTTCGGCGCCTCGGCCATGGCCGACCGCCTGGGGACCCGTCGACTGCTGGCCCTGGCGGCGGCGATCTGCACGGTCTCTCTGGCCGCGGTCGTCCTGCCGCTGGGGACGGCCTATCGGGTGGTCTGCCTGGGTGTCCTGGGCCTGGGCGTGGCGTGTTTCTGGCCGACGCTGCTGGCGGTGGCGGGCGACCGGTTTCCCCAGGCCGGGGCGTCGATGTTCTCGGTCCTCTCGGCGATGGGCGCGATTGGCTGCGCGGCCGCACCCGTGGCCCTGGGTTACCTGGGCACCGCCTTCGGCAGCCTGACGTGGGCGATGGCGGCCCTGGCGCCGGCGCCGGCGGTGATTCTGGTGATGGCACTGCGCTCCGCTCCCTCACGGTCGCGGCTCTGAAACGGCACGCGGCGGGTACGGGGACCCGCCGCGCCAATGCAATCTTGAGCCGCCCTACTCGCCGAAACTGGTGCCGACGCTGCGGGCGATGGCGAGGAGGGGGTCGTTGCGGGGGATCTTGCGGCAGCCGCCGGCTACGCGGTCGAGCGGCACGTCGGTCAGACGGCCGCGCTGCCAGGAGGCCATGCGGTTCCACCGGCCCGCGGCCACGAGTTGGGCGGCCCTGTACCCCAGGCTGGTCGCAAAGACGCGGTCGAACGGGCACGGCGTCCCGCCGCGCTGCACGTACCCCAGCGTGGTGGCCCGGGCCTCGATGCCGGTCGATTGCTCGATGCTGCCGGCCACGAGGCGGCCCACGCCGCCCAGGCGGATGGGATCGGGGCTGCCTTCGACGTGGCGTTGGATGACCATCTTGCCGCCGGCCGGCAGGGCGCCCTCGGCCGCACAGACGATGCTGAATCGTTTGCCTTTGCGAGCCCGGTCGCGGCACACCTCGAAGACGGCGTCCCACCGGAAGGGGATCTCGGGGATGAGGATGACGTCGGCCCCGCCGGCCAACCCCGAGTGCAGGGCCAGCCACCCGGCGTATCGGCCCATGACCTCGGCCACCATGACGCGGTGATGGGCGCTGGCGGTCGTATGGAGCCGGTCCAATGCCTCGGTGGCCACGCCGACGGCCGTCTGGAAGCCGAACGTCTGTTCGGTGCCCGGCACGTCGTTGTCGATCGTCTTGGGCACACCCACCACGGGCACGCCGATGGACATGAGGCGTCCGGCGACGGCCATCGACCCGTCACCGCCGATGACGACGAGTCCTTCGAGTCGGTGTTTGCGGAAGACGGCCAGGGCGTCGTCGCTACGGTCTCGGATGACGAGTTTGCCGCGGCGTTTCTCGGCCCACTCGAACGGGTTGGCCACGTTCGACGTGCCCAGGATGGTGCCGCCCAGCGTCAGGATATTCGAAACGGTCTTCCACCGGACGCGCAGGGTGCGGTCGCGGACGAGGCCGTCGTACCCGTCGAGAAATCCGACGACCTCGGCCCCGTGCTCGTGGATGAGCGTCTTGGCGACGGCCCGGATGACGGCGTTGAGGCCGGGGCAGTCGCCCCCGCCCGTCAGGACGCCGATACGGCCGACGGTGCCCTTTGCCATGCGTGAGCCCCCTTATCCTTTACCCGTTGAGGCGGCAAGCCGTAAGTCAAACATTCTCGCGCCCGGCAAGCCGGGCGGCTAACGTGCCTGTTTCGCACGTGCCACGGCGCGCCCGGCAAGCCGGGCGGCTAACGCGGCCGTTTCGCACGTGCCCGGGCGCGGCCGGGGCGAGCCCGCCGGCGCGATTCTACGCCGGGGGCCCGAAGGGTCAACGCAAAAGCGGCCAGAGCGCCCCCAGCCGACTTTTTTGGTTGCCTCCGGGACGGGGTCGAGCCGATAATAGAAGGTCTGCCGCAACGACGGCATGCGCACAAGGGGTCCGGGGAGTCCGCACACCCGACGTGCGCCGCCTTCGCTCACTGGGCCACGGGCGAAGACACCGATATGGCCCACCCATTGGAGACCTCAAACGTGAAACGCCCGATGTGGACGTTGTGCGTGGCAGCCCTGGTGGCCCTCGCGCTGGCGCCGGTCGTGTTTGGCGCCGAGCCGAAGGCCACCACCGAACCGGCCGCCCAACCCGCGCCCAGCGCTGAGTCCAAGAGCGAAGACGAGAAGGCCATCCTGGCCCGGGAGGCCGGACTCAACGCCGAGCAGAAAACCCGCCTCGACAAGGCGGTCGCCGAGGCCCAGACCATTATGGGTGACTGGGAAAAGGCCAACGAGGCCAAGATCCAAGTGTTCAACAAGGCCGTGGCGGCCGCCCGTCAGGCCCAGGACGAGGCCGCCTTCCGCAAGGCCGTGACCGACGCCCAGCCCATGCTCAAGGAGCGGCGGGACATCCAGGTGAAGTACGACAAGCAGATCATGGACATCCTGACGCCCGACCAAAAGGCCACCTGGATCGGGTTCCTGCTGAGCGGTAACATGACCCGCCAGGCCACGCCGCTGAACCTCACGGCCGAGCAGGTCGCCAAGGTGCGGACCCTGTGCAACGCCGCCGGCAAGGAACTCATCGCCCTGCCCGAACCCAAAGAGGGCGACGCCGAGGACCCCGGCATGCAGGCCCGCGTGGCCATCCAGAAGAAACTCATGGCCGACTTCACCGGCACCGTCCTGACGACGGAGCAGCAAGCCACCATGAAGGCCATGACCCAGCCGCGAGGCGGCGGCCTCTCCCTGGACGGCAACCCCGCGCCGAAGCAGTAGCCCCGTAACGATGCGTGTCGCGCGGCGGCCTTCCCAGGCCGCCGCGTAGTCCCTGCGATGCGGTGTGCTGGTGGCCTGGGAAGGCCACCAGCCGGGAGTTCTGAGGTAGTTTCCAGCGACATCCCCTGCCGGACCCGGGTGGCAGTTTTTCCTTGCCCGCCGCAACCCGCCCGGAACATAATACGTCCCGACGTATTCAATCCTAGACCTGGCAGGCGGCGGATCGGTGTCGATCCGGCCGTAGCGGCTCACGGGCTTCGCACCGAACGGCCTACGGGCGAAGCCCCACGTCACCCGAAGGCCGTGTGGAGAACCGGGCAATGAAACGTCTTGCATGGTTGTGCGTGGGTCTGGCGGCACTGGTGCTGACGGCCTCGCCGGCGCCGGCCGCCGAGAAGAGGGCGAAGCCGGCATCTGACGCCCTGCGCGGCGAGTACGCCATGATGGCCCGCGAGTGCGGCCTGACCGAGCAGCAGCAGGCCGACCTCAAGGTCAAGATCAACGCCCGCAAGGAGGCCGTCGACGCCTGGCAGAAGGCCAACGGCGACCGCTCCAACGCCCTCAAGGAGGCCCTCAAGAAGGCCAGGGAGGCGGGCGACAGGGACGCCGTCAAGAAGACCCAGGCCGATCTCGCCGCCCTGCAGGTCGAACGCGGAAAGGTCAACGCCGACTCCATGGCCGCCATCCTCGCCATCATGAACGACGAGCAAAGGCCCAAGTGGCAGGCCTTCGCGGTGTATCGGAACATGATGGGCCGCTACAAGAAGGTGAACCCGACCGACGAGCAGGTGGCCAAGATAAAGGAAGCGGCCGCCGCCACCGCCAAGGAACTCGCCGCCGTCACCGGCACCGACGGGGAGGCCAGGAAGGCCAAGGGCGAGATCCAGAAGAAACTCCGTAACACCATCGAGCAGACCATCCTGACGGCCGAGCAGCGCGAGGCCCTTGCCAAGAAGCCCGAGGCCAAGCCGAAGAAGGCCGACCAGGCGCCCGACCAGCCCAAGGCCGAGAAGTAGGGCCGGGGCGGGGAAATCCGGCTGATCGGATATCGTTTCCCCCGGCCGCGTCGTATAATAGTAGTGTCGGACGTCGCACGTGCCGCCTGTGTCCGGCGCGCGGCGTCGCATCTTTGAGCGCGGCGGGCCCCGCCCGAAGAGGATGCTCCAAGGCCCAGAGGAGAATTCTCGATGACACGGCGGAACGTGGCGATAGGCGTGTGGCTCGCCCTGATGGTTCTGGCGGCGCCGGCCCTGGCCGCCGGCAGCGGTGCCAGCAGCCGGAGCAAGTCGACGCGCAAGGCCCCCCCCAAGCAGGACAAGGTTGCCCAACTCTCCGGCGAGTACGCTGCCATGGCCGAGGAACTCGGCTGTAACGAGGCCCAGAAGAAACGCATGGCCGGGGCCGTCCAGGCCAAGGAAAAGGCCCTCGCCGACTGGGAAAAACAGTACGGCAAGAAACTGGCGGAACTCAAACAGAAGGACGACGCCAGCGGCCAGGCGGCCGCGCGGGTCGAGGCCCTCGAGGCCGCTCGCGCCCGCGTCGAGGCCCAGGGCCATGCCCGCGTCCTGGCCACCCTGACCGCCCCGCAACGCCAGACCTGGGAAAGCAAGAAACTGCGCGACGAGGTGGCCGCCCACTTCAAGAGTGTGCGGTTCACGGACCCGCAACTGGCCATCATCGACCAGATGTGCAAGGAAGCCGCCGCCAAACTCGCCGCCAGCGCGACCGCCGATGCCCGCGAGACCACCGTCGCCCAACTCATCGCGACCATTGAGCAGAAGGTCCTGACGGCCGAACAGAAGGGCAAGTCTGCCAAGACCGCCACCGGCAAGTCGAAGGCCCCGACCGGCAAGTCCGACAAGAAGTCCGCCGGCCGCGAGAAGGCAGACTACACGGGCCGGTAGGCGGGCCGACAGGAGTTCTGCGCGGCCGGGTTCCCGACCGACCGCGCCGGCGCAGTTCCCGCGAACCGCGGCCCAAGGCCCGTTGTCTAATCCTCCAGCGCCACTTGTCGCGCGGCGGGTCCCCGTACCCGCCGCGCTCCGCGTGAGATGCGGGGTCGGCGCGGTGGGTGCGGGGACCCACCGCGCCAAGTGTTGGTGTGAATACGCAATCTTGAGACGCTGCAAGACCCTGGTGGAAGGTACGCCCGCAGGAGGCTTGAGACCGATGTCCGCCCGCATGAAACGCTCCGTTGCCGCCGCCTTGGCCGTCCTCGTCCTCGCCGGGTGCGGTCCGACGGCGGATTCGCCACGCGGACCCGCCGACTCGTCGGCCGACACGTCCGGCCCGCGTGCCCTGCTGGCGTCGTGGCACGCCTCGCTCGCCTCGGGCGACAAGCCGCCGTACCTGGGGTGCTTCGTGGGCTCGAAGGACGAATTGGTCCTGGCCCTGGCCGCCTTCGAGGTGGTCCAGGCCGGTTACGCTTTCCACAACGCGGTCGTCGCGGCGTACGGGCCGGAAGGCTGGAAGGCGTTCGAGGAGTCCGACGGCATCCGCGTGGGCCTCTTGCCGCGCGACCCCGCCTGGGCCCAAACGATTACCGTGATGCGGATGGGGCCGGCGGCCTTCGGATACCTGCCGCGCGGCAGGGTGCCGCTGGCCATGTCGGAGGCGGGGGGCCGGTGGCGTCTGCACGCGTCGGGCCTAGTGCCGCCGGGTCTGGAGGCCCGCCGCGCCGCCGATTACCTGTTCCGATGGGCCGCGACGCTGAGGGAACTGGTGCCCGGGATCGGCGACGGCCAGATCAAGGCCGACCGCGCCCGGCGCGACGTGGCCGAGCGATTCCAGTCGCGCGTCGCCCCGGCCGAACAACCCGCCGCCGCCGAGGCGGTCGATTACTTCATGATGTACTGACCTTGGCGGCGGGGCACGCCCCTCCCTACAGCAGTTTAGCATTGCGTCTTTGCGCGGCGGGTCCCCGCACCCGCCGCGCTCCCCGCAAGGTGCCGCTTTGGCGCGGTGGGTACGGGGACCCACCGCGCCACAATCCAACTTCAGACCGCTCGATACGCGTGCCAGCCCCTGCCGCGCCATCGGCGCAAAAAAAACGCGGCGGGTCGGGGAGACCCGCCGCGCGCAAACCTCCTACGCGAACACCACCTTAACGAGGTGGGTCGAGCAGGAGATGCAAGGGTCGTACGCACGGACGAGCATTTCGAGGGCGTGGGTGATTTCCTGCTGGGTCTTGCCCTCTTGCATCAGTTGCGGGATGAAGGCCCGGAAGTCGGCCTCGATGTTCGCGAGGTTCTGGTTGGTCGGGATGACGAGGTTCGCGCCCTGGACGATGCCGTCCTCGTCGTACTCGTACTCGTGGACGAGCGTGCCGCGCGGCACCTCGACGATGCCGACGCCGGTGCCGGAGCGGCCGGCGGGCCACTCCAGGGGCGGTTTCTCGTCCTGGATGCCGGTCTCGATGAGTTCGTCGAGCAGCCGCAGCAGGTCGTAGTAGCAGTGGATCGTCTCGACGACCTGGGCGGTGTTGTTGTGGAAGGGGTTGGTGCAGGGGGCCCGAAGGCCCAGTTTTTCGGCGGCCTCCTTGGCCTGGGCATTCAGTTGAGCGTGGTTGTTGTTGAAGCGGGCCAGGGCGCCGACCATGAGGCTCTCGCGGCGGTTCTTGACGTGCTTGGCACTGGAGTGCTGCACGATCGACTCGTGGATGATCTGGCCGTAGTCGTGCACGCCGGCCCGGTCTCCGTCGCTGGTCATCAGGGTGCCGTCGAAGAAGGCGTATTCCTTCGGGTCCGTGATGGACTCGTACTCGGTCTCGCGCTGGAACTCGGGCGGCTTGAGCGTGGCGAAGAGGTCGACGGTGGCCTGGGCGTCTTTCTCGAAGCCGGCGACGTGGGCGCGGAGTTCCCTCAAGTCCCGCACGCTGGGCAGTTTCATGTACCCGCCGGGCACCATGCCGATGGGGTGCGTGTGGCGGCCGACGAGGACGCGGCAGATGTGGTGCGAGAGTTTTTTGAGGCCCATCGCCCGCAGGACGACGTCGGTGTGGGTGGCGGCCATGGGGATGACGCTGGGCTGGCCGAAGAAATCGGGGGCCACCAGGAAGTAGCAGTGGAGCCAGTGGCTTTCGAGTTGCTCGGCATGCAGGACGATCCGCCGCAGCCGTTCGGTCTGCTGCGAGCGGCGGATGCCCATGGCGTCTTCGGTGGCCTTGAGGCTGGCGCTGCCGTGGCCGCAGGCGCAGATGCCGCAGATGCGCGTGGTCAGGAACATGGCGTCCTGCCACGAGCGGCCGCGGAGCATCGCCTCAAAGAACCGGGGCGACTCGGTCACTTCCATCTTGCACTCGACGAGTTCCCCGTCCTCGACCTTGGCCACGATGTTGCCATGGCCTTCGACGCGGGTCACGTAGTCGACTCGAATGTCTAACGCCTTTGCCGCACGTGTCATACGCTTCTTGCTCCCGTCAGACCCCGGGGGTGTTCGCCGGGGGCTCCATATAGAGGACTCAATCCCACAACGCTACGTCGCTACTCCATCCCGCCTGGCGGCCTTCCTAGGCCGCCAGGAACACTCTTCAGGCCCGATCGCGGCGGCCTGGGAAGGCCGCCGCGCAAGTGGCGTTGATGGCTCAGGCTTCCTTGGCCACCTCGTCGAACGCGCCCTGGAAGAGGCGGAACTCGCGCAGGATGTCGTCCATCGTCAGGCCGAACTCGGCCATCACGTCTTTGGCGGCCTGGGCGTTGGGGTTGTCGACGAGTCCGCGGCAACCGATGCACTTGTGGCCGGCGCTGGGACACAGGTGCGGCGCGCAACCGGCTCGCGTCACGATGCCCAGGCACGGGATGCCCTTGTTCCAGAGACAGACGTTGTCGGCCAGTTTGCAGTCCACGCACACGGGGTAATTGGGCTGCTTGTACGGCTTGCCCATGAGCAGGCACCGCACCACTTCGAGGAACTCCTCGGAGGTGATGGGGCACCCGTGAATCTCGACGTCAACCTTCACCTCGGCCTTCAGCGGCCGGGCCGCAATGTGCGGGAACCACCCCTTCTTGTCGCCGTAGACGTACTGGGCCACATCGTCGGGGTCCTGGAAGTTCTTGACGGCGTTGACGCCGGCGATGGTGGCACAGGCGCCCAGGGCCACCAGGACGTCGGTCTTGGCCCGGATGGCCTGGATCCGCTCGCGGTCGTGCTCGGTGACGATGGAGCCCTCGACGAACGTGACGTTGTAGTGGTCGGCGTCGCCGTCGGAGGCCTCGCGGAACCGGACGATGTCGGCCTTGGCGAGGATGGGCAGCAGCTGCTCCTCGCAGGCGAGGACCTGGAGTTGGCACCCCTCGCAGCAGGCCAGCGAGAAAAACGCCAGTGTCGGCTTCTCGGCCATCCCATCATCCTTCCGT
>DATKZB010000261.1:0-2855 GCA_035528235.1 Phycisphaerae bacterium
CGCATCCAGTTCTACGGCGGATACGAGCCCAAGCCGCTCGACCCCGCCACCAGCCGCGACATCATCCTCGTCGCCCGCAAGGCCAAGGCCGCGCCATGACCCCCGAAGACCGACTCCGCGAGATGGGCCTCGACCTGCCGCCCGCCCCCAAGCCCGTCGGCGTCTACGTCCCGGCCGTGCGCACGGGCAACCTGGTGTTCGTGAGCGGCCAGTTGCCGATGAAGGACGGCCGGCTGCTGGCCACCGGCCACGTGGGCCGCGAGGTCTCGCTCGAGACGGCCCAGGCGTGCGCCCGGCAGGCCGCGCTGAATGCCCTGGCGGTGGTCGCAGCCGAGGCGGGGGGCCTGGCGAACGTCGTCCGCGTGGTCCGCCTGACGGGCCACGTGGCCAGCGCCGCCGGCTTTACCGACCAGGCCAAGGTGATGAACGCCGCCAGCGAACTCGTGGGCGAGGCGTTCGGCGATGCCGGCCGTCACAGCCGCGCGGCACTCGGGGCGGCCGAACTGCCCCTGGCGGCGCCGGTGGAACTGGAGATGATCGTCGAGGTCCGCGCCTGACCTTCGCGGCCCCTGCCCCTGCTGGAGGCACACCTCATGAGGCCCCGTGTCGCCCTGCCGGCCGAGGACCTGGGTTTCCCGCCCGAGGGACACGCGAAACCATGACCTCGCGCGAACGGCTGCTGACGTGCCTGGCCGGGAAGGTGCCCGACTGCGTGCCCGTGGCGCCCGACTTCTCGAACACGATCCCCGCGCGCCGCACGGGCAAACCGTTCTGGGACCTTTATCTCTACAACGATCCACCCATCTGGGAGGCGTACATCGCCTGCGCCCGGCACTTCGGCATCGACAGCCTGATGGACGGGTACTCGCCGCTGCGGTTCCCCGAGGAGACGGCCGACGAGCCGCCCTGGGAACCGTTCATCGTGCGACGCACCCCCGAACGCATCGTGACGCAGGACTCGTACGTCGACGGCGGCCGCCGCGTCTGGCGGCCGTGGGTCCGCGTATACTACGTGGCCGACCCGCCGACGTTCGGCCTGGCGCCCGAGAAGGTCGGCCCCGGGCCCGTGCCCGAGCGGTTCGAGCCGGTCGAGGGCGTCAAGCCGGTCGAAACGGGGCCGGAGGGCTTTGCCCGCGCCAAGCGTCTCATGGGCGACCAGGGCCTCGTGGGCGCGAGCCTGGCGGGCTCGTGCGCCCTGTCGAGCGTCGAGGCGATCTACGAGTATTACGACCACCCCGAGCGGCACGACCGTTGGGCGGCCGAGCGGGTGGAGACCGTCGAACGCCGGTTCGCCCGCCTCGTGTCACTGCCGGCCGACGCCCGGCCCGACTTCCTGTGCGTGGGCGGATCGGGCACGCTCATTTTCCAGACGGTCGAGATCTTCCGGCAACTCGCCCTGCCGGCCGTCAAGCGGGCCATCGAACTCGCCACCGCCGCCGGGTACCCCACGCACATCCACTCGTGCGGGCCCGAGAAGGAACTCGTCCGCATCATGGCCACCGAGACCGACCTGACGATCATCGACCCCCTCGATGTGCCGCCCATGGGCGACTGCAACCTGGCGGAACTCAAACGCCTGTACGGCCGCCACATCGTCCTCAAGGGGAACCTGCACACGACCACGGTCATGCTGCGCGGCACGGCGGAGGAGGTGGCGGCCGCCTCGCGCCAGGCCATCGACGACGCGGCCGAGGGCGGCCGGTTCATCCTTGCGACCGGCGACCAGTGCGGACGCGACACGCCCGACGAGAACCTCCACGCCATGATCGAGACCGCCCGGACCTACGGGCGATACTAGCCACGTGCACATCGTCGCGTCGGCGGCGTCGCCTTTCGCCTTGAGCGGCCCCCGGCCCGCTTCTATAATGCCTGCCCCAACAGCGCGCATCCGGGCCGCGACTGTCCGGGCCGCGACTGTCCGAGCCGCGACCGTCAGGGAGCGGTCGTGCGGCTCGGGAGGAGATCCACGCCATGCCCCAGACGCTCGTCTACAAGATCCTGGCCGACCACCTCGTCGACGGCCGACTCGTGCCCGGCGAGCCCATCGGCATCCGCATCGACCAGACGCTCACCCAGGACATCACCGGCACGATGGCCATGATGGAGTACGAAATCATGGGGGCCGCGCGCCCCGCCACCGACCTGAGCGTCAACTACGTCGACCACAACATGATGCAACTCTCGTTCGAGAACGCCGACGACCACGAGTTCCTCCGCACGTTCTCGGCCCGGCACGGCATGGTCTTCTCGAAGCCGGGCAACGGCATCTGCCACCAGGTGCACCTGGAGCGGTTCAGCGTGCCCGGCAAGACGCTCCTGGGGGCCGACAGCCACACGCCCACCTCTGGGGGCGCCGCCATGATCGCCATCGGCGCGGGGGGGCTGGACGTGGCCTGCGCCATCGGCGGCCTGCCCTTCAACATTACGTGCCCCAAGGTGCTCCGCGTCAAACTCACGGGGCGACTCGGACCGTTCGTCTCGGCCAAGGACGTCATTCTGCACCTGCTGCAGGTCCTCTCGACCAAGGGCAATGTGGGCTGGGTCGTCGAGTACACGGGACCCGGCGTCCGGACACTCAGCGTGCCCCAGCGGGCCACCCTCACGAACATGGGGGCCGAACTGGGCGTTACGACGAGCGTCTTTCCGTCCGACGCCGTGACGCGGCGGTTCCTCGCCTGGCAGGGCCGCGAGGACGCCTGGCGGCCCCTGAAGGCCGACGCCGGCGCCCGCTACGACCGCACCATCGCCATCGACCTCGGGGCGGTCGAGCCGATGGTCGCCTGCCCGCACTCGCCCGATCACGTCAAGACGGTCCGCGAGGTGGCGGGCCTGGCCGTCAACCAGGTCTGCATCGG
>DATKZB010000262.1:0-8324 GCA_035528235.1 Phycisphaerae bacterium
CACCATGGCCACCGCCTCGTGATCATCCGGGTTCTCCGCTCTCTTGCCCATCTCAAGACCACCGACACCCAGTTCGCCGATCACGATCGGCATGTCGGGCGCATCGAGGTCCTTGCGCAGGTCGCGAAACATGGCCGCAAGATTGTGCGGGTAACGCGCGATGAACACCTTCACCCTCTTGTCGGCCGCCTGAACCTGGGACGCGTGGCCAAGGAACACCACCGCACTTGCCAAGAGCACTGCCATCACACATCGCTTCATTGCTTTCTCCGGGTTTCGTCGGGCACGGGTTGCCCGGCATGGCCTCAATCTACTTCTTCCAGATCGATTCGAGCTCGTTAGCGCCGAGACGGATCAGATTCGCCTTGCCGCCGTCGGCGAAGGTCTTGACGGTCAGGTTCTGGGCGTCGGCCTTCAGTGCCGGCCCGTGCCGCTCAGACGCCCGACCCGTCCAGCCCAGCCCCGACACCCACGCCAACGCGGCACAAAGAACGGCGGTCGTTCTCATGGCGTGCCTCCCGGTTGCGGAAACCCCACCGGGGCTCCGGACGCCAGAGCTACTATGGTGCCCAGAGATACACCTGTCAAGTAACCTGGCTGCCCCGGCACCGGTGGCCTTGGCCGCCACGGGTGTGGCCGTTTTTCGTGGCCAACCGCCCCCGTGTTGTCACCCTGAGCGCAGCGAAGGGTCTCGCCGTGGGAATGGTGGGTTGCCGACCCCAAGGCGAGATGCTTCGGGTCGCCCGAGGCGACCCTCAGCATGACAACCGGGGAGGGCGACGCTGCCACAGAATGCCGC
Source organism: Phycisphaerae bacterium (assembly GCA_035528235.1). Taxonomy (GTDB): domain Bacteria; phylum Planctomycetota; class Phycisphaerae; order FEN-1346; family FEN-1346; genus DATKZB01. The sequence goes on from DATKZB010000262.1 coordinate 800, forward strand.
CGCGCCCGGCGACGATTTGGCCGTGCGGCCGCGAGGGCGCTCGGATATAATTCATGCCTACGCAATCGCGGCCCAGGAGCGCACGCACGATGGCCACCCAACACGCCGAGTACCTGGTCGTGGCGCCGCATCCCGACGACGCCGAACTCGGGATGGGCGGCACCATCGTCAAACTCCTTCGGGCCGGCAAGTCGGTTGCCGTGTGCGACCTGACGAGCGGCGAGCCCACGCCTTTCGGCACCCCGGCCAAGCGGCGCCGCGAGACCCGCGCGGCCTCGGCGGCCCTGGGCCTCAAGCACCGGGTGAACCTGGGCCTGAAGAACCGGGCCCTGGAGGCCACACTGGCCGCCCGCGCGAAACTGGCCCAGGTCTACCGGGCGTTGCGGCCGCGCGTCCTCTTCATCCCCTACTGGCGCGACGCCCACCCCGACCACCTGGCCGCGACCCAACTGGCCATCGACGCCCGGTTCCACGCCAAACTCACCAAGACCCGGATGACCGGCCGGCCGCACTATCCCGAGCGGGTCCTGTTCTATTACTGCACGCACCTGCACAGCCAGGCCGACGTGGCACTGGTCGTGGACGTCTCGGCCGAGTTCGCCGCCAAGGTCGAGGCCGTCGAGTGTTACCGGAGCCAGTTCTACGACGGTCGCGGCGAGCAGGCTGGGGCCGTCGTCGGATACGTCGCCAACACGTGCCGGTACTGGGGCCGCATGATCAACCGCGAGTTCGGCGAGCCGTTCGCCGTCCAGGAGGTGCTGGGGCTGGCGACGCTCGACGACGTTGTCTGAGGCGAAACCGCGAATACCCGCGGCCGCGCCGGCGTATGGGGCGATGAAGGACTATCCCCCGGCGCCTGTATGGAACTCGCAGCGGTTCCGGCCGGTCAAAGGGTATAATAGGAAGGCCGGGAACACGTCGAATCGTTGTTCGCAAGGAGACCGCACATGAAGAAGGCCCTTATCCTTTCGCTCGTGGTGTCGTTCGTGGCGGTCGCCGGCGCGACGCGTGCGGCAGCCCAGGGGACGGTGGGCTCGAAGGCGCCGGAGATCATGGCCTCCGACTGGCTGAACACGCCGCCGCTGTCGCTGGCGCGGCTGCGCGGCCGGATCGTCGTGGTCGAGTTCTGGGCCACGTGGTGTCCGCCGTGCCGCAAGTCCATCCCCCACCTCATCGAATTGCACAAGACGTACGCCCCGAAAGGCGTCGTCATCATCGGCCTGAGCGACGAGCCCAAGACCAAGGTCGAGCCCTTTGCCGCCAACCTGGGGATGACCTACGCGGTGGGCTGCGGCAGTTCGTCGAGCGGCCTGTACGGCGTCCGGGGCATCCCGCACGCGTTCGTGGTCGATACCGAGGGCAAGATCGTCTGGGGCGGGCACCCGATGAATGAGGACTTTGAGCCGGCCATCCAGAAGGCCCTCAAAGACACGCCCCCCTCGCTCATGACGGCCAACGAAAAGGCCGCCGCCGAGGCCCTGCTCGACAAGGTCGAGGCCGCCGCCAAGAAGGAACAGTACGCCGTCGCGGCCGCCATGCTCGCCAGACTCAAGCAGGCCGACGAGGATCCCAAGATCAAGGCGCGCGTGGCCGCGCTCCGCAAGACGCTGGCCGACCGGGCCGAGGCCCGCATGGCCGAGGCCGAGAAGTGCATCGAGACCAAGCAGTACCCGCAGGCCTGCACCGCCCTGGGCGAGGTGGCGGCGCTCGCCTCCGGCACCGACACGGCCGCCAAGGCCACCGACCGTCTCAAGGAACTCTTGAAGGACGACGCCGTCCGGACCGCCGTCGAACAGGCCCGGCGCGAGGACGAGGCCGCCGGCCTCCTGGCCGAGGTCGAGGAGAACGCCGCCAAGAAGGCTCCCGCCGCCCTCCTCAATGCCTACGACGACCTGGCCAAACGCTTCCCCGGCACTAAGGCCGGCCAAGCCGCCGCCGACAAGGCCAAGGCGATGCGGGCCGACCCCGCTCTGGTGGCCAAGATGCAGAACGCCGCCGCCGAAAAGGACTGCCTCGGCTGGCTCTCCATGGCCAAAAACTTCATCAAGGCCGGCCACGGCGACAAGGCCAAACCGTACCTCTCAAAGGTCATCGGGAAGTACCCCGACACCGACTACGCCAAGGATGCCAGGCAGCTGCTGGCCACGATCGGCAAGAAGTAGCCCGGCACGGGCCGGCTGGCGCGGAACGGCCGCGGCGCCAACATGGAGGGTTAGAATGAGTCGATACGCGTTCTTCTTCCTGGTCCTGGCCGCGCTCATCGTCGGATGCAGCGAACCGGCGCCGGACCCCGCCGCCCCCGCCGCCCGGCCGCCGAACGAGGCGCCGGCGGCGCCCGCGCCGGTGACGGACCCCGCTGCCGCGCCGGCCGACCCCGCCCCCGCCGCGCCCGAAATCGGGGCCGCCTACTGGCTGAACTCCGAGCCGCTCACGCTGGCGTCGCTTCGCGGCAAGACGGTGGTCGTCGAGTTCTGGGCCACGTGGTGTCCGCCGTGCCGCAAGTCCATCCCCCACCTCATCGAACTGCACAAGACGTATGCGCCGAAGGGCGTCGTCTTCATCGGCCTGACCAGCGAGCCCCGCGAGGCCGTCGAGCGGTTCGTCAAAGAGATGGGCATGCCGTACGCCATCGGCGGCGGCAGCCGGTCGGCGGTGCCGTACGGCGTGCGCGGGATTCCGCACGCGGTGGTCATCGACCCCTCGGGGGCCATGACGTGGAAGGGCCACCCGATGGCAGGCCTCGACGAGGCCCTCAAGGCCCGGATGGCCCGGACGCCGGCCAAGTAGGTCTACCTTGTTAACTCCGCGAGGGCCCTTGGGGATCGCGCGCGGTGGCCTTCCCAGGCCACCGCGCCTTGGCGCAGGGCAACCTTGCGCGGCGGCCTGGGAAGGCCGCCGCGCGACCCGTGCGTTTCACCCGAGCTGCGGCCGTCCCAGACATAGCGAAGGCCGACGACGGTGGGTCGCCGGCCTTCTATCTTCCCCATCGCTCTCGCGCGATGTTTTCGCTGGTGTGTTCGGCTACTGGTCCCACATCTTCTCGGCGTCGCCCTTGACGGTATCGATATACTTGATGATCCGCTGGTAGACGGGGTCGGACTCGCCGCGGATGACCTGCGTCGGGTGGCCGCCCTCAGGGCCCTTGAGCGGTTTCTGGACCAGGACGCTCTTGGCGGGGTTGTCGCGGTCCATGTACGGATAGACGGTCTTGAAGTTCTGGGCGAGCGACTTGCGGTTGGCCCCTCCCTTGAGTGCGAGCGTCCACTTGGCCTTCTCGTTGCCGCCGTGGCACTTCACCGATCCGCACCGCCTGGCCAGCAGGCCCTGGATCTCGCGGAAATTGCGGATGACGGTGTCGCCCTCGGCCTTGTAGATGGCGTCGGCCTCGGCGTCGGTAATGGTGGGAGCCTGGGGGGTGCCGCCCCCCCCATCGTCCCCCTCGCCCGTGCCGGTGGTGCCTTCCACCGGGCCGGCCAGGGCGAAGAGCAGGTACTTCGCCCGCGAGTCGTTCGGGTCTTTCCTGAGGGCCTCGATGGCGTGGGCCATGGCCTCGTCCGTCAGGCCGTTCCGGTAACACTGCTTGGCCAGGGCCACGATCTCGTCGGCCGTGCTCTGGTCGGTGATCTTCTTGACGGCGTTCTCGTACCATTGCCGCGCGGCCACGGGGTTCATGGCCTGGCCCCTGACGGCCACCGCCAGGCCCAGGATGCCGAGGGCTCCCAGCGCCAGCGCGACCAGCATCTGCCGAGTGTTGTTCATGCGGATACCCCTTTCGCCCGCGTCTCTCTCTGGCCAACACATTACCACCCTCGCCGCCGGCACGCAAGCCAAATTGCAGCGTCCGAGGCCCCGCCGGCGCGAAAAGCCGTTGACTTGCCGGCCGGTTGGCCGTACGATATCGCCTTCGGATGGGGGTGAGCCGCGTGCGGATTCGGGTGAAGATCTGCGGCATCACGCAGCCCGAATGGGCCCGTGTGGCTGCCGAGGCGGGGGCCGACGCTGTCGGCCTCGTTTTTGCCGAGAGCCCACGCCGTGTAACGCCCACCGAGGCGGCCGGCATCGTCGACGCCCTGCCGCCGTGGGTCGCGCCCGTCGGCGTGTTCGTCGACGCCGACCCGGCGGTCGTCCGCGACGTGGCGGCCGAGGTGGGCCTGGCCGTCGTCCAGCTGCACGGCGACGAGCCGCCCGAGGTCCTCGGTCAACTCGGACGCCTGAAGGTCATCAAGGCGCTCGGAATCGCGTCCGACGACGACCTCCAGGCCGCCCGCCAATGGCACCGGCAGGCCGAGAGGCTGGGACGCGTCCCCGACGCGTACCTGGTGGACGCCCGCGTCGCGGGAGGGCCCAAGGGTGGCACGGGCCGGCCGGCCGACTGGGCCTTGGCCGCCCGGATGGTGCAGGAAGGTTTCGGCCCCCTTATCCTGGCCGGTGGCCTGGGGCCCGGGAACGTGGCCGAGGCTGTCCGGGTCGTGCGGCCGTGGGGCGTTGACGGGGCCAGCGGGACCGAGGCCGAGCCCGGCCGCAAGGACCCCGACAAGATTCGCGCTTTTATCGATGCCGTCCGAGCGGCTGGCGTTTAGCCGTCGCCGCTGCGGCGACGGGGCCTGGCCGCCGATGCCCGCGGCCGTACCGGCCGCGGCTAAACGACGGCGTGCCGCGTTTGGCCCTCGCAACGTTTAGCCGTCGCCGGCACGGCGACGGTCGTTCTGTTGTCCACGAGCGTCGCCCCTGGGGCGGCGGCAAAACGAAGGAGTGTTGAATGAATCACGAAGTCAAGGATCTGAAGCTGGCCGCCGAGGGCAAACGACGCATCGAGTGGGCCGACAACAGCATGCCGGTCCTGGCGGCCATCCGCGACCGGTTCAAGAAAGAGAAGCCCCTGAAGGGCCTCCGGATGAGCGCGTGCCTGCACGTTACCGCCGAGACCGCCAACCTTTGCCGCACGCTCAAGGCCGGCGGCGCCAACCTGCTGCTCTGCGCCTCCAACCCCCTCTCGACGCAGGACGACGTCGCCGCCGCCATGGTGGCCGAGTACGGCGTGTCCACCTTCGCCGTCAAGGGCGAGGACAAGGACACCTACTACCGGCACATCGTGGCCGCCTGCGACCACAAGCCCCACGTCACCATGGACGACGGGTGCGACCTGGTCTACGTGCTGACCAACGACCGGCCCGGCGACGCCGTCAACGTCATCGGGTCGATGGAAGAGACCACCACCGGCGTCATCCGCCTGCGGGCCATGGAGGCCAAGGGCCAACTGAAGTTCCCCGTCATCGCCGTCAACGACGCCGACTGCAAACACTTCTTCGACAACCGGTACGGCACCGGCCAGTCGACGATGGACGGCGTCATCCGGGCCACCGACATCCTGGTGGCCGGCAAGAAGGTGGTCATCGCGGGTTACGGGTGGTGCGGCCGGGGCACGGCCATGCGGGCCGCCGGCATGGGGGCCGTGGTCATCGTTACCGAGGTCAACCCGCTCCGGGCCATCGAGGCCACCATGGACGGCTACTACGTCATGCCGATGGCCAAGGCCGCCAAGATGGGCGACCTCTTCATCACCGTCACGGGCGACAAGAACGTCATCCGGCCCGAGCATTTCGCCCGCATGAAAGACGGGGCCATCGTGTGCAACTCGGGGCACTTCAACGTCGAGATCGACATCCCCGGCCTGGGGAAAATGGCCAAGAAGGTCCGCCGCGGCGTCCGGAACCTCGTCGACGCCTACATCCTGCCCGACGGCCGCACCATTTACCTGCTGGCCGAGGGACGCCTGGTGAACCTCGCCGCCGCCGAGGGGCACCCCGCCTCCGTCATGGACATGAGTTTCGCCGTCCAGGCACTGACCAGCGAGTGGGCCGTCGAGAACAAGGGCAAACTCCAGGTCAAGGTCCACGACGTGCCGCGCGAGGTCGACCAGTGGGTGGCCGCCCTCAAACTCAAGACCATGGGCATCGCCATCGACAAGCTGACCGCCGAGCAGGTCGAGTACCTGGCCTCGAGCGAGGCCGGAACGTAGGGGGGCCCCGACGAGGGGGTCGTATCAAGGGGGTGTCTGGCCGATGGCACGCGTCCGCCCGTTTCGCGCTCTGCGCTACAACACTCAGAACCCGCTGGCCATCGCCATGGTCACGGCCCCGCCGTACGATTGCATCACGCCCGAGCAGCGCGACGACCTGTATCGCCTGCACCCGCACAACGTCGTCCGCCTCATCCTGGGGCGCGACGAACCCGGCGACAACGACGCCGGCAACAAGTACACCCGCGCGGCCGACCTGATGGAGAAGTGGCAGCAGGCCAAGATCCTGCGGCGCGACACCGAGCCGGCCCTCTATTTCTACCAGCAGGAGTTCGATGTCGAGGGCCGGTCCTATTGCCGCGAGGGACTGCTGGCACGCGTCGGACTCGACGAGTTCGGCTCCGGCCGCATCTTTCCCCACGAGGAGACGATGGACGGCCCCCGGGCCGACCGCATGCGGCTCATCCGGGCCACCCAGGCCAACCTCTCGCCCGTCTTCGGCCTGTACCCCGACTCGGCCAACGTCGTGCCGCACCTCTTCCACGAGGTCGTCCAGTGCGAGCCGCTCGTCCAGACGGTCGACGCCGACGGCGTCGTCCACCGCCTGTTCGCCTCGTCCGACACCGGCCTGGCCGGCCGCGTGGCTCAGGCCATGGCCGACAAGGTCCTCTTCATCGCCGACGGCCATCATCGCTACGAGACCGCCTTGGCGTACCGGCGAGACCTCGTCGCCAAGGGCGTCGAGGTCGATCACGATCACCCGGCCGACAGCCTGCTGATGCTGTGCGTCTCGCTGCACCATCCGGGCTTGGCCATCCTGCCGACGCACCGCGTGCTGAGCGGCCTCAAGGGGCTCTCGACCGACCGGCTCCGCGCGGTCACCGCGCGGCACTTTGCGTGGACGGAGTTCGCCGGGGCCGAGGCCACCAGCCCCCGCATGGCCCAGCATCTGGCCGGCGCGCCGCCCCACACCTTCGCCCTGTGGACCCGCGACACGACCCAGGGATTCCTCCTCACACTGAAGGACCCCGCCGTGATGGACCAGTTGGCGTCCGACAAGTCGCAATCGTGGCGGCGGCTCGACGTGGCCATCCTCGAACGCGTCCTGCTGCGCCAGGACCTGCCCGAGGCCGTCGAGGGGGCCGCCGGGTCGCTCGCCCTGCGGTACGTCCACCTGGCCCAGCAGGCCTTCGACGCCGTCCACGAAGACGGGGCCGACGCCGCCGTCATGCTGCGGCCGCTGCCCATCCGGAGCCTCGAAGACGTGGCCTCGACCGGCGAACGCATGCCCCCCAAGTCGACGTACTTCTACCCGAAAGCCCTCTCGGGCCTCGTCATGAACCCCCTCGACTGACCCCGCGGATCACGGTGGGTGGCATGGTCATCCCGAAGCGACTGTGTTGGGCGTCAAGCGTTTTTGGGTTGCCATGGTTGTTTGGTCCTCAGGATCGCGTTCAGGGTAACGAGCAGTTTTCTCATGGCGGCGACGAGAGCGACTTTGGCCTT
>DATKZB010000263.1:0-2188 GCA_035528235.1 Phycisphaerae bacterium
GCCTTGTTCTCCTCGTCGCCGTAATTGTTGTTCCAGTCCACGAGCGCCGCCGGGCTCTCGGTCGCCAGCCCCAGGGCCAGCATCCCCACCAGGCCCGTCACGTCCACTTCGCACGCGCTCGGCAGAAGCGCCTCCGACATCATGCTCATCAGGGTGCATGGCACGATGCCGTAGAACTCTTCCAGGGCCGTCCAGCACTGGATGGCCGTCCCCGCCAGGTCCATCTCCTTCACCCACCGGTCGACGACGACGCCGAACCGCGCCATCCGCTCCAGGCTTTCCGCGCTGACGCGCGCCGTATCGGTGTACTTGCGGATGGCCTGGAGTTTGGCGCGGACGGCCGCGTCGCCCTTGCCGAGCCGCTCGGCCCGGCCGAGGATTTCCGACAGGTCCAGCGTTTCAACCGAGATGCCGGCCGCCTCGAGCAGTTTCTCCGAGAACCGCACCGTGTTGAACGGTCCGGTCCGGGCGCCGATGGCGCCGACGCGCGCCCCCTGCAGGCCGCGCACCACCCGGCACGTGGCGCCGAATCGCGCCAGGTCCGCCCGGAACGCTTTCGTGTCGGGCGCCGCGGTGTGCAGGTCCGTCAGCGTGAAGGGAATGTCGTATTGCGCCAGATTGTTGCAGACCGACATCTTGCCGCAGAACGAGTCGCGCCGGCCGCCCATTTTCATTTTCTGGGGCTCGTCCGGCCAGGCGTGGACGAGGACCGGCGCCTGGAGTCCGCTCGCGCGCAGGGTGTTGGCGACCGCTTTTTCGTCGCCGAAGTTAGGCAGCGTCACCAGCACGCCGTCGATGCGGTCGGCGTGCTTTTTGAACAGGTCGGCGCAGGCCCGTGCGTCGGCGAGCGTCTCAACGGCGCCGCCCGTCGCCTCCCGCGCGCCGAGGCAGACGGTTTCGAAACCTTCTTCCTTCAGAATCCGCAGGATCTCGATGCGCCCCTCCTGCGCCAGTTTCGCCGGAAAGAAGCCGCGGGTACCCACCACAACGCCCAACGTTGTCCTCGCCATGACAGATACTCCTTTGAAGATTAGAGAATTAGTGCCTGAGTGCCTGAGTGCCTGAGAGCAGCGCCCCAGGCGCCAAGATTCCAGACGTAGCGCGGGGCCTTGCTTGCCACGCCGAAGTCCGCCCTCCGTGCTGGCGGACGAAGGCGGGTGCCCCGCGCAAGAGGGCGCGGGGGATAAACCCCCGCGCTACTTCGTCGCCGGAGAAGCCGCGAGGTCGGCCGGCGGCGGGATCGTCACCGCGCCCGTGGCCGCCCACTCCGTGCCGCGGACCATCAGCCCCGCGCAGCCGGGATGAACGACACTCGTGGCGTCGTGGCCCAGGAGGTTTACGAAGACGCGACCCTTGCCGTAGGTCACGGTGAAGACCATCGGCTCGTGCCCGCCGGTGCCCTTCCGGGCCGGGTCGGCCCAGGCCGTGACCAGGATGTGAACATTCTCGGCCGGGCCGCGCATGGCCTGGTACAGTTCGTCCTTGGCATGCACCCACTTTTCGGGCAGGCCCCTGGTAATCGGATGGTCCTTGTCGCGGACCTGGACGGGGTAGGCCCACTGCGGCCCGTGACCGGCGCCGGGCCCCCCGCCCTTCTCCTGGCGGACGACCTTGCCGGCGTCATCCATGTAGAGGCGGTCTCCTGTGACAGGTCCCTGCCACAGGAGGGCGACCATCTTCGCCCACGCTTCCCACTTGGTGAACGCATTGTTGGCCGCGTGATACACGACCAGGCCGCCGCCGTTCTCCATGTACTTCTCGAAGGCCTTGTTGACCTCTTCGGGCCAGGGCTGGCCGTTATAATTCGAGAAGACGACGCCGTACTTCGAGAAGTCGGGCTTGAACCGAGCCCACTGCTCCGTGGGGGCGCCCTTGGGCGGACTCGTCAGCACCTCGACGTTGAACCGCCCGGTCTTCTCGAGCATCTCCTTGATGGGCGGCGTGGTCTCGGCCCACTTGTGGTTGTTCTGGCCGTCGATGATGAGCACGTTGATCTTGGCCGCATCCGCAGCGGGCGCGGACGACTCGAGTGCGAGCCCGATCGCGCCGAAGGCCGCCAAACAGCACAATGTGCGAACCATGCCTCAACTCCTTTTATGGCAAGGGTTGTGCCGCCCTTGTGCCCTACGCGCTTTCCCCGCCACGGCGGTCACACTTCCGGCCGCGGCTAAATGTGGACAACTATTTC
>DATKZB010000264.1:0-3391 GCA_035528235.1 Phycisphaerae bacterium
ACTCCAACACAAACTTCATCCGCTCTTCCATGGCACACGTTTCTGTCCAAGGCATGGGCGACGCTCCTTTCGCCCACGCACCTTACCACCTGTAAACCATGTGCCCGGATCATTCTGTAAACAGTCTACCCGGTTCGGACCGCGCGCCTACCCACGGCTTACGCCGTGGGCTATTGCCTGGCGCCCCTTCGGGGCTGCCAGAAAAAACAGTCACACCCCCGGAAAGGACGGTTCCATGGCCCGCAGGCAACCGAAGGCGTCGCGCCTGGCGGTCACGCTCTACACGCTCCGCGACTTCTGCACGGGCCCCAAGGACACCGCGAAGACGCTGGCGCAAGTCCGCGGCATCGGGTACCGGAACGTCCAGATTTCCGGCGGCGGGCTGATGGCCGTCGACCCGAAAGACCTCGCGCGGATGGCCGCCGACGCCGGCCTGGCGATCATCGGCAGTCACATCGGCCTGCCGCTGATGCGCGACGACTTCGGCGGCGTGGTGGCCCGCCTGCACGCCTGGGGGTGCACGCACACGGCCATCCCGTCGCTGCCGCCCGAGGAGCGGGGCGACCTGGCCGCCTGGAAGGCCCGGGCCCACGAGTTTACGCGTCTGGGCAAGGCCTTCGCGGCCGAAGGCATCACGCTCCAGTACCACAATCACCACTTCGAGTTCCACAGGTTCGGCGGGCGCGGCGGACGCGGCGGACGCACCGCCCTGGAGATCCTCTACGCCCTGAGCGACCCCAAGTACCTCCAGGCCGAGATCGACACCGCCTGGGTCGCCCGCGGCGGCGGCGACCCGGCCGCCTGGTGCGCCCGCATGAAGGGGCGCATGGACCAGGTCCACCTGAAAGACTGGATGATGCTCGACGGCCAACCCGCCTGGGCCGAGGTCGGCGAGGGCAACCTCAACTGGCCCGCCATCCTGGCGGCCTGCCGGAAGGCGGGCGTGCGGCAGTACATCGTCGAGCAGGACGACTGCCCCGTCACGAAAGACCCGTTCAAGAGCATCGCCGTCAGTCACCGGAACCTGCAGGCCATGGGACTCGGGTAGACCCAAAATGCCGAATGACCTAACGCGAACGATGAAGCCCCCCGTCCTGGCGGCCCTCGCCCTGGCCGTCCTGTGCGCGACGGCCGCCGCCGCCCCGTCCGAGGGCTCCGTGCCGACGGTCCGCTGGGAGATGGTCCGCGAAGGCGTCAAAGACCGCCGGTACCTGGCGACACTGGAGGGCCGCCTGGCCGACGCGACCGGCCCGGTGGCCGACGAGGCGCGGAAGTTCCTCGCCGAAATCGCCGCCAAGATCGACCTCGGCAACGTCGACTACGACCCCATCAGCGGCGGTCGCCTGCGCGTCCAGCCGCCCGGCACCTACGACGCGTGGCGCGACCGCGCGGCCGAGTACATCGTGCGCCTGGGGGCCGACGGCTCCGGCCAGGGCCCGCGCTGAGGCGGCGCCCGGCCGGCTAACGGAATGCCGCCCTTGCCTATGGCCATGCCGGGCCGCTACACTGTCGGCCATGAACATCCTGGGCATCTCGGCCTTCTACCACGACAGCGCCGCGTGCCTCGTGCGCGACGGCGAGTTGGTGGCGGCCGCCCAGGAAGAGCGGTTCAGCCGCAAGAAACACGACGACCGGTTTCCCCAGAGCGCCATCGACTACTGCCTGGCCGAGGGGGGCATCACACCGGCCGAGTTGGATAGCGTCGCGTTCTACGACAAGCCCCTCCTGAAATTCGAGCGCCTCCTCGAGACCTACCTGACCTACGCCCCGCGGGGTTTCCGGTCGTTCTGCGCCGCCATGCCGGTGTGGCTTCGGACCAAACTCCATTTGCCGCGCGCCATCGACCGCGGCCTCAAGCACCAGTACAAGGGCCGGTACGTCTTTGCCGAGCACCATCTCTCGCACGCGGCCAGCGCGTTCTTCCCGTCGCCGTTCGAGGAGGCGGCCATCCTGACGGTCGACGGCGTGGGCGAATGGGCGACGGCCAGTTACGGCGTGGGGCGCGGCAACCGGATCGACCTGACGCATGAGTTGCGGTTCCCGCACAGCCTGGGTCTCCTGTACTCGGCCTTCACGTACTTCACGGGGTTCAAGGTCAACTCGGGCGAATACAAACTCATGGGCCTGGCGCCCTACGGCGAGCCGCGCTACAAGGACCTCATTCTCCAGCGGCTGCTGGACCTGAAGGACGACGGCTCGTTTCGCATGGACATGTCGTACTTCAACTACTGCCAGGGCCTGACGATGACCAACCGCCGGTTCGAGCGGCTCGTCGGCGGCCCGCCGCGCCGGCCCGAGACCCCGCTGACCCAGCGCGAGATGGACCTGGCCGCATCGGTCCAGGCCGTGACCGAGGAGATCATGCTCCGCATGGTCCGGCACGTCGTCCGCGAGACGGGCCTGCGCCGGCTGGTGATGGCCGGCGGCGTGGCCCTGAACTGCGTGGCGAACGGCAGAATCCTGCGCGAGGCCGACGTCGACGACCTCTGGATCCAGCCCGCTGCCGGCGACGCCGGCGGGGCCCTCGGGGCCGCCCTGTTCGTCTGGCACCAGTTGATGGGCCACGCGCGGCAGGCCGACGGCGTCCACGACCGGCAGAAGGGGTCGCTGCTGGGGCCGGCGTGCACCGGTGCCGAGGTCCGGCGGTTCCTCGACGGCGTCGGGGCCAGGTACCACGCCTGCGCCGACGAGGCCGCCCTGATTGAGACGGTTGCCGACGCCATCGCCGCCGCCAGGTCGTCGGCCACGTGCACGGGCGGATGGAGTTCGGCCCGCGGGCGCTCGGGTCGCGGTCGATTCTGGGCGACGCCCGCTCGCCCCGGATGCAATCCATCATGAACCGCAAGATCAAGTTCCGCGAATCGTTCCGCCCGTTCGCCCCCAGCGTCCTGCGGGAAGACGTGGCCGAGTACTTCCAGATGCGCCCCGGCCAGGACAGCCCGTACATGCTGCTCGTGGCCGGCGTGCAAGAGGACCAGCGGCTGCCGGCGGACGCGGCGGCGGCAGGCCTGGAAGGCGTCGACCGGCTGCTGAAGGCCGTCCGAAGCCGCGTGCCGGCAATCACGCATGTCGATTATTCGGCCCGCGTGCAAACCGTGGATGCCCAGCGCCACGGCCGGTACTACCGGCTCATCCGCCGCTTCCGCGACAAGACCGGGTGCCCCCTGGTGGTCAACACGAGTTTCAACGTCCGCGGCGAACCCATCGTGTGCACGCCCGAGCACGCGTACCGCTGTTTCATGGCCACCAACATGGACGTGCTCGTCCTGGAAGACTGCGTGCTCTACAAGCACGAGCAGCCCGAGGCCGGCGAGCACGAGGTGGACGATTACCTGGCCCAGTTCGACCTGGACTAATCATACAACGCCACTTGTCGCGCGGCGGCCGTCCC
>DATKZB010000265.1:0-3847 GCA_035528235.1 Phycisphaerae bacterium
GAGGCCCGCGGGGCGCGGGGGGGGAACAAGACGCTTGGCGCCCGGCCGGGGGCCGCGTATCGTTATCCGGATATCGGCAGTGCACAGGCACCTTGGTGCCAGGGGGGCAAGGCCATGGGTACCTTCCTTCGGATCACCGTCATCGCGGCGGCCGTCGCGCTGGGGTCGGGCCGGGCGGGGGCCGACGTCCGGGTGGGCGCCCCCGAGAAGAAGGAGACCCCTGCCGCCCCCGCCCCGCCGGCACCGGAGACACCGGCGGCGCCGAGGCCGGAGCCGGCGCGGATCATCCTGCCGCTTGCCGGCATGCCGGCCCTGAAGGTCTCGATGCACCACCTCGACGAACTGGCAATCCTGTTCCCGGCGTTCCAGCATGAGCCGTTCGAGACCTCGGGATTCAACCATCTGACGCTGCCGTTTCTGTACGTCAGCACGGACCGCGACGCCGATCCGAACGAGGCGCTGGCGTTCAGTTTCCTGCTGTCGAACTCGCTCGACTGGGCCCCCGGGAACTACTGCACGCGGCACGCGTACTTCACGTTCAAGCGGGCGCGGCGGTACATGATGCCCCTGAGCATGGAGTACGATCGGCAGACGATCGCGGAGGCCATCGACGACTGGGATGCCACCCACGCCGTCGGCGGGACGCTCCGCAAGGTCCGCGGCCGGTATGCGGGGGAACTGAACATCTACGACCGCAGCAAGAAGGTGATCTGCCGGAAGGTGTACGCGGCCCCGCGCGATTACTTCCAGTTGCTGGGCGACATGGCCGTCGACGCCATAGGTTTCTTCGGCCACAAAGCCTCCCCCGCCCTGGTCGAGCACCTGCACCGCAAACGGTGCGAGCACTACCAGTCGCTCATCGACCTGGGAAAGGCCGCGTTTGCCCCGGAGAAGACGCCGGAGGAGTTCGGCCTGTACGAGAAAATCCTGGCGCGCGACCCCGGCTTCGCCGACGTCCGGTACTGGTACGCCAACCAGCGTCGCTGGCACGACGGCGGCTACGCGCGGTACAAGGCCGAGTGTGCCAAGGTCCTGGACACGTACCCGTACCTGGCGGCCTTGGTCGAGTTCAACGGGGCCGACACGACGGACGCCGCCCGGGGCCCCCGCAGCCGCCAGTGGCTGGCAGAGGCCGAGGCGCTGGCGGGCGCCGACGCGCCCGCGCTCGTGCTCCGGCGGATGGAGGAAATCAAGAGCCGGGGGCAGGCCACCCACGAGGAACTCCAGCAGGCGGTCCGCACGGCCGCGCGCTATCCCAACGAGTACTGGCTGCTCTGGTACACCGCCACCACGCTGCAACGCGGTGCCGACCTCGGCGCCGACTGCGACCTGGCCGCCCCCATGTTCATTGCCGCCCTGCGGAACCGCTACCTGACCGGCACCGGCGACAAGTCCCACGCCCTCAAGCGGCTCGGCTTGGCTCTCTTCTGGCTCGGCCGCGACAACCTGTGCGCCGAGTTGATGGCAGGCCATTGCCTGAACCTGCTGAAGAAAGGCGAACGGGGCGAAGCCGCGTGGTACGCCTAGCTTACCGGGCGGGCCCTCGCCCGCATGGGCCAGTACGAGCACGCGCTCGCGTTCTACAGAATCGCCGTGGCGAAAAACGACCCCGCAGACGCCATCTGGAAGGACATGCGGAACGAGAGCCTTGTAGCCTGGGCCGTGGCCACCGCCACGCTGGGCCGGACCGACCTGCTCGAACAGGTCATTGCCGAGCACCGCGCCGACCTGGAAAAGCAGCGCCTGCTCTTCCTCCTGGAGGCCTACCGCGACGCCCTGGCCGTCAACCTCCAGTTCAGCGACGCCCGTGTCCTGGCCCATCACCTCGTCCACCGCGTGGAACAGGCCCGGGCCAAGGCCCAGGAGAAACCGGCAGCATCAACCGGGAAAGGCGGCCCGTAGGCGACATGATACTGCTGGGCTATAGCGGCTTAAGGCTGGATGGTGGCGCGGTGGGTCCCCGCACCCACCGCGCCAACGCTGCATCTGACCCTCGAGCGCGGCGGGTACGGGGACCCGCCGCGCAAACACGCGGAGTGAAACCGCTATAGAATCATGGGCGGCCCTCGCGCCGGCCGGGCCGCCGGGGGGCGGGGCGTCCGGCCCTCTTCCCCAGCGAGATGAAAAAGGCGCTTTGCGGCGGGGGGAGAGCCGATAGAATAATGCCCTCGTTGCGGGGGCTGGAGGTGGGACGGATGGCGGGAGGGACGGGAGTTCGGCAACGCACATCGACCCGCCGGGGCAGGCTCGCCACGGCGGCCGCCGTGGCGGCGCTGGCACTGGCCCTGGCGGCCGGTTGCGCCGGGCCCGTCCGGTTCCCGGAGACGCCCCTGGCCGCCACGCCGTCCGACGCCGGCATCCTGCGGACCTACGACACCGACGCCGACGGCCAAGCCAACTACTTCACCACCGAGAACGCCGACGGCCGCATCGTCCGCATCGGCTACGATACGGCCCGCGACGGCCGGCCCGACTCGTTCGTGAACCTCGACGACATCGCCGCGGCCGACTGCCGGCACGTCGTCATCATCCTCGACGGCATCGGGTACGAGACGGTCCGGGCGTACCAGGAAGGCGGCGGGCTGAGGCTGTTCCACCCGCCGGCCCCGGTCGTCTCGACGTTCCCGGCGATGACCGACATCGCCCTGGCCGACGTCTTCCAGAGCACGCGGTGCTACGGGATGGAGGCGGTGTACTTCGATCACGCGACCAACCGCCTGATGGGCGGCGACGGCGATTACCTCAGCATGAAGAACGAGAGTTGGGCCCGCCACACCGATTACCGGGCCGCAACAATCGTCGACCCGCTGGCGTACCTCTTTCCCGACCATTACTTCAAGCAGGAACTGGCCGACGTCCGGGCCCTCTTTGAGCGGCGCGACCGGTCCCTGCTGGTGGCGTACCTCGTCTCGACGGCGGGCCTGGGCACCAAGGACATGGCGGACGGCCAGCGCCGGGTGCTCGACGCCATCGACCGCCTGGCCGGGGAACTCGTCTGGCGGACGCGCGGCCTGGTGAAGCTGACGCTGCTGTCGGACCACGGCCACGCCCTCGTCCGGTGCCAATGGGTCGACTTCCGCAAGTTTCTCGCCGAGAAGGGCTGGAACGTCCGCGACCGCCTCGACGGCCCGCGCGACGTCGTCCCTATCGAGTACGGCCTGGTGACCTACGCCTCGTACGCCACGCGCGACCGCGCCGGTCTGGCCGCCACCCTCGTGGAGCACGAGGGCGTCGACGTGGTCGCGTGGGTCGAGGGCGACGCCGTGGCCGTGGCCTCGGCCGACGGCAAGGCCCTCATCGAGCGTCGCGGCAGCCGGTACCGGTACCGCGCCGCGTCGGGCGACCCGCTGCGCCTGAAGAGTATCGTCGAGCAGGCGACCTCCGCCGGCAACGTCTTCGACGCCGACGGGTTCGCCGACGACCGGGCGTGGCTCCGCCTGACCTCGGCCCACGACTACCCCGACGCCCTGGACCGGCTGTGGCGGGCGTTCCACGGCCAGACGGAGAACGTGCCCGACGTCCTGGCGAGCCTCAAACTGGGTTACGACGCGGGCCTGGCGTCGCGGGCGTGGCGGTTCCCCGACGGGGCGAGCACCCACGGCGACCTCACGCGCCGGGGCAGCCTGGCGTTCATCATGTCGACGACCCGGCCGATCGCGCCCGAGTGGGGACCCCTGCGGGCACGCGACCTGGCCGGTATCCTCGACGACCTGACCGGCCGGCCCTGGCCGCCCCCGCGGAAGGACCAACCGTAGTGGACCCCCGACGCGCCCGGCCTAATCCTACAACGCAACTTCGCTACTTCATCCCGCCTGGCGGCCTTCCTAGGCCGCCAGGAACATGCGTC
>DATKZB010000266.1:0-2464 GCA_035528235.1 Phycisphaerae bacterium
GCGGGGGGGGGGGCGGAACATGGACACCCTTCGGGCTGACAATGCCACCCGCCACCCGCCGCTGCGCGGGGGGGGGGCGGAACATGGTCACCCTTCGGGCTGACCATGCCACCCGCCAAAGTGGTGCGGCCCGAAAAGGCCCTCGTCGAGTTCAACACGAAGGCGGGCGACACGTACGTCCTGAAACCGTGACGCAACGAACTGAGCCCCGCATCATAGGAGGCCCTCCATGCGAAGCATTCTCATCGTCCTGTTGTGCGCCCACGCGCTGCCTCTCGCTGCGGAGGCCGCCGCCGGCAAGGCCGCCTCGCACGCCGCCCTGACCGGCAAGGCGACCCCGCCCGAAGGCGACCTCGTGCTCTGGTACCGCCGGCCCGCCACGCAATGGGTCGAGGCCTTGCCGGTCGGCAACGGACGCCTCGGCGCTATGGTCTTCGGCGGCATCGAACGGGAGCGGCTCGCCCTCAATGAAGACACCCTCTGGGCCGGCGGACCGTACGGCCCCAGCCACCCCGACGCCCTCAAGGCCCTGCCCCAGGTCCGCAAACTCATCTTCGAGGGCAAGTACAAGGAGGCCCACAACCTCGTCGGCGCCAAGATGATGGCTCGCCCGCTGAAGCAGATGTCGTACCAGCCGGTCGGCGACCTGGTGCTCACGTTTCCCGGCATCGAGGGGGCCGCCGACTACCGCCGCGAACTCGACCTCGAGACCGCCATCGCCCGCACCGCGTACAGGTCTGCCGGCGCGACCATCACGCGGGAGGTCTTCGCGAGCGCTGCCGACCAGGCGATTGTCGTTCATCTGGCGGCCGACAAGCCCGGCCGCATCGCCTTCTCCGCCACGCTGACCAGTCCCCAGAAGGTGACCGTCAAGGCGGCCGCGCCCGACCTCCTGATCATGGACGGCGTGAACGGCGACTGCAACGGCGTCAAGGGCGCCCTCAGGTTCCAGTGCCGCGCCCGCGTGCGGACCGACGGCGGCAAGGTGACCGTCGCGGCGGACCGCCTGACCGTGACCGGCGCCAACTCGGCCACGCTCCTCATCGTCGCCGCCACCAGTTACGTGAACTACAAGGACGTCTCCGGCGACCCGGAGGCCCGGGCGAAGGCGTACCTCGCCAAGGTCGGCGACAAGCCGTACGAGGCGATGCGCAAGGGCCACGTCGCGGATTACCAGGAACTGTTCAACCGCTGCCGGCTCGACCTCGGCCCCGCCTCGCGAGACGTCGAGACCGACCAGCGCCTCAAGCGGTTCGCCGAGGACAACGACCCCGGCCTGGCGGCCCTGTACTTCCAGTTCGGCCGGTACCTGCTGATCTCGTGCTCGCGCCCGGGGTGCCAGCCGGCCAACCTCCAGGGGCTCTGGAACGAACACATGAACCCGCCCTGGGGCAGCAAGTACACGATTAACATCAACACCGAGATGAACTACTGGCCGGCCGAGATCACGAACCTCGCCCCGTGCCACGAACCGCTTCTGCGGATGGTCACCGAACTCGTCGAACCCGGCGGCCGCACGGCCAAAGTCAACTACGGGGCCAAGGGGTGGGTGTGCCATCACAACACGGAACTGTGGCGGCCCACGGCGCCCATCGACGGGCCCACCTGGGGCATGTGGCCGACCGGCGGCGCCTGGCTCGCGAAACATCTGTGGGACCACTACGCGTTCGGCGGCGACAAGGCGTTCCTCGCCAGGGCCTACCCGGTGATGAAGGGCGCCGCCCAGTTCTTCCTCGACACGCTCATCGAGCATCCCACGAAGAAGTGGCTCGTGACGTGCCCGTCGCTCTCGCCCGAGAACGGCCATCCCGGCGGCGCGAGCGTCTGCGCGGGGCCCACCATGGACATGCAGATCATCCGCGACCTCTTCACGAACTGCATCGCCTCCGCCGAGATCCTGGCCACCGACGCGGCCTTCCGCGAGACGCTCCGCAAGGCCCGCGAGCGCCTCGCGCCGATGCAGATCGGCCAGCACGGCCAACTCCAGGAATGGCTCGACGACTGGGACCGGCCGAACGACCATCACCGCCACGTCTCGCACCTGTACGGCCTGCACCCGTCGAACCAGATCACGAAGCGCGGCACGCCGGAACTGTTCGCGGCGGCGCGGAAGAGCCTGGAGTTCCGCGGCGACGGCGGCACCGGCTGGAGCAAGGCCTGGAAGGTCAACTTCTGGGCACGACTCGAAGACGGCGACCACGCCTACAAGATGCTCCAGGGACTCCTGACCCAGTCCACGCTGCCGAACCTGTTCGACACGCACCCGCCGTTTCAGATCGACGGCAACTTCGGCGGCACGAGCGGCATCGCCGAGATGCTGCTGCAGAGCCACGCGGGCGAGATCCACCTGCTCCCCGCCCTGCCGAAGGCCTGGGCCGCCGGAAGCGTCAAAGGCCTCCGCGCCCGCGGCGGCTTCGAGGTGGACATCGCGTGGAAGGACGGGAAACTGGCCGAGGCGACCATC
>DATKZB010000267.1:0-11454 GCA_035528235.1 Phycisphaerae bacterium
GACCGCCATCAGGCTGTAGCGCGGGGGTTTATCCCCCGCGGGATCCTGCGCGGGGGATAAACCCCCGCGCTACGGCGCGTAAGTTTCGTTAATGCAAGAGGTTGCGTTCATTGCGGCGCAACAAGTGGCGTTGTAGTACTACGCCTGCTCGTCGACGGCGGGCCTGCCGCCGAGGATCTCGACCTCGTCGTCATCGGCCAGGTGCCGGCGATCCAACCGGTAGGGCATGTCGGCGGGGAGCACCGCCCGAATCCTCCGCCTCCGGCGCGCCGGCGCCACGGAGACCTCGACGACACCCTTGGGTGTCCACACGCGGCCGCTCACGCGCCGCAGGTCGCCCGGCATCGGCGCCAGCGAGAGCGGCTCGAAACCCGGTCCGGCCGGCTGGACGCCGAGAATCCATTTGGCCACCAGCGCCGCCGGACTCACCCCGCAGCCGTGACACAGGACCCATGGCGGCAGGCCGTTGTACGGCCCGTCGGCCGGGGCCACCCGCCGGGTCACCACTCGCCGGCCGTCGGGCAGCGGAAAGACCTCCGGCACGGTCGCGAGGCCCGCCTTGGCCATCGCGCCCCAGTACGAGCGGATCATCGCAAGGGCCTGCACCGCATGGCCGCGCTCCAGCAGCGCCGCCAGGGCGAACGACTTGACGTACGGATTCTCGCAGGGCCCCCAGTCGGCCGACTCGGTGCGGTCGTTCGTCCAGAGTTTCGCGAGGATGCGTTCGGCCTGCTCGGCCGTGGCCAGGCCGCCGTAGAGGGCGTAGTAGTTGGTGGAGGCGGCGTGGGCGGCCGACAGGTTGTCGAACAGACGCCCGTCGATGAACAGGCCGCGCGCCTCGTCCCAGAGCCGCTCGCGCGCGAGATTCGCGACGGCGTCGGCCTCGGCCCGGCCGTGGGCAGCCGCGTCGTCGTCACCGATCATCGCCGCCACGTCGGCCGCGCTGCGAAGGGCACGGACCCACAGGGCCTGCCAGGCCGTTACTTCGCCGCGCTTGTCCACGGGCGAGTGGTCCACGAAGAGCCACCACGGCGAGCCGGTCCGCTTGGTCTCCAGAAGCCCCAATGAGCCGCGGTGCCCGGCCGTCCACTCCAGGCACTTCTCGGCCGCGGGGTACAGTTGCTTGGCCAACGCCAGGTCGCCGGTCCACGCGACGTGATCGGCCAGCCAGATGACCCACAGCAGGTTCCAGTCGGGCACGGCGTGAACGGTGCCGGCCGGAACGATAGAGCGGAAGAAGCCGTCGGGGCGCTGGTCGGCGGCGAAGGCCCGCAGCGCGGCCTCGCCCAGGTCGGTCCGCCCGTAGAGCAGCCGCTCGGTCTGGGCGAGTTGGTAGGCGGCCGGAATGCTCTGCTCGGCCTCGCGCGCGGGGCTGCCCTCCAGGACGCGCTGCGTGCAGCACCGGACGGTCCGGCCGATGACGGCGAGGGCGTCGGTCAGTTTCCGATCGTCGGTCTCAATGGCCGGCGCCGGCGCGTCGCCGGTCGCATGGACGCCGACGCGGTGCACGGCGATGCCCTTGCGTTGGCCGGTCCGCGCGACGAGTTCGAGGTACCGCAGGGCCCGTCGGTTGGCGAACCGCACCACCTGCCGGCCGCCGCGCAGGATGAGCCGGTCCGCGTGCCGCATGCCCCGCCGGACCGGGGCCACGCGGCGGTCGGCGTCCAGGGCTTCGTCCCAGGCGACGTCGAGCATGGCGCCGGGCGGGCCGTCGAGATCGAGTTCGAGGTACCCGACGACCTCGTCGCCGAAATCGTAGGTCACGGTCTGGTGGTCGCGGAGCCTCAGGGGTCCTTTTCCCCTGCCGCCGGTGGCGAGCGCCGCGGCGCCCGGCGGGGGACGCCGGCTCGACGTCCGGTCCTCCCACGCCAACTGGTACGCCGGGTCGGGGAACGTCCGCTCGTTCGGCCCGGGCACCTCGGGCAGCGCCCCTTTGCCGCACGGGCACAGTTGGTCAATCACGATGTTCCAGTTGACCCAGTCGGAGGACTTCAGGTCGGGCGAGAAGTCCAGCGGCAGCATCTTGCCGGTGCGGATGTCCTCCATCCGTGCCGCGAACCCCCACGACCGGCCCGGGTCGTAGATGACGATGCCGACGGAGTTCCAGCCCATGCCCAGGGTCACCTCGGCCGACTCGACGCGGTGCCCCTGGCCTCGATGGATCCCCGTGTAGTGGTCGTGCTCCTCGTCCTCGAGCCAGTGGACGAACGGCTCGCTGTACCCCTGGCGGATGACCTGGCGATTGTTGAGGTAGACGGCGGCGGCCTCGTCGCAGTCGAAGACCAGGCGGGCCTTCCGGCTCCGGTGCGAGTGCACGAAGGTGCCGGCGTAAAACTCGCCGTGCGCCGGGTTCGGCACCGCGAACTCGAACGGAATGGCCGTCACGCCCGCCGGCCACTTCACCCATCCCGACGAGACCAGCCGGGCGGGCACCACGAACGTCTCGGCCAGGCGCGGCGTGGTCCGGTCGCGAATCTGCCGGGGCGGGGCGCCCTTGGGCAACTCGTGGCGGACCTCGTCGGCCCTGGCCCAGCGCCTATCGACGAAGCCGGCCTCGGTCCAGCCCTGGGGCTCGCGGCGGGTGTCGCGGACTTCGGCGAACCCGGCCGTCCAGTAGAGCCGCGGGGCCCGGCGGCTGAAGTCCTCTCCCACCGCCACCCGCCACTGACGGTTTGTGCCGATCGTCGCGCCCTTGCCGCTCGCGTACGTGACGTCCAGTTGCAGCCACAGCCCGGCCGGCAGGCGCGGCAACCGCGGCATCCCCACGTAATGATTGTGCGCGAGGACCGCGATGACGTTGGCCCCGCGCCGTAGCGGCAGGTCAACCTCGGTGTAGGCGTCGAGCAGCGGCGCCGACGCCGACGACGGCGTCGGGCCGCATCCGACGTACGTCCCGTTGACGTACAGGATATACTCGGAACACGCCGTCACGCGCAGCCGCGCTGCCGCCGGCTGGCCGGCCAGGCTGAACTCACGCCGCGCGCGGAGGTAGCAGTCCTCGCTGTGACACTCGGTCGCGATCCAGATCCACTTCGCCTTGTCGGTCCGTTTCGCCATGGGGTCGACCACACGCCTGGTGCCGGGCGGTCAGGCAGCGCTGCAGCCGCCGCGGCGCTGTCCCGCGCCACTCAGGGGGCCAGGTACTGGCGGAGTTTCAGGATGTGCTGCGGCGCCGCCACGTCGGCGTCGGCCAGTTCCGGATGCCACGCCTTCTCCCATTCGACCACGAGATACCCGTCGTAACCGCGGCGTTTCAGGGCCGCGACGATCTCCGCCACCGGCAACTCGCCCGCGCCCATCAGGCACAACGGGTGCCGGCCGTCGGGCAGCGTGAACCCGTCCTTGACGTGCAGGTACCCAATGCGCGGCCACAGGGCGTCGAGCGCCTCCAGGGGCGGCTCGCCGGTCTCGAACTGGTTCAGCACGTCCCACAGCGCCGCAACGGCCGGATGATCGGCCAGCGCCAGGACCCTGGCCACGGCCGAGGCCCGCGTGAAGGAGTCGTGCGTCTCCAGACAGAGGCACACGCCGGCCCCGCCGGCGTCGTCGGCGACCGACAGAAGCAGGTCGGCCATGCGGCGCTCGACGGCGGCGCGGTCCTCGCCCTCGGGTATCGAGCCGCCGAAGACGCGGACCATCGGCGCGCCGAGGTCGTGGGCGAGGTCGATGTACGCCCGGAGCGTGGCGCCGGCGGCCGCCGGGTCGGCCGAATCCTGGGCCAGTTGGGTGTACGACGTGACGGCGGCGGCTTGAAGGCCGGTGTCGGCAAGAATCCGTACGACCTCGCGCCGCTCGTCCGCCGACATGGCCGGGTCGACATGCTGGCGGTCCTTGCCGCGCAACTCCACGCCGTCGTAACCCGCCTGGGCGAGCATCGCCGCCAGGTCCCGCAACGGGCGGTCGATGGCTGCCAGCGTGCTGAAGCCGAGTTTCATGGTGCCGCTCCTCTCGACCGGCATCGGCGGCCCGCGTGGGCGCGAAGCGGCAGTCTAGACCGCCCGCCGCCGAAACTCAAGGGAATTGGGACGCCGGGTTCAGCGCGGTACCCGCGGGGCCGTACGTGTTCAGCGTGTGCCACGGCCGGTCTTGCCCGGCCGTGCTCTTGGCATCGGCGCCAGGTCGGGAACACGCCAGCCCGTCGCCGAAAATTCGTGGAGTTGCCGCGCTCGCCCCGATACGATACCGTGCACTCGGAAAGGAGCCACGGAACCCATGGCCGAAGGTCTGACGTACAAAGCGGCCGGCGTCGACACGGAGGCCGGCGACCAACTCGTCGATGCCATCCGATCGGCCGTCAAGCGGACCCACGGGCCCCGCGTCGTCGACCTGTACGGCCACTTTGCCGGCGTCTTCAGCCTCGACTACAACGAGCGGATCTTCAAGCACAACTACCGGCGGCCGCTGCTGGTCTCGGGCACCGACGGCGTGGGCACGAAACTGCGCGTCGCCATCGAGGCCGGACGCCTGCGGACCGTCGGCCAGGACCTCGTGGGCATGTGCGTCAACGACATCGTGGTCCTGGGGGCCGAGCCGCTCTTCTTCCTGGATTACCTGGCGACGGGCCGCCTGGACCCGCGGGCCCACGCCGAGGCGGTCATCGGCATTGCCGAGGCGTGCCAGGCGTGCCACTGCGCCCTGCTGGGCGGCGAGACGGCCGAGATGCCCGGCTTCTACGCCCCGGGCGACTTCGACCTGGCCGGGTTCGCCGTGGGCGTCGTCGAGAAGAGCCGCCTTATCGACGGACGCCGCATCGAGGAAGGCGACGTCGTCCTGGGCCTGGCCTCGAGCGGCCTCCACTCGAACGGGTACAGCCTGGCCCGGCAGATCGTCTTCGAGGCGGCGGGCCTGAAGGTGGGCGACGAGATGCCCGGCCTGGGCCGGACGGTGGCCGACGAACTGCTCGAACCGACGCGCCTCTACTCGCCGGCCGTCCTGGCCGTGCTCAACTATTACCGCACGAAGAAGGTCGTCCACGGCATGGCCCACATCACGGGCGGCGGCCTGCCCGGCAACGTGCCACGCGTCATCCCACCCGGCCTCCGCGCCCGCCTCCGCACCAAGGCCTGGCCGGTACCGCCCGTCTTCGGATGGCTCCAGAAGGCCGGCAACGTGCCCGAGCCGGAGATGTGGCGCGTCTTCAACATGGGCATCGGTCTCGTGATGATCGTCAGCCCGTTCTACGCCGAGCACATCGCGGCCATCCTCCGCAAGGCCGGCGAGACGGTCTACCCCATCGGGAAGATCACGCGAGGCACCGGCGACGTGGTGCTGACGTAGGCCGGGTGGCATGGTTATCCCGGCGGGTGGCTCTGTTTCGGCCCCCTGTCCCGACTTTTTCGTTTTGCCTTGAACGGCGCCTCCGACCGGGTTAGCCTGGAAGTGTATGGTCATGCCCCACGAAGTCGGCGTGTTGACGGCTGAAATCCTAGCCAGGTTCATCGACCACACGGTCCTTGCGCCCGACCACGCCGTCGCCGACGTCGAGCAGGCGTGCGACGACGCCGTGGCCTGCGGCTTTGCGGCCGTCACGGTGTCGCCGTACGACGTGGGCCGGGTCGCGCGGCGCCTGGCGGGCACCGGCGTGGCGACGGGCGGGACGGTCGGCATCCCCTTCGGGCACTCGGGCCTTCGGGCCAAGCAGACCGAGGCCCGGACGTGCATCGACGCCGGGGCCGCCGAACTCGACATGGTTCTGAACCTCGTCGCCATGAAGAGCGGCGCCTACACCGACGCCTACGACGAGATCGCCGCCATCCGGCAGGAGGCCGAGGGCCTCGTCCTGAAGGTCATCCTGGAGTGCTGTTACCTGACCGACGACGAGAAGGTGCAGGCGTGCCGGCTGTGCCTGGACGCGGGGGTCGACTTCGTGAAGACCTCGACCGGCTTCGGCCCCGGCGGCGCCACGGCGCACGACGTGGCCCTGATGAAACGGACCGTCGGCGACCGGGCCCGCGTCAAGGCGGCCGGCGGCATCCGCACCTTCAGGCAGGTGGCCGAGATGATTGAGGCCGGGGCCGAGCGCATCGGTTCCAGCGCCGGCGTCGGCATCCTGCGCGATTTCCGACTCTGCCAGCAGCGGAAGGTTAACTGACTCGCCATGGCCGATCCTCGCCGCGCCTCCAACGCCACGGACCCCAGACAGGACCTTGAGGGCCTCGTCCGGAACCTGCGCCTGCGCCTGGAAGGCGAGAGCCGCTCGGGCCTGGCCGCCGTGGGCCGCGCCCCCAAGGTGGCCGCGCGGCCGCCCGCCGAACCCGTCGCCCAGGGCAGACAGGACGACGCCGACGCGGCGGCGCCCGAGCAACGGGCCGCCCAGGCCGTCCGGCGCGAACTCGAGACGGCCGTCGCGGCAGCGCACGAGAGTCCCTCCGAAGACGAGATGCCTCCCGAAGACGAGATGTCCCGAGCGCCCGCCCCCGCCGTACATGTGAAAGGACCCGGTTTGTTCGACGCCAGCAGCCCCGACCTGGAAGGCGGCGCCAGCCGCGAGGATGCCCTCGGCCGGATCGTGCAGGAAGTGGCCCAGTGCGACCGGTGCCCCGAACTCGTCGCCGGCCGCACCCACACCGTGCCGGGGCAGGGCAGCCCGTACGCCAAACTCATGTTCATCGGCGAGGGCCCCGGGGCTGACGAAGACCTCCAGGGACTGGCGTTCGTGGGCCGGGCCGGGCAACTGCTTACCAAGATGATCGCCGCCATCAACATGACCCGCGAGGAGGTCTTCATCGCCAACATCGTCAAGTGCCGCCCGCCCGCCAACCGCCGGCCGGGACCGGAAGAATGCGCCAACTGTGCCCCGTACCTGGCGCGGCAGATCGAGATCATCCGGCCGAAGGTCATCGTGGCGCTGGGCGGCACGGCGGCCCAGTACCTGCTCCAGACACACGACGGCATCACCCGGCTGCGAGGCCGGTTCTACCCGTACATGGGCACCCAACTCATGCCCACCTTCCACCCCGCCTTTGTGCTCCGCAGTTACACGCCCGACACGCGCAAGAAGGTGTACGACGATCTTCTGGCGGCCAAGGCCGAACTGACGAAGGCGTGACACAGGTCGGCTGCCTGCCGCGCGCAACCCAAAAAGATGGGCGTCGCCACCATGGGGGTGAGTAGCGACGCCCTAGGGCCAAAGGGCGGTCCGGGAAGGACCGCAATAGCCGGACATAAGAAGGGGCGGTTCGGCCCGGCTATCTACCGGTTAGAACCCCCCTGTCGGAGGGATGTTCCGAAAAATCAGTTTTTTTTGCGCCGGCCCCGCGGAGCACGCCAAACCCCCGCCAAACCGCAGAAAACCGCACCGGCGGACGCTATTCGGACGGCGGTTGCTGGCCCTTGGTCCGGCCGCCGCCGGGCAGGCCGAAACCGGGCGGCATCGTCGGGCCGGGCGGCGCGGCAGGCAATTTGTCGAGCCCCAGCCGCTCAATCATCTTCGGGTAGGCGGCCTTGGCGGCCTTGACTTCCGACTCGTACGCGAAGAGCGCCGTGAAGGGCCCCGTCGCGCGGGCCCGCAGGGGGCCCTTGATGCCGAGGAGTTTCTCGCCGAACACATCGTCCATCTTGAATCCGCCGCCCAGGGGCGGTCCGCCGCCCGAGCGGACGGCCTGGCCGAGCAGCGCGTCGTCGGTCATCATCTGGTCCATGGCCTGGAGCACCTTGACCCCGTCGAGGACGAACCGCACGGCGCCGCTGGGCTCCTTCTGGAAACCGTTGACCTCGGCCAGCGTGCCCGGCAGGCGGAACGAGAGGTTGATCTTCATGGCGCCGAACGTCATGGCCATCATCGGCCGCATCTGCTGGTACTGGGCCCGCTGCTTGGCGACTTGCTCGGCCACCTGCTCGTCGGTAAGCGCCGCCGGCGGCGCAGCCGGCGCGGCCTGCTCCGGCGGTTCCGGTTGCCCGGGCTTGGCAATCTGGACCGTCAGCACCAGGCCGCCCGTATCGTCCTTGGCCAGCGAGAAACCCGACATCGAACCCGATTGGAGTTTGACCTGCGAGAAGTCCTTGAAGTAGGCGATTCCGGTGAACTTCGTCCGCCCGTCGTCGGTGCGGGCGTAGGCGACGTCGGCCCAGGCGTCGACGCCGCTGGAGCCGTCGAGCACCTGCTTGACGAACCGCTTGGCGTCCAGGTCGGGATCGGCCTGCGGGTCGGGCTGCCCGAAACCGAAGGGCATCTGGGACATCGCGAGTTCGACCAGCATCTTGCCGGACCCGTCTGGGTTCAGCGTGTAGTCCTGCTTGGTCTCCAGGCACCCGACCACAACGACTGAGGCCGCGACAATCGCCGCAACCGCCAGAACCTTACGCATCGGATTCTCCCTTTCCTCGTGCCGCGCGGGCCAAGGCCCAGGTCGGCCAGGGAACCACTCTGGCACACCGGTCGGCGGTTTCCAAGCGAAAAAGGGGCGCGCCCGCGCCGGCGCATGCGGCCGTCAAAACAACAGGATCGGCGCGGGGATCCGCGGCAGCTTCTTCGGCACCGGAAGCGACGGCGGCCGCGAGGGATCCGGCTTCGACGGGCCCTTGCCGGGACCGTCTTTCGTGCCGTCGTCCTCCGCCGACCGGCCGCCGGACGGGGTCTTGGATGACCGGGAAGAGGGCTTGGCCTCCGCAAGGCCCAGTTGGACGAGCATGTCTTTCTGGGCGGCCTTGGCGGCCTCGACCTCGGCCGCGTAGTCGAACCGGTCGCGCGCCGGGGCCGGCACCCGCGCCCAGACCTCGCCCTTCTGGCTGAAGACCTTGGCGCTGAGGACCTTGCCGAGCATGCGGCGACCCAGCGACTGCTTCGCCACCGACAGGTCGCGCAGGTACGTGTTGTCGGCCACCATCGAGTCCATGTGCCGCAGCAGTTCGTTGCCGGTCGTGCTGAAGACGACGGTGTGGCCCTGCTGTTCCAGGCCCTGGACCTCTGCGGGCAGCGCCGGAAGTTCGAACCGCAGGTCGAGTTTCATGCTGCCGACCTCGATGCCGACGGGCCCGCGGGCCTCGCGGTAGTCGGCCCGCATGTTCTTGATGCGGTTGGCCAGTCGCTCGGCGTCGAGGGTGCGGCTGGACTTGCGTTTGCCGTCGTCGGCGTCGGCGCCCGGCCGGTTCAGGACGAGCACAAGGACCTTGTCGCCCTCGGGACCGAAGGCGGCCCGGGTCTTGGCATCGTCGGGCCAGATCTTGACGGCAGAGAGGTCCTCGAAGTAGGCCGTGCCCCTGAACCAGATGCGCTGGTCCTCGAGCCGCTTGAAGGACACGTCTTTCCAGGCCTTGATGCCGCGCGAACTCTTCAGGATCTTCGAGACGATCTCCTTCATCCGCGTGGCGGGGTCGTCCAGGTCGGTGGCCTGGGCGTCGCCGCCGGCCTTTCGGCGGGTCCAGGGGGGGATGTCCTGGAAGGTCATCTCGCCGACGATCTTGCCCTTGCCGTCGCCGTTCAGCGTGACGTCGGCCTTGCCCTCGAAACATCCTGCCGCCAGGGCCGCCCCCAGGAGAGCGACCGCCACGGCCGCCAGTCGACGCATGGTCTTGCCTCCCCGGTCTCTGAGCGCCCCGGCGCCTGCCCGCACGCGAGGCACCCCTTGAGGATACGCCCCGGCCGACGATGCGGCAACCGTTTTCGGTTCAGGCGGGAGGCAGGGGTGTGGCTTGTTTCTCGGGCAGCCCTGAAGGGGCACTAGGCAATAGCCCACGGCGCGTGGGGGCCGGGCACATAGGCTACGCGCTCGTATCGCGTCCGCCGAACTCCCCCGCCGCTCTGATCACTTGTTCTCGCGTCCCAGGAGAACGCCGAGACCGCCGAGCGCCAGGAAGGCGAGCGTGGCAGGTTCGGGGATCGTGGCAATCCAGCCCTGGTAGTGTCCAGAGGGGTTGACGCCCTCGCCCACGAAAGTCATCCCAATCATCGGACATGCCCCAAACGATCAAGGATGACCATTCAGCCAAATCAAGCCCACAGTCGTTCTCCAGAACCTCCTGTAGGTTCCGCATGCCGTGGGTCGCATCCCAGATGAAGGGGACGGTGTCGTGCATCGGGTGCGAGCAGTACCCGCCGACCACGGAACCATCGCCCGAAACAGCGAAAGCGCAGCTCTTGCTGCCCACGGGCTCTAGGATGCCCAGCCCCTCCATGCCGCCGGACTCGGTCCAACGGAAGGCCTGCATACCGATCTCCGATGGACTCTGACCCACCACCGCTGAACCGTCGGCCGATACGGCTAGGCCCTCGCTGCCGAAGGACCCGCCGGGCAGGTCACCCAGCAAAGTCATCCCGGCGATGGCCGTCCACAGAAACGCTTCGTGATACTCGATTGACCCGGATGCGTTGGGGGAACGTGCGTATCCCACGACTACCGAGCCGTCGGCAGATACCCCCCTCGCGCAACTGAACTTTGCCTCATTGGCAGGCCCCAGGTCCTGCATTCCCGTCTGCGCCGTCCACCGAAAAGCCCTCAAGGTAAGACTGCTTGTGGCATACCCAACCACCACCGACCCGTCGGCCGATACGTCATAGGCTTCGCTCCTGGGAGGTCCGTTCGGCAAGTCCCCCAGATCCTGCCCAGACCCGGCTGATGTCCAGCGGGCGGCCTGCACATGATTGTATAGGTTCTTATCTGGGCTATCCGTCCGTCCGGTGCCGACTACGACGGAGCCGTCGGCAGATATGCCCAAGCCCTGGCTATACAGGCTTCCGCCGGGCAGGTCACCCAACGCTTCCAGCCCACCATCGCAGGTCCAGCGGCACGCCTGATGACCCAGAACAGACGGGAACCCAGTGACCGTCCCGACCACAACCAGACCGTCAGCGGACACGCCGTTGGCAATGTCCATGGGCAGCCCCTGAAAGCTCGGCGTCTGCCCCCTTGCCTGAACCCATGCCGACGTCAGAACCAGTGCGATGACCCAGGCCCGTGCTCGCATCATGCCCCAGCCCCCTTTCTATGCCATGCCGTTTCCACCCACAGGGGAGACGGCCACGCGACCGAAGTCCCCGGTCTATGCCTGCGTCCATTCGGACCAGCAACCTTGTCGCCGGCCCCCAAGAAAAGGGCGACCTCCGGTCTCCCCCGGAAATCGCCCGACGCAATTCAGACTCAGAATGTGGTCATAGAGGCTAGCCGCGCCTCAACCCCCTGGCGCGCCCAGCCGTCATCACCGTGTGAGTATCCTACCCCAAGAATGCACCCAAGTCAAATAGGTAAGGAAGAGGTAGGCAGAGCGGGGGTCCCCGACCCCCGGGGTCGCCACCCCGCCCTACACACCAAGCACCCCTGTCGGGTCCGGCACCCGCGACGGGTCGCGGACGTCGGCCCAACCCGGGGTTCACCGCAGCGAGCCATTTGCGGTGTTTGCAAGTCTTGGGTTGGCAGGTGGATAGGGGGATTTGAAAAACGTTTTTACCCCAGGTCGTCGCGGCTGGCGGGGCGTGGGGCGGTGTGGGGGTGGCGGCGGAGCGAAATTGACCCCAAGAAA
>DATKZB010000268.1:0-2533 GCA_035528235.1 Phycisphaerae bacterium
AAGCCGATGGTCGTGCTCGCCCGGACGGTGCTGCCGGCCAGGACTTCGGCGCACCGTTTCAGGTAATACGGCATGATGCAGACGCTGGCCACGTCGTAGTCGAGCGCCAGGCGCAGCCCCGCCTCCAGGTCCTCGGCGGTGAGCGTGGGATTCAAGAGCGAGTGGTCGATCATCTTGGCGATGTCGGCGTAGGTGTAGTCCATCGGGTTCTCCCAAGCCTTGGATGCCAAAGCGGCCCGGCAAGAAGTCCTGCGCGGTGAGTCTGGAGCATCCACCACGCCCGCTAGCGCGACAGCGGCAGGATGCGGACTCGGAGGTTGGCCTCGTCCACGATGATCAGGGCTCCCGCAGTCAATTCGGTCTCGTACCTGCGGAGCACGTCAGCCAGCAGCCCTTCCATGGCGGCAGGCAGAACGTCCTGCGTTCGCACCTGAATGACGCTCGGCGCCGCGGCCCGGGTCGAGGCGAGGATGGCGCCGAAATCCAGGTCGTGGGTCAGTACGACGTGGTCGTTCCTCGCCGCCCAGTCCATGACGGTGGCGTCGGTGGCCGTCGGCTCGCCCACCTCAGACCAGTGCATACACTCGTGACCGCGGGCCGCGAGCCTGCGACACCATTGCGGCGACAGGTTCATGTCCACGAGGATTTTCATGTGGGCTGGACGAGCGGCAGGTCAACTTCCTCGGCGCGCCAGGCCGCGTAGGCCAGGGCCTGCCGCAGGTCCTCTTCCTCAAGATAGGGATAGGTCTTGAGCACGTCGTCGGTCGTGTGGCCGGAGGCGAGCAGCCCGACCACGGTTCCGACCGTGACCCGCATTCCGCGAATGCAGGGCTTGCCCCCCATGACCTGTGGGTCGAACGTTATCCGCGTCAGGTTTTTCATGTCGCGGCCTCCCTGCCGGACCGTTGGCCCCCTTGGGCGACGGGGCCGCTGAGCGATCAACCTGATTATTCGACCGAGGCCGATGTTCTGCAACCCTTTTCCCGATGCAGGCAAGACCTTCGGCTGGCCGTCCGCTGCCCGTGCGTCACTCGGGCGGCTTGAGCCGCTTGGCGAGTTCCTCGCGCAAGACCCTCATGGCCCGGGCGGAGTAGGGCACGTCGCCCGATTCGCCTCGGGCGATGGCCCGTTTCAGTTCCTCGATCATCTCGGCGTTGGAGAAGACGCAGATGTGGCCTTCCGAGTTCACCCAGGCGTGGCAATGCTCGGAGTGGCCCCGGTGATTCTCTCCGGGACAAAAGAGGATGAGGATCCGCTTTGGTTCGACGTCCCCCAAGCGCAGTCCGTCGCCCACGTAAACGTAACCGATGCTGCCGTCGCGGTCAAAGGACTCCGGGCAGGCGGAGGCGTAGCAGTACAGCCACCCCTCGGGCCAACGCTGTCCGAGTTCGCCCTTCAGAATCCGACGCAATGCCTCGCGCGTGTCGCCGGTCGCAGGGAGGGTTCGCTCGGGCTCTTCGTGCGCCAGGGTCCGCAGCGTGTGATACAACTGGATGAAGTGGTTGGCGCAACTCGCCGTGGCCGCGTGGTCCATGGCTTCTTGATAGGAACGGTATAGGAAGAAAGCGACAACAGGCGCAAGAAGAACGAGACCGTAGAGGATGATCCTCTTCACCCTTCGCCAGGTGGATCGCGTGTCGCCGGGCGCGTCAGCCTCTCTGCCGTTGGCCTCGCTGGTCATGGATCGGACAGTCCTCCCTTGCCCGAATCGGACGTTTCAGCACGTTGCGCAATCGGCCGCTTCGGAGACGGGCGCCCCAGCCCATAGGGGCTGCCTCAAGGCACCGCTGCTGCCGCCTGCGGCTCCGGCTGGCGCCGGGCGGTCCAGCGGACGGCGCGGAGAATAAAGTCGTGCAGGCCGTCGGTCTGTTCGGGGTGGGGGCTGAAGGCGACGGCCCGGCCTTGGCCGCACGTGCCGCTGACGATGGCGGGGGTGTCGATCATGGTCTTGGGGTCGGCGCCGTTCTTGCCGATGCCGGTCCGGAACCACGCCAGGACGGTGTACGCGGGCATGTCCGCCCGCTCTCCCGGACCGAGAATGGGGCCCTGGGCGAAGCGGATCTCGAGGCGCCCCGCATCGGGCCTCGCGAAGAGCGTCCGGCCCTCGGGCGTCAGGTCGATCTCGACCTGCCCGTTTCCCCGCCGCCAGTGTTTGCGGTCGATGCTGTCGGCGTTCACCAGGGCCAGCGACCACGTGTAGCCGCTCGTGGCCAGGTACGCTCCGGCGCAGACGCCGACGTACCCGCCGCCGCGTTCGACGAACTGCTTGACGGCCTTGCAGCCGTCCTCGGCGAGTCCCTTGGCCTGTCCGCTCCCGCTCCCGCCCCCAAAGATGATGGTGTCGAACTGGCCGAGGGCGCCGTCGCGGATGTCGTCGGGGCACACGCGGCGTAGAGAGACGAGCGCCTGCGGCGTCAGGATTGCCGCGAAGCGCGGCGGGGTCTTGGTCGTGCCGGTTCCGGGGCCGTCGTAGATGGCAGCGTACACGGTCGCCGGCGTCGGCCGCGCGCGCGGCAGCATACAGTTCTTGTCC
>DATKZB010000269.1:0-6053 GCA_035528235.1 Phycisphaerae bacterium
CACAATCCTACAGATTCTCAGCGTGACGCTTTTCGAGAAAACGCCCATTCTACAGGCACTTTCTTGCAGCGACTACACAAACGAAACACCGGGTTGTTGTAACCAGTTGCTATTGTTCAACTTATAACCGGACAGCAGTGAGGAGATACCATGATTCCAAGCATTCCCGGAACCCCGTCGCGCCGTCGGCCTGTCGAGCGCGGAACCGCGCGTCGTCAGGCGCCGGCCCTGGGGCTGATGCTCTTCGTCAGTTTGTGGAGCGCGTGGGCGGTGGCCGAGGAACCGCTCCGGTTCGCCGTCACGGCCGACAACAAGACACACGTGGGGTATGCGACCATCGTCCGGAGAATGGCGGAGGTTCCGGGCGGCCGGATCCAGTTCCTGATCTCGGCCGGCGACCAGAACCCCGCCGCCATGACCCGCTCGCAGTTGGACGCGGTCTTCGGAAAGACGCTGCCCTGGTATCCCGTGGTCGGGAACCACGACGCTTCGACCACGGCGACGGATGAGATGACGGTCCTGCGAGAGCATTACGACACGCACCTCAAGGGCAAGGTCAACGCCGGCCCCGAGGGAACGCACGAGACCACCTACTCGTTCGACGCGGGCGACGTCCACGTGGCGATCATCAACCAGTACTGGGATGGCAAGCCCAAGCCCGGTCACGATGCCGTCGGCAACGGCGACGTGGTTCCGGCGCTTGTGGCGTGGCTCCGCAAGGACCTGGCCGCCAGCCGCAAGCCCTGGAAGATCGTCGTCGGCCACGAGCCGGCCTTTCCGCAGCACGACCAGGACTTGGAAAGGGGCCGCCACGCCACGAGCAGCCTCAACGCCGACACGAAGCATCGCGATGCGTTCTGGAAGGTCCTCGAGGACACCGGCTGCGCGGCCTACGTGTGCGGACACACGCACTGCTACAGCCGCTATCAACCCGAGGGCAGCCGCGTCTGGCAGATCGACGTCGCCCAGGCCCGCGGGAGTTCGACGAGTTGGAAGTACGACGCCTTTGTCATCGTGACCGCGGACCGCTCGCGGCTGACGTTCGACGTCCACCGGAATCTGAAGAAGGAGGGACAGTTCGAGGTGACCGACAGCCTCACCCTCCAGGCAGACGCCGCGCGGGCCGAGTAGGTACTGGGGAGATCCATACAGCCTCCAGCCTCCAGCCTCCATCCAGCCTCCCGTCTCGGTATGCTTTAATGCATATTGAGGTCAATCCATTCACGGTCAAAACGGCGCGCGAAACGACCGATTTTGGCGCGTTCGGATCAAAAATCGAAAAAAACGATCAAAAACCGCGCGTTTCCCCTTGCCTATCTTACCAAGACGGGGACGAATCGGCCTTGGCGCTGTCGAAAACGGTGTTTGGGCCCTCCAAAAGGCCCATTTCGGGTCTCGCGGCGAAAGGGCGTTTTCTTAAAGCGTATGAGGGCAGGGGGGAAGTGCCCGTTTTCGCGGCCTGGGGGTGTTCGATCTCCTACCGATGCCGCCGGGCCGTCCAAGGCGCGCCCGCCGACCGAACAAAACCTTGGCTTGCGCCGCTCGCCCGGTAGAATGGGGCGGCACGGCGCCAGCGGGGGCCGCCCTGTTGAGCCGATGCCCCATCGGGACCGCTACACGAAACGAGGTGTCTTGTGGCAGCCAGCCAAGCCAAGCGGACGTACCTGACCGAGGCCAACGTCGAGACCCAGGTGTTCGACTGGGGCAGCCTCTGGTGGCTCTCGGAGCCGCGCGTGACGGCCGCCGAGAAGTTCAGCGCCGGCGTCGTCCAACTCGAGCCGGGCAAGGGGCACACGCGGCACAACCATCCGGGGTGCGAGGAGATCCTGTACGTCCTGACGGGGCGCGGCCGCCAGGTGGTCGAGGTGGGCGGCGAGTCGCGCGAGCAGGTCATCGGCCCGGGCGTGCTGGTCCACATTCCGCCGGATTGTTATCACTCGACCGTCAACCTCGGCCAGGAGCCGATGCGGATCCTGGCCATCTACGCGCCACCCGGCCCGGAGGCGGAACTGCGGCGGATGGAGGGCGTCGTCATCGAGCCGCCGCTGGAGCCGTAGGCCAGGTCTCCGAGGAGGATCGCATGGCCAAGGTCATCGCGCTGCTGGGCGCGCTCGACACCAAGGGCGCCGAGTACGCCTTCGTCCAACAGTGCCTCGAGGCCCGTGGGCACCGGACGCTCCTGATTGACGTCGGCGTCCTGGGTCCGCCGGCCGTCAAGCCGGACGTTCCGCGCGAGGAAGTGGCCAGGGCCGCGGGTGCCGACCTCGCGGGCCTCGTGGCCGCGAACGACCGCGGCGAGGCCGTGGCCGCCATGAGCCGCGGGGCCGCGGCGCTCCTGCCCAGACTCCACGCCGAGGGCCGGTTCGACGCCGTGATGGCCCTTGGCGGCAGCGGGGGCACGAGCGTCGCGTGCGCCGCCATGCGGGCGCTGCCCCTGGGCGTGCCCAAGGTCATGGTCTCGACCGTGGCCGGCGGCGACGTCTCGGGGTACGTCGGCGTCAGCGACATCGTTATGATTCCGAGCATCGTCGACGTGGCGGGCATCAACAAGGTCAGCCGCGAGGTGTTCGCCCGCGCCGCGGGGGCCGTCTCGGGCATGGTCGAGGCCACGGTGCCCAACGGCAGCGACAGGCCCCTGGTGGCCGCGTCGATGTTTGGCAACACGACCCCCTGCGTGGGCGCCGCCAAGGCCATTCTGGAGGAGGCGGGTTACGAGGTCCTGGTGTTCCACTGTACGGGCGCGGGCGGCCGCACGATGGAGAGCCTCATCGAGGCCGGGGTCATCTCGGGCGTGCTCGACGTCACCACGACCGAGTGGGCCGACGAGGTCGTGGGGGGCGTCTTCTCGGCCGGGCCGACTCGCCTGGAAGCCGCTGCGCGCCGCGGCGTGCCTGCCGTGGTCGCACCGGGGTGCCTCGACATGGTCAACTTCGGTGCCCCCGAGACCGTCCCGGCCCGGTTCAAGGGCCGCACGTTCTACCCGCACAACCCCAACGTCACCCTCATGCGGACGACGCCCGAGGAGTGCCGGCGCATCGGCGAGATCATGGCCGGGAAACTCAACCTCAGCACCGGGCCCGTCACGGTCCTCTTGCCCCTGAAAGGCGTCAGCATGATCGACCTGGAGGGCAAGCCGTTCCACCTGCCCGAGGCGAACCGTGCCCTGTTCGAGGCGCTGCGGGGGAACCTTCGCCAGGATATCCCGGTCGTCGAGATGGACTGCGACATCAACGCCCCGGCCTTCGCACGGCGCTCCGCCGAGGCGCTTCTGGCGGGCATGAAGGCGAGGGTCTGACTGCAGCGCTGCTTGTCGCGCGGTGGCCTTCCTAGGCCACCGCGAGTTAACGCAGAGCAACCTGTCGCGGCGGCCTGGGAAGGCCGCCGCGCACGATGCGGCCGAGGCGCTTCTGGCGAGCATGAAGGCGAGGGTCTGAGCACCGTTTGACCTTGTGTGTTTGCGCGGCGGGTCCCCGTACCCGCCGCGCCGGAAACCAGTCTTGGACCGCGATAAGCACCCGGCCCGTCACGCCACGAAAGGAGTTTGGACCATGGCCGAGAGCCGAACGAGCATCCTGAAGCGGTTCCGCGCGAAGATCGCCCGCGGCGAGCCCATCATCGGCGGCGGCGCGGGCACCGGCATCAGCGCCAAGTGCGAGGAAGCCGGCGGCATCGACCTCATCGTCATCTACAATTCCGGCCGGTTCCGCATGGCCGGACACGGCAGTCTGGCGGGCCTGCTGCCCTACGGCGACGCCAACGCCATCGTCCTGGACATGGCCCGCGAGGTCCTGCCGGTGGTCAAGAAGACGCCGGTCCTCGCCGGCGTGTGCGGCACGGACCCGATGCGCCTGATGGACAAGTTCCTGGCCGAGGTCCGGGCGACGGGCTTCGCCGGGGTGCAGAACTTCCCGACGGTCGGCCTCATCGACGGCACCTTCCGCGCCAACCTCGAAGAGACCGGCATGGGCTACGACCGCGAGGTCGAGATGATCCGGCTGGCCCGGCGGATGGACCTCCTGACCACGCCGTACGTCTTCAGCCCGGCCCAGGCCCGCGAGATGGCCAAGGCGGGCGCCGACATCCTGGTGGCCCACATGGGGTTGACGACCGCCGGGTCCATCGGCGCCAAGACGGCCAAGACGCTGGCCGAGTGCGTGCCGCTCGTCAACGGCATCGTCGCGGCCGCCCGCAAGGTCCGCAAGGACATCCTGGTTCTGTGCCACGGCGGGCCCATCGCCGAACCGGCGGACGCCGCCTTCATCCTCGAGCGGTGCCCCAAGGTCGACGGGTTCTACGGCGCCAGTTCCATGGAACGGCTGCCCACGGAACGGGCCATCCGCCAGCAGACGGAGGCCTTTACGCGGATCCGGCGCTGAGGGCAAGGTGGTAACATGGTCGCCCTTCGGGATGACCATGCCACCCGGCCCACTAATCAAGTGATGTGTCCCCGGAACTCCCGGAACTCCTATCCACCCAAACCGGCGGACATTTCTATCCACCCTTGACACTCGAACGGCCCGGCGTCGGCCTCGACCTCGGGCGGGCCGCTCAGGTGCGTGGCGCAGTACAGCAGGTCGTGCTCCGGGTCGGGCACGAAACTGTAGTGGATCTTGCACTGGGTCGCGCGGCCGCTGTCGCGAAGGTCGCCGGTGACCTCGTCCATGTCGAACAGGTACTGGAGGCGGTCGGCGGCGGGGTCGTACCGGACCACGGTGACGCTCTGGCCTCCGGTGTGCTCGATGCAGGCGGCGGCGTAGATGCGTCCGTCGGGCCCCGTCTGGATGCCCCAGCAGGAGTCCGAGAGCGGCCGCTCGGAGAACTCGTGGTACGTCGGCCGGTAGTCGGGGTGATCGAAGGTCTGGAACATGCGGCGCCCTCACGTGCCACGGCGCTGCGGCAATGGCCGCCGATTAGAACGTTGCCCGGCGTCGCCGTCAAGCGTTGCCGGCCGATCAACGGGGTGGGAGGCGCCGCCTACGGGCACCACGGCAGCCGCAGCGCCCACCGCCGCAGGCCGGGCGAGAAGATGACCCGGGCCTTTGTGAACTTCCTGGCCACCCGGCGGGCCAGCCGCCGAAACACGCGGCCGTAAGCGGTCCCAGGGCAGGGGAACCCCACGGCCCGGCCGGCGGCGGCACCGCTCTCGATGGCGAACGACAGGCCTTCTCCGCTCGACGGGCTGACCAGGCCGGCCGCCTCGCCCGCCAGGATCACCGGCCCTGTCCCCGGCAGGAGGTCGTTTCGGCTCCGCGGTTGGGTGAGTCGCCGGGCGGACCGTTCAAGGACCTCGCCGCCCAGGCCCAACACCGTCCGATACCACTGGAGAATCTCGTCGAACCGGTCCTTGGCCCCCCGCGGCCGGCCGAACGCACTGCCCACCAGCACCGACGCCGGTTTGGGGATGGCCCAGGCATAGAAGTCGGTCAGGCGACTGGCGAAGAGGATCTCGTGGACGGGCGGCGGCTCGGTGGCCGCCAGACGCACCTGGATGGCCAGCATCGTCGCGGGGAAGGGCCCCTTGGGAAACGCGGCGCGCCGCACGGCCGACCCGGCCCCGTCGACGCCGATGAGCCACCTCGCCCGGACCTCCTCCTGGCGTCCGCCCGAGGACAGCCGCGCAACGACGCCGCCGTCGGCCGCGGCCAAACCCGCCAGCCGCGTGTGGGGGCGGAACTCGGCCCGGCGCGTCGCCAGCGCCAGGAGCCAGGCGTCGAAGCGGGGGCGGTCGAGGTTCACGTAGTCGCGGCGGTAGGTCTGCGTGCGGCCGGAATCGAGGTCGTGCACGTGTACGGCGCGCGGCTCGGGCCGGACACGGACTTCCGGCGGCAGCGCCAGGCCCAGCTGCGCGATGGCCCGCTGGGCATCGGGCGCCAGCAGGCCGCCGCAGCACCGTCCGCCGGACGGTTCGCCGCGATCGATCACGAGAACCCGCAGACCGTCCGGCAGGCCTATGGCGGCGGCGCAGCCGGCCGCTCCCGCGCCGACGATCAGCACGTCGCAGGTGTGGTGGTCCAATGGGCGCTCCAGGGTCAGGAACGTTGGGAGGCGCGCCG
>DATKZB010000270.1:0-25329 GCA_035528235.1 Phycisphaerae bacterium
CCAAGGTGCCCGGCGCGAGCGAGGGCAAGTGGACCTTCGAGCAACTCTGGGTCAACGGACGCCGGGCCACGCGCGCCCGGTCGCCGAACCAGTTCTACTACCACATGGCCGGCAAGGTCCTGACGGGCGTCGACCCGGCCACCGGCAAGGAAGCGAACCTGGAGAAGCGGGCGTTTCGTGGGCGGCCGGAAGACATCGCGCCGCTGGCGGCGGTGCCGAAGGAGCAACTGGGCGACGTGGTCGTCACGGCCTACCATTCGTGGGCGGTGTCGGTGCTGCGGCTGGCGTCGGTCGACGCCGCCACCGGCACCGTGATCACGACCGGCCCGGCCGCGTGGCCGCTCATGAGGTGGGCAGGCGCGCAGCGGTATCACCTGGAGAACTTCCGAGCGGCGCTCGACGCCCCCGGCGAGTGGTTCCTGGCGCGCGACGGCACGCTGTTCTATAAGCCGCTGCCGGGCGAGGACTCCGCCACGGCCGACGTCGTCGCGCCAGCGGTGGAAACGTTCGTCGAGTTCGCCGGCCAGCCGGCCGAGAAGCAGTTTGTCGAGCACATCACGCTGAAGGGGCTGACGTTTCGGCACGGGCAGTACCTGCTGCCCGCCAAGGGGTACAGCGACCCGCAGGCGGCGGTGACGATACCGGGCGCCATCCAGGCCGACGGGGCCCGGGACATCGCCATCGAGGATTGCAAAATCGGCCACATCGGCACCTACGCCGTCTGGTTCCGCCGCGCGTGCCGCAACTGCCGCGTCGTCCGCACGTACATCCACGACATGGGCGCGGGGGGGGGGCGGATGGGCGAGGGATGGGTGAACGACAACCCGAAGCCCGACGACCTGACGCACCACGTCACCGTCGACAACAACATCATTCGCTCGGGCGGGCACCTCTTCCGCGGGGCCGTGGGCGTGTGGATCGGGCACAGTCCCGACAACCAGGTCACCCACAACGAGATCGCCGACTTCCGGTACACGGGCATCTCGGTGGGGTGGCGATGGGGATACGCCCCGAGCGTGGCCAAGCGCAACATGATCGAGTTCAACCACATCCATCACCTGGGCTGGGGCGTGCTGAGCGACATGGGCGGCGTGTACACCCTGGGGCCGTCGGAAGGCACCACCGTCTCGAACAACCGCATGCACGATATCTACTCATACAGTTACGGCGGGTGGGGGCTCTACACCGACGAGGGGTCCAGCCACATCCGTATGGAGAACAACCTGGTCTACAACACCAAGACCGGCGGCTTTCACCAGCATTACGGCAAGGAGAACATCGTCCGCAACAACATCCTGGCGTTCGCCAAGGAGGGGCAGGTGCAGCGGTCGCGCGTGGAGCCGCACCTGTCGTTCACCTTCGAGAACAACATCGTCTACTGGAAGGAAGGCGCCCTGCTGAGCAGCAGTTGGGGCGACGATAAGTTCGCGATGAAGAAGAATCTTTACTGGAACGCCGCCGGCCAGCCGGTGACGTTCGCCGGCAAGACCTTCGAGGAGTGGCAGAAGACGGGGCAGGACGAGGGCTCGGTGGTGGCCGACCCGAAGTTCGCCGACGCCGACCATTACGACTTCCGCCTGGCGGCCGATTCGCCCGCCCTCGGCCTGGGCTTCAAGCCGTTCGATTACATGAAGGCCGGCGTGTACGGCGACCCGGCGTGGGTCAAGTTGGCCTCGGCGGTGCCGCACCCGCCGCTGGAACTTCCGCCTCCGCCGCCGCCCCCGCCGCCGTTCACCTTCAAGGACGGCTTCGAATCGCTCGCCGTCGGCGGCAAGCCGGCCGGCGCCCAGTGCCACGTCGAGGGCAAGGGCGACGCCATCGCCGCGACCGAGGAGACGCCCGCCGCCGGCAAACGGTGCCTCAAGATCGCCGACGCGCCGGGCCTGGCCCAAGCCTTCAACCCGCACTTCTACTATCATCCCAGCCACCTCGACGGGGTGACGCGGTTCGCGTTCGACATGCGGATTGAGGACAAGACCGTCATGTTCGTCGAGTGGCGGACCAGCGGGCATCCGTACCTGGCGGGGCCGAGCATGTCGGTCGCCGGCAGCAAACTGCGCTCCGGCGGCAAGGAACTCATCGACCTGCCGCCGGGCCAGTGGGTCCGCTTCGAGATGACCGCGGGCCTGGGCTCCAAGACCACCGGCACGTGGGACCTCTCGGTCACGCTGCCCGGCCAGCCGCCCAAGGTCTTCAAGGGTCTGGCCAACGGCAGCCCGAAGTGGGACCGGCTGGAGTGGCTCGGTTTCTCGAGCACCGCCTCCGACAAGACAACCTTCTACCTCGACAACCTGGACCTGGCCCACACGCCGGCGGGTTCGCAGACTGCTGCCCCGTGAGCGCCGCCATGGACCCATCCGAGCCGCCGCCAACCTCGTCGCCGACGGTCGGCCCTGCTCTGGCCCTGCTGCGCGAGCGGTTCGGGCACGCCGCATTCCGCGAGGGCCAAGCCGAGGCGGTCCACAGCGCCCTGGCCGGTCGGAGCCTGCTGGTGGTCATGCCGACGGGCAGCGGCAAGAGCCTGCTGTACCAGTTGCCCGCGCTTCTGACCGACGGGCTCACGCTGGTCATCTCGCCGCTCATCGCGTTGATGAAAGACCAGGTGGACGACCTGCTCCGCCGCAACGTGCCCGCCACGTTCATCAACTCGAGCCTGGGACTGGCGGAGCAGCAGTCGCGGATGGCCGAC
Source organism: Phycisphaerae bacterium (assembly GCA_035528235.1). GTDB lineage: Bacteria > Planctomycetota > Phycisphaerae > FEN-1346 > FEN-1346 > DATKZB01. The sequence continues at coordinate 2,690 of DATKZB010000270.1, forward strand.
TGCGTGGCGGGCCGCATCCGCCTGCTGTACGTCGCCCCGGAGCGGTTCCAGAACGCGGCGTTTCTGAACATGCTCCGTCAGGTGAAGGTGGCCCGCATGGCGGTGGACGAGGCCCACTGCATCAGCGAGTGGGGCCACGACTTCCGGCCGGACTACCGCCGGCTCAAGGCCTACCGCCACCAGGCGGGCAACCCGCCCGCCACGGCCCTGACGGCCACCGCCACGCCGCGCGTCCAGGCCGACATCGTGACGTCGCTTGGCCTGGACGCCGGCGAGGTCGACGTGCACGTGCACGGGTTCGACCGGCCGAACCTGGCGCTGAGCGTTTTCCACGCCCGCGACGACGACACGAAGCGGGCCTTCGTCCGCGAGTTCCTCGGCGAGGAACCCGGGCCGGGCATCATTTACGTCGGCACGCGCCGCACCGCCAAGGACCTGGCCGGAGCCGTGGCCGACGTCGAACCCAAGACGGTCGTCTACCACGCCGGCCTGGAGCCGGAGGAACGGACGCGGGCCCAGGAATCGTTCCTCCGCGGCGAGGCCCGCGTCGCCATCGCCACGGTGGCGTTCGGCATGGGCATCGACAAGGCCGACGTCCGCTTCGTGCTGCACTACCACTACCCGGGGTCCATTGAGGCCTATTACCAGGAGATCGGCCGCGCGGGTCGCGACGGCCGGCCGTCGCGGTGCCCGCTGCTGGTGGCGCCCGCCGACCGGTCGCTGCGCCAGTTCTTCATCGACCTCTCGCACCCGACGCGCGGGCAGGTGCACAGTGTGTACCGCGCCATCTGGAGCGTGCCGGAGAGCCCGCTCATGCTGACGTACGCCGAGATCGCCGACCTGTGCGACGAGAAGGTGCGCGACGGGCAGGTGGCCTCGGCCGTACGACTGCTCGACGGCGCCGGCGTGACGCGCGCCATGGCGGGCGAGGCCACCGCCGCCGTCCGCCTCGACGAGCCCGGCGCCCAGGTCCTGCCGCGCATCCGCGGCAAAGTCCAGCGGACGGTGTTCGAGGCCCTGGCGGCCTCGTTCGACCTTGAGACGCCCGGCCGGTACGCCGTCGAACTGCTCCGCATCGCCGCCGATGCCCGCGTGCCCGCCGACCGCGTCCGCCGCGCCCTGGCGGCGCTGGCCGAGGCCGGGCACATCGGGTACGACCCGCCGTTCCGTGGGCGTGGCATCGAGAAACGGGTCGATCCGCCGCCGCCGTTCGCCAAGGTGCCCATCGACTGGAAACGCCAGGACTTCCTCCGCCGCATCGAGGAGGAACGCCTCGAAGCCATGGAGACGTACATCCACGAGACCGGTTGCCGGCGCCGCTACATTCTGACGTACTTCGGCGAGAAGAGCGACCTGGTCTGCGGCACGTGCGACAATTGCGAGCCCGGTGGCGGCGCGGCGCCATCGCGCGGCAGCGTGCTCGTGCGGCACCCGGACGTGGCGGGGACCGTGCTCCTGTGCGTCAGCCACCTGCGCTTTCCCCTCGGCATCCGCCGGACGACCCAGGTCGTGACCGGCTCGCGCGAAAAGAACCTGCTGGACTGGGGCCTCGACAAGAACCCCGCGTACGGACGACTGCGCGGCCTGGGCGACCTCGTCCGCCACGTCGTCGACGACCTCCTGAAAGAGGGGTACCTGAAGCAGGAAGGCGACTTCGCGCGACCCGTCGTCGCCCTGACGCCGCGGGGCGCCCAGGCCGCCGCAGAGGTCAAACCCGACGCCCTGTCCCCCGCCCCGGCCGCGGCGTCCGGCCGCAAAGAAACCCGGCCCCCGGTCGGCGACGAATCGTCCATCCGGCAGGCCGTCCTCGAGTGCGTCGCCGCCATGCGACCCGCCCTTGGCGTCGGCAAGATCGTCGAGATCCTGACCGGGTCAAAGGCCGCGTGGGTGGCGCGGATGCGGGCCGACCGCCTGGCGGTCTACGGCACGGTCGGCGCCAAGCGCGAGACCGTGCGGATGGTGGTCGGGAGGATGCTCGCCGAGGGGCTGCTCGATCGGGATCCGTCGGCCCAGCGGCCGGTGGTCGAACTGACGGAGGCCGGCTGCCGGGAACTCCAGCGGCTGCGCACGGCCGCGCCCGAGGCCGACACCGTCGACGGAGACGTCTTACCGGTTCACGAGGAGGCGCCAGAGGCGGCTTCTCCGCCCGGAGTTCCCGTTACCGCCGCGGCCCCGCCGGATCCGCAGGTCGCGGCCCTGCGGCGTCGGGCCTACAAGGCCCTGCTCGCCCTCGAGAACGATCCGTCGCCCGACGTGCGTCGCTATGCGTCGCAGGCGCTGGCCGACCTCGTCCGCACCGTCAAGACGCAAGACCCAACCCGCGACCAGAACGCGTGACGCCCCCGGTCCGGCCGCGCTGCGGCAGGCCGACGGACCGCTGCCACATCGTTTTCAACTGGACGAAACGCCCCCCCGCGGCTACGGTTGACGGCGGCGGGGAACCCCTCGCACGCGATGGAGCCGACATGACCAGGGCATCTGTGCGCACTCCGGGGGCGCCGGCCGCCGCGGCCGAACCCAGGCCCTGGAGCGCGCCGCCGCCCACGGGGCCCACGTCTTCACGACCGTCAGCGAGGTCACGGCCCTGGAGTGCGAGCACCTGCTGGGCCGGCGGCCCGACGTGCTCGTGCCGAACGGTCTGAACATCGAGCGGTTCGTGGCCACGCACGAGTTCCAGAACCTGCACCGCGAGTTCAAGGAGCAGATTCAGCAGTTCGTCATGGCCCACTTCTTCCCAAGTTACACGTTCGACCTGGACCGCACGCTTTTCTTCTTCACGGCCGGCCGGTACGAGTACCGCAACAAGGGATACGACCTGGTCATCCAGTCGCTAGGCCGTCTGAACGGCGAGATGAAGCGGGCCGGCATCGACCGGACGGTCGTGCTGTTCCTGGTGACGCAGCGGCCGTGCCGCTCGATCAACGCCGAGGTCCTGCGGAGCCGGGCGGTGATGGAGGAGATGCGGCACACGTGCGGCCAGATTACGAAACAGTTGGGCCGGCGGCTGTTCGAGGCGACCGTTGCGGGCCAGGCGCCGCCGTTCGAGCAACTGGCCGACGACCTGCTGCGGCTGCGGCTGCGGCGCGTCTCGCACGCCTGGCGGACCCGCCGCCTGCCGCGACTCGTGACCCACGACCTTGCCGACGAGGCCGGAGACGAGGCACTCAATCATATCCAGCAGTGCATGCTCTTCAACCTGGCCGACGACCCGGTCAAGGTGGTGTATCACCCGGACTTCATCACGTCGGACAATCCGCTGTTCGGCATGGACTACGAGCAGTTCGTGCGCGGGTGCCACCTGGGCATCTTCCCGTCGTGGTACGAGCCCTGGGGTTACACGCCGATGGAGTGCGTGGCGTTGGGCGTGCCGGCGGTCACGAGCGACCTGTCGGGCTTCGGCACGTACCTGCTCGAGCACGTGCCCGACCACCGGGACCAGGGCCTGATGGTGGTGCGCCGCCGGGGGGCGACGTTCGAGCAGGCGGCGACGGAGCTGACCGGAGTGCTCCTGGAGTTTCTGAAGATGGAACGGCGCGACCGCATCGCCCAGCGGAACCGCGTCGAGAGCCTCTCGGACCAGTTCGACTGGAAGCACTTGGCCCGGCACTACGACGAGGCCCACCAGTTGGCCCTCCGGCGGGCCGGCGGCTGAGGCACCCCCCCCGCCGCGAACCCCGGCCGGCCACCCGTGTGCCACGGCGGGTCTTGTCCCACCGTGTTCCCGGCATGTGAGTTGTAGGGGCACGACATGTCGTGCCCCTACGAATACGCCTCAGGCCCAATCGCAGCGGTTTTTCTGGACCGCCTCGCGACAAGTCGCGTCGCAGGATTAAGACGGGCGCTAATCCTGCGCCAAGTCCGCTCCGGCCCCTTGCCCGGCGCGGGCGCAGACCCTACCATGTTAGGCACACGAACAGCCAGGAGCAGAGCGGATGAAGTGGCTGGCGGTCATCGGGGTGGCGGTTCTGGCGCTGGCGCTGCTGGCCATGGGCTGGGGCGGAGGCCAGGGCGCGGCGCTGAACGTCGTGGGGTCGACGTCGATCCAGCCGTTCGCCGAGATCCTGGCCCAGGAGTTCAACCGGACGTCGGACTTCGCGGTCGACGTGCAGGGCGGCGGCTCGACGGCGGGGCTCCAGGCCGCCGCCAACGGAATCGCTGATATCGGCATGTGTTCGCGGGGCCTCAAGGAGGACGAGTCCGGGCTCTTCCAGGTCGTCACGATCGCCCGCGACGGCCTGGCCGTGGTGATCCATCTCGACAACCCGGTCGCGGACCTGACGCGCGAGCAGATTGGCCGCCTGTTCGCCGGCGAGTACACCTCCTGGACCCAGGTGGGCGGCCCGGACCGGCCCGTCCGCCTCATCACCCGCGAGGAAGGCTCCGGCACCCGCGAGGCCTTCCAGAAACTGGTCATGCACAAGCGCCGCATCGCACGCCGGGCCCTGACGCAGGAGTCGAACGGGTCGGTCAAGGAACTCGTGCGGCACGACCGCTGCGCCATCGGGTACATGTCGCTGGGCCTGGTGGGGCCCGACCTGAAGGTCATCCGGGTGGACGGGGCGCCGCCGACGGCCGAGGAGGTGCTGGCGGGGCGGTATCCGCTGGTGCGTCCGTTTCTGTTCGTGACGAAGGGGCCGCCGGGCCCGCGGGCCCGGCAGTTCATCGACTTCGTGCTCTCGCCCCCGGGGCAGCAGATGCTCAAGCGGGAAGGATTGGTCGGCTCTCAGTGAAGCGCGAAAAGATCATCGCGGCCGTGCTGATGGTGCTGGCGCTGTCGGCCCTGTCGAGCCTGGCGATCATCACGGCGTTCATCTTCAAGGAGGGGCTGCCCATCGTGGCCAAGGTGGGCATCGGCCGGTTCATCTTCTCGAGCGACTGGTACCCGCTGGAGGGCGAGTTCGGCATCTTTCCGATGATCGTGGGGTCGCTGGCGGTGACGGCGGGGGCCATGGTCATCGGCGTGACGCTGGGCCTGGGGTGCGCGGTGCTGCTGACGCAATTCTGTCCGCCGCGAATGGTCGCCGTCATCAAGCCGAGCATCGAACTGCTGGCGGGCATCCCGTCGGTGGTGTACGGGTTCATCGGGGTGGTCATCCTGGTGCCGCTCATCCGCGACACGCTGGGCGGGCCGGGCCTGTCGGTCCTGGCGGCGTCCATCGTGCTGGGCGTCATGATTCTGCCGACCGTGACCAGCATCTCCATCGACGCCCTCCGGGCCGTGCCGCGCGCCTACCGCGAGGGCTCCATCGCCCTGGGGGCCACCGAGTGGCAGACGACCCACATGGTCGTGCTGAAGGCGGCCCGCAGCGGCATCGTGGCCGCCGTCATCCTGGGCATGGGCCGCGCCATCGGCGAGACCATGGCCGTCATCATGGTGGCCGGCAACACGCTGGAACTGCCGCACAGCATCCTGGACCCGGTGCGGACGCTGACCAGCAACATCGCCCTGGAGATGGGCTACGCCGCGGGCGACCACCGGCAGGCCCTGTTCGCCACCGGGGTGGTCCTGTTCGTGGTCATCATGGCGCTGAACATGCTGGCGCTGACCGTCTCGCGCCGGCGGACCCGGCGAGGGAGGGCCTGATGAGAATCCCTCCGGCCGTCAGCCAGCGTCTGGCCGTCGTGGCCATGTGGACCGCCACGGCCGTGACAATGGGCATCCTGCTCTTCATCATCGCGTACGTGCTGGCGCAGGGCCTGCCGTACCTCACGTGGGAGTTTCTGTCGGCGTCGCCGCGGTCGATGGGCCGCGAGGGCGGCGTCCTGCCGATGATCGTGGGGACACTGTGGGTGGCGGGCCTGGCGGTGCTGGTGTCGGGCCCGGTGGGCGTGGCGACGGCCATCTACCTGACGGAGTACACGCGCGAGGGTCGCCTGACGAGTGCCATCCGGTTCGGGGCCGACTGCCTGGCGGGCATTCCGTCGATCATCTTCGGCCTGTTCGGATTCGTGTTTTTCGTCATCACGCTGGGGCTGGGGTTCTCGATTTTGTCGGGGGCGCTGACGCTGGCCATCATGGTGCTGCCCACCGTCATCCGCACCAGCGAAGAGGCCATCCGCGCCGTGCCGCCCGCCTACCGCGACGTCAGTTACGCCCTGGGCAGCACGCGCTGGCAGATGGTGACGCGGGTGGTCTTGCGGTCGGCGTTGCCGGGCATCGGCACCGGCATCGTGTTGGCGGTGGGGCGGAGCATCAGCGAGACGGCGGCCCTGATGCTGACCGCCGGGTCGGCGCTGGGGCTGCCCCGGTCGGTCTTCCAGTCGTCGCGGACGCTGGCGCTGCACTTCTACATCCTGGCGCGCGAGGGCCTGTCGATGGAGAAGGCGTACGCCACGGCCTCGGCGCTTATCATCGCCATCCTGGTCATCAACCTGGCCGCCTACTGGCTGATGCGCCGGTTCGTGGCCAAGGTCGGGTAACCCATGAGAGACGAGGCAGCCAACGGAGACGTCGCGCGGCAGGAGGCGCGGTTGCTGGGGGCCCTGGCCCCGGGCGAGGCCCCGGCGGCGGCGGCGAAGGTCCAGGCCGAGGACTTCAGCGTGGCGCTGGCTGGCGCGGCGGTGCTGCGGCACATCACGCTCGACATCCGGCCCCAGGAGCGGCTGGCCATCATCGGCCCCGCCGCCAGCGGCAAGACGACGTTCCTCAGGAGCCTGAACCGCCTCAACGACCTCGACCCGCAGTTCTCCAAGAGCGGCCACATCCGCATCGACGGCCGCGACATCTATGGGCCCGACGTCGACGTGGCCGACCTCCGCCGGCGGGTCGGCATGGTCTTCGCCGTGCCCATCCCCCTGCCCTGGACCCTCTACGAGAACCTGGCGTACGGTCCGCGCCTGGCGGGGGTGACGGACCGCGCGCGGCTCGACGGGCTGGTCGAGTCGTCGCTGCGCGCGGCCTTTCTGTGGGACGAGGTCAAGGACCGCCTGGGCGACCTGGCCACGAACCTCTCGGGCGGCCAGCAGCAGCGCCTGTGCATGGCGAGGGTCCTGGCACTGGAGCCCGAGGTGCTTCTACTGGACGAGCCGTGCTCGGGCCTCGACCCCATCTCGACGGCACGCATCGAGGAGGCTCTGGCCGAACTGAAGGCCCGGTACTCGATCGTCCTGGTGACCAATAACACGAAGCAGGCCGCCCGGGCGTCGGACCGCACCGCCTTCTTCCTGATGGGCGAACTCATCGAGTGCGGGCCCACCGAGCAGGTCTTCACGAATCCGCAACACGGGCGAACCAACGATTACATCACGGGCCACTTTGGCTGACGCAGGACACGATGGACGCTAAAATCCAAACCCGCGACCTCGACCTGTTCTACGGGCGGTTCCACGCCCTCAAGGGCGTGACCATGACCATCCGGCCGCGCGCCATCACCGCCATCATCGGGCCGTCGGGGTGCGGCAAGTCGACGTTGCTTCGGTGCTTCAACCGGATGAACGATCTCACACCCGGCGTCCGCATCACCGGCCAGGTTCACCTGGACGGCAGCGACATCCACGCCCCGGGCACCTCGCTGACGCAACTGCGCCAGCGCGTGGGCATGGTGTTCCAGCGGCCGAACCCGTTCCCCCTGTCGGTCTTCGACAACGTGGCCTACGGCCTGCGGGTCCACGGGCATGGGCGCGGCAAGGACCTCGATGAGGCGGTCGAGCGCAGCCTGCGGGTCACCCTGCTGTGGGACGCCCTGAAGGACCGGCTGCACGCCCCGGCGCTGGACCTGTCGGCCGAGCAGCAGCAGCGCCTGTGCATCTCGCGCCTCATGGCCGTCGAGCCCGAGGTGCTGCTGATGGACGAGCCGTGCTCGGCCCTCGACCCCATCGCCACCGAGCACATCGAGCAACTCATGCGCGAGCTGGCCGAGCGGTACACCATCGTCATCGTCACGCACAACATGCAACAGGCGTCCCGCGTGTCGGACGAGACGGGGTTCATGCTGCTGGGGGACCTGGTCGAGTTCGGCCCGACGGTCGAGTTGTTCAAGAATCCGGGGGACCAGCGGACCGAGGATTACGTGACCGGCCGGTACGGATGACCGGCCTGCACCGCCGGCGGGAACCGGCCGACGCCGGCAAAGGAGACCCGACATGGACCAGCATCAGCGGACCTGGGACGCGGCCCTGGCGGACCTGAAGCGCCAACTCGTCCACATGGCCGCCGTCGCCGAGACGATGATCGACGCGAGCATCGCCGAACTCGTGAACCGCGACGAGCACCTCGCCGAGAAAATCCCCGAGTTGGAGAACGACCTGAACCGCATGCAAATCGAGGTCGACGACGCGGCGCTCACGCTCCTGGCCACCCAGCAGCCCGTCGCCAAGGACCTGCGGTTCATCATGGCCGCCACCCGCATCAACGGCGAACTGGAACGCATCGGCGACCTCGTCGTCAACATCACCGAGAACACCGAGGTGCTGCTGGCCCAGCCGCCCCTGAAGCCCCTGATCGACATTCCGCACATGGCCGACATCACCCGGCAGATGGTCCGCCAGAGCCTTGAGGCGTTTCTCCGCGAAGACCCTCTGCTGGCCCAGTCGGTCATCCTGACCGACGACCAGGTCGACGGGTTCAAGGACCAGATTCTGCGGGAACTCCTGACCTACATGATGGCCGACCCCCGGACCATCGAGCGCGGCCTGGCGCTGATCCTGGTGGCGCGGCACCTGGAACGCATGGCCGACCACGCCACCAACATCGCCCAGAACGTCATCTACCTGTGCCAGGGGCGCGACGTGCGACACCCCAAAATCCAGAAGGACACCCCCCCGGCCTAGCGGGTTCAAGTCTCAGCGTGCAACGTGCGCGGGTGCCATGCTTTCGCGCGTTTTGCGCGGCGGGTCCCCGCACCCGCCGCGTTCGAGGTCCGACTGCGGGTTGGCGCGGTGGGTACGGGGACCCACCGCGCCCAATCGGCGGTGTGAGTACGCAATCTTGAAAGGCTCTGGCCGCCGGCGGGAGACCGCCACACCTTCTGGCACGACAGGAGCCACTCCGATGATGCATCGTCCCGCCGTCCTCGCCGCCCTGGCCCTTGCCCTAATCTGCACGGCGGCCCAGGCCGACGTCTGCAACCTCAAGGTCGTCACCGACGCCTCGCCCGACTACACCGACACCGAGTCGATGATCCGGAGCATCACGTCGAAGTGGTCGACGCCCGCCGAGAAGTGCTGGGCCCTGTTCTACTGGACCCACATCGCCCGGCGCCAGACCACCCCCATGCAGCTGCACGGCATGGAACTGACGGACCCCATTCGCCAGTTCAACGATTACGGTTACACGATGTGCAGCACCATCGCGGGCATCAACGCCTCGGTCTGGGACGCCATGGGCCTGAAGGTCAAGTACTGGGACATCACCGCCCACACCGTGTCGGAGGTCTGCTACGACGGCCGCTGGCACGTTTACGACAACTCGATGTCGGCCCTGTACACGCTGTGCGACGGCGTGACCATCGCCGGCGTCGAGGACGTCGGCAAGGAAGGCGCCTGCGCCGCCTCGGGCGGAAAGACCGAGCCCGGCCACGTCGCCCGGTACCACTGCCTGACGGCCACCAGCCCGCGCGGCTTCCTGACCGGTGCCGACTGCGCCCGCGACCTCGACCAGGAGTACCGCTGCTTCAATCCCAAGTACTTCAAGTATCGGTATTACTTCTATGACTGGGACCGCGGCCACCGGGTTGTCCTGAACCTGAAGCCGGGCGAGTCCTACACCCGCCACTACGCCAGCCTCGGCGACGGGCCCGCCTTCTACGTGCCCAACGACGGCAAGGACCCCGAGAAGGTCAGCCAGTTCGGCATCCGCGGCAACGGCGTCTGGGTCTTCCGGCCCAGCCTGACGCCGGCCGATTACCCGAAGGTCGTCCACTCGGCCGCCAATATCACGGCGGTCGCCCCCGCGGGACTCGTGCCGGGCCAAGCCGGCCGCGCGGCCGAGGTCGTCTTCAAGGTGCAGGCCGCCAACGTCATCACCAGCCAGCGCATCCGGGCCGCGCTCGTCCGAAAGACCGCCGACGACGCGGTCGCCATCTCGGTCAGCACCAATAACGGCCTGGTGTGGCGCCAGGTCTGGAAGGCCGACGCCACCGGCGACGTCGAGGCCGACCTCGAGTTAATCGACCCCGTCAACGGGGCCTACGAGGTGCTGGTCCGCGTGGAACTGGCCGCCAAGACCGCCCCGGCCGACGCCGTCCTCAAGTCCCTCGACATCCGCACCACCACGATGCTCAACGCCAAGACCCAGCCGCGGCTGAACCTCGGTCGCAACACCGTCTACGTCGGCGCGGGCGACCCGACCGACTCCGTCGTCTTCTGGCCCGAACTCCAGGGCGGCAAGTACAAGGACCTCGTCGCCGACGAGAAGAACATCGCCTGCGACCCGAAACACATCGGGTACCAGGGCGTCGTCTGGCCCGCCAAGCCCAAGGAAGACGCGTACCTGGTGTACCGCCTCGACGCCCCGCGCGACCTGGTGCGCGTAACGTACGGCGGCCGGTTCTACAACCGCCATCCGGGCAGCCGTATCGAGATAGCCCACTCGCTCGACGGCCGGTCGTGGACCACCACCTGGACCCTCACGAAGACCGAGCCGCCCTGGGACGACATCCACTACGAGACGGCCGCCATCCCCAAGGGCCACCGCAGCGTCTGGGTCCGGTACCTGATGAACTCGCCCGCGGCCGCGCGCGACGCGTGCAGTCTCTACGCCGTCCGCATGGAGGCCAACCACCTGCCCGCCGACCCCGCCTTCAGGCCCTGCGAGGTCACCTTCACGTGGTCCGAGCGCCAGAAGGGCCGCACGCCCCTCAGGCGCAGCCACACACAACGCATCGACACACTTCCGACCCGGTACACCGTCAACGTGGGCGGCGCCGACCACCCGATCGTGGAATCGCTCCGCGTGGGCGCCACCGGCGCCGTCGAGAACGTGGCCTACGGCTACTCCGACTCCAAGGACCCGGGCGGCGAGAAGTTCGTCGGACGCCGGCTGACCTGCGGCCGGAACCTGGCCGTCGGCAAGTCGTACACCCTCTCCGTCCCCTCCGAGACCGGTTGGGGCGCCGGCGACCCCGACGGCACCAAACTGACCGACGGCATCTGCGGACCGCCCTACGCCGGCGGCACGTCCTACAAGTGGTCGGCCCTTTGGAGCCAGGGCAAGAACCCCGTCGTCACTCTCGACCTGGGCGCCGCGACCGCGTGCGCGGCCTTCGGCATGAACTTCCACGGGTACCCCTGGTGGGACGCCCTGAAAGGCGAAATCCAGGACAAGGTCGAGGTGCTCGTATCAACGGATGGAACAGACTACACGTCGCTTGGCCACCTCGACACCGACTGGCGATGGAAAGACCTGCCCGTCAACCACCTGTGGCCCGACCACGAGACCATTCAGGGGGCCACGTTCCGGCTCGCCCCCGACCGGCCCGTCGAGGCCCGTTACGTCCAGTACCGGGTGACCAACGCGCGGTTCTTTGCCTGCACGGAACTCGAGGTGCTCGACGCCATCCGCTTCGAGCCGTTCGACCTGCGCATCGCCCTGCCCGAGTAGCCCGCCCTCGGGTCAGTCCGGCGCGCGCAGTCGGGCGTTCGCCTCGGCGACGGCCTCCAACTGGTACGCCCGGTCGCTGGTGACCGTGACGTTCCACTCGCCGTCCTGCCCCGCGTAGTCGTACACCCACAGCGCCGCCATCGGCACGCGATGGGCCACGAGGGCGGCCAGCATCTCGGCGAACCGTTTCCGCGCCTCGGCCGTGGCCGGGCCCGGCACGCCGAACTCGCCGACGAACAGGACCTTGCGGACCCGCGCCGCGGCGGCCATCGCGGCCTCCAGCCGCCCGGCCGGTTCCTTGTACCAGTGGACGCTCACGGCGTTCATGGGGTCGGGCTGGTCGCCCAGGAGCATCTCGGCCGACTGCTCGGGGGAATCCGCGGTCCAGGTCTTCTCGGCCCGCTGGTGCCAGGCGGTTGGGCGCGGAAACGCGTTGCCGCTCGTCACGATGCGGTGCGGATCGTGGCGGCGGACCTCCTTGGCGAATTCCGCAAAGGCCGTCCGCACCATCTCGTGCGAGAGTTCGTCGCGAGCGCTGCGCGATTCGGGCGTGCCCAGTTGCGGCACGACGGGCGGACGATGCTCGGTCGCGTTCGGTAGGTCGGCCGGCAGATTGTACTCGTTGCCGAACTCCCAACCCCACACGGCCGGCGACGCGCGGTACCGCACGACGACCTGGCGCGTGTACTCGCGCATGAAGGCGTGCGTCTTGCTGGCCGGGTTGCCCCACTGATCGCAGGGCTCGCCCACCAGGTCAGGCACGGTGCTGACGTGCCAGAAGAGCGACGGCACCAGGCCCACGCCGTGCCGCTCGGCCGCCCGGACAACGGCGTCGAGGCGCCGGAAATAGGCCTCGCGGTCCTCGCGGTACAGCCGCATCTCGGCCGGCCAGAACCCGCCGCACATCAGCCGCGCGAACGGGATTTTCCGCTCCGCCAGGGCCCGGAACCCCCGCTCGTACGACGTGTCGCCGGGGTCCTTCAGCGTGCGATAGAACGCGTCGAAGTAGTTGACGCCAATGCCGCGCCACGGCCGACCATCCTTGACGAGCACCCCGTCGGCACGGACCGCCAGCCCCGGCGGCGCGCCGCAACCGCCCGGCGCCGCCGCCGCCAGCATCACCGCCGCCATTATCAGATAACCCCGTGCCCTCATGACCGCCCATCATGCCGCGCCCAAAAGAAGATTGCCAGCGTCTGTCCGGCTCGGCACAATGAACCCCGACACCGCGGTCAGACAGGAGGAAAGGCGTGGACATCGTCATCAGCGACACGAAGGAAGCGTGCGGCGAGCAGGCCGCCGCCCACGGGGCGCGCCGGGTGCGCGAGGCCATCGGTGCGCGCGGCCAGGCGACCATCATCGTGGCGACCGGCGCGTCGCAGTTCGACATGCTCGAGGCCCTCGTCCGGGCCCCCGGCATCGACTGGACGTGCGTGACGGGTTTCCATCTGGATGAGTACATCGGCATGCCGATGACGCACCCGGCCTCGTTCCGCAAGTACCTGAAGGAACGGTTCGTCGACCGGCTGCCGGCAACGCCGGCGCACTTCCATTATCTGAGCGGCGAGGGCGACCCCCAGATCGAGTGCCGCCGCGTGGGCCAGGTCCTGTCGCGCCACCCCGTCGACGTGGCGTTCATCGGCATCGGCGAGAACGGGCACCTGGCGTTCAACGACCCGCCGGCCGACTTCCGGACCGAGGAACCGTACCTCGTCGTGGACCTCGACGCGGCCTGCCGCCGACAGCAACTCGGCGAGGGGTGGTTCGAGACGATCGACGACGTGCCCAGGCGGGCCATCTCGATGTCGATCCGCCAGATCCTCAAGGCCGCCGCCATCGTCTGCACCGTGCCCGACGCCCGCAAGGCCGAGGCCGTCCGCGCGGCCGTCGAGGGGCCCGTCACGCCCCAGTGCCCGTCGTCGATCCTCCAGCAACACCCGGCGACCACGCTTTTTCTGGACCGCGACTCGGCCTCGTTGCTGAAACGCTAGAAGCGCCTTCAAGGGCGCGGGTGGCATGGTCATCCCGCAGGGTGACCATGTACCCCAATGGCGCGGCGGGGGTTGGTGACGGTCAGCCGCTGCGCGTCGACCTCCGAGAGTCCGACGCCGTCGACGAGGTTCCGCGCGGCCTGGCGCATGGTGATGGCCCCGCCCACGAGCGACCCGTCCATGAGTCGCGCGGCATCGTTGGCCGCCACCCGAATTCGGTAACGCCCGTGCCCGTACTCGCCCGGCCCCAGGCCGGCGGGCGTGACGGCGTCGGTGACGATCACCGCCCGCCCGAGGTCGATGCCCCGCAGCCAGTTGGCAAGCACAAAGAAGGGCACGTGGACGCCGTCGGCGATGAAACAGAGCCACAGCCGCTCGTGCAGCGCCAGCGCCCGCTGGATGATGTTGTCGTGTCGCGCGACCGTGTTCGCGCAACCGTTGCCCAGGTGCGTGAACATCGCCAGACCGGCGTCGATGGCGGCCCGGAGTTGATCGAGCGTGGGGTCGCAATGGCCGGCGCTCGCGACGATGCCGCAGCCGGCGAGCAGGCGTGTGAGCCGCTGCCCCGAGTCGCACTCCGGCGCCAGCGTGACGACGCGCGCCAGGCCCCCTGCGGCATCGAGCAGCCGCTTCATCTCGTCGACGTCGGCCGGGCGGACGGCGTCGGCCGGGTGGGCGCCGCGGTATCCGTCGACGGGGCTGATGAACGGCCCCTCGACGTGGATGCCGGCGATGACGCGGCGGGCCAGCGGGTCGGCGGCGCGCAGCGCGACCAGGTTCGCCATCCGCCGCTCCATCGTCTCGAGCGCCTCGGTGGTGAAGGTGGCCAGGACACCGCCGACGCCGTCGGCCTCCAGACGCTCGCACGCCGCGTGCAGGTCGTCGGGCGACAGGTCGTCGCGGTTGAAGTCGACGCCGCCGTAGCCGTTGACCTGGAGGTCGAAGAACCCGTCCACGTCGCTCATCGCCCGCCTCACTTCCGCTATACCATATACCTCTATGGCTCGATTCCGAAGAACGTCTGGCACGGCAACTGCGAGACCCAACTGGGCCCGAACGAGCCCGAGGCGTACCAGTGGTCGAAGACCCCGGCGGCGGCCGACCACTCCAGGCCGCCCCCGAGGCCCAGCTTCTCGTCGTTCCCCAGGACGAACCCGAAGCGGCACCGGCCCTTGGCGGGGTCGAACATCGCCAGTTCCCGCCGCGGAATCGCCATCTCGTACACCGTGACTTTCGCGGCCTCGTCGCGCCGGATCTTGATCGTCGCGCCGCGCACCGGCCCGTAGCCGGGCACCTTGTCGGTCTGGTAGGCGATGCGGCGGCCGGTGTCGGGGCCCCACTGGCGGATCAACTGGTCGCCCTCGGTCGAGACGTGGGCGGCGTAATGGTAATCGGTGTCGTAGAAGTGCCCCTTCCAGGCGTACGGGTCGTCCATCTGGCGTCCCCATCACGGCACGCGGTCGCGGAAGCCGAAGGCGAACATCAGGGCGTCGCCGGCGTGGCGGATGTGCGTCAGGCCATCGGGCATCGCCGTCCGGTACGGCAGCGTGACCGACCCCTTGACGACCGGCTGGCCGGCGGGGCACGCCAGCGAATCCTCGTGCACCTCGGCCGCCAGGTACACGTTAGCATCGTCGTAGGCCGTAAAGACCCGGGCGACGACCCGCTTGGCGTCGGGCGTGCCGGTGGGCCGGTCTAGGTGCGGGTTCAGCAGATATTGCGTGACGTCGATGTCGCTGCCGAGGCGGTCGCTGTCCACGAGGACCGCCGTCGCCCCCGCCCAGTCGGCCAGGTCGCCGTCGACCGAGACGGTCTTGCGGACGAACCGGGCCACGGCCACGATCTGCTTGCGGACCACGGTGCCGGCGTCGGTCTTCGCCGTCAGGGTGGCGGCGTACTCGTTCTGCGGCGACGGCTTGGCGCTGGGCCACCCGATGGGAATCTCGAGCAGCCGCGCCGCCGGAATGGTGAACTCGACCACCGACGACGCGTCGCATCCCGCCACATCGAGCGCCAACGTGCCCGCGACCGGCCGGTTCAGTTGGTTCTCGACCCGCACCGACAGCGTCTGCCGCACATCGGCCGGCCGCCCCAGCGACAGGGCGTACAGGGCGAGCGGCGTCGCGCCCTCGATGCGGGCTCGGGCGATGCGCTCGCGAAGTTGGCACACCGAGAGGGCGTCGGACGTGACGTAGACCGGGTACTCGGACAGCGGCACCGTCAGCCGCCCGCCGGCCGGCGCGATGGGCCGGCCCGTGCAGTCATACGCCTTCAGGCCCGAGGCATCGGCGATGGTCAGCGTGGCCCCCTCGTCGGGCGCCGCGCTGGACGGGCCCGTGTGGCCCCAGACGACGGCCACCTTGGTGGCGTCGGCGGCGCGGTCGTCGGGCACGGGAACCGTCCAGCGGACACCGATGTCCTGGGCGCGCGGCAGGCGGCGGACCTCGTCGGTCACGTGCCGCGGATGGGCGAAGACAGCCCCGTAGATGAGTTCGTTCTCGGGCCAGATGTCGGCCGCGATGGGGCGGTCCTCGATGAGGTGGGCCAGGACGGCCAGCGTCGTGTTCGGCCGGGTCCAGGCGGGGCCGTACCCGATGCCCCACTGGATGTTCGTCTGGAACGCGCCGACCAGGGCGCCGCGGACGGCGTACTGGACGATCTTCCGGGCATTCACATTGTTATTCTTCTCGACGTCCGGCATGCCCTCCCCGCCCTCGGCCCACGACGTGCCGCCCTCGGTCAGGTAGTAGTACGGCAGGTCCATCCGCCGGGTGACCAGGAACCCGTGGTCGATGGACCGGGCCTGGGCCCCGCCGCGCATCGTCTTGGCGGCCGCCCCCGAGTACGGATGGTGCGTGGTGCCCGCCAGCAGGCCCCGCCAGCAGTCGGGGTACGGTTCGATGTGGTCCTCGGCAAACATCGAACTGTTGCCCGCCAGGAGGCGCAGCCGGGGGTTGACCGTCAGCGCCATCCGGCACCACTGGGTGTGGAGCCGGCGGTACTCGGCCGAGTCGGCGGCCCACGCCCAGCCGAAGATCCACGGCTCGTTCCAGAACTCCCAGGTCGTGACGTCCGGGTAGCGACGGACGACGAGTTCGCTCGTCCGGACGAACTCGTCGAAGTTGCGCGGCGGGCCGTGCATGCCGGTCTTCTTGGCGATCTCACTGTTGGCCCGCTCGAACGAGTACCCGACGATGGGCAGGACCCACAGGCCCGCCTCGCGCGACTCCTGGAACCGGCGGTCGAGGTCGTCGAAGTTGACCGGCAGGGCCTCGCCCTTCGACGGCTCGGGCACGTCGCCCCGTATGTGCGGCGAGAAATGCGTCCGCTGCACCTTCATGCCGATGGCCCGGAGCAGCGCCAGTTCCTTGCCCGTGCGGATGCTGGAGGTGTTCGAGGCGAAGAACGAGTCCGGCCGCAGACCCTCGCGGTGCGGCGGCACGATGCCCAGGTCGGCCGACGCCTCGGCCCGCGCGCCGCCGTTCTCGACGCGGACCGTGATATGGTACAGGCCCACGGGCAGCCGGGCGGTGCCCTCCTCGGCCACCACCTCGCTGCCCTCAATGCGGATGCTCGGCGGGGAGACCGGCCCGTCCACCCGTCGGCCCCACAGATCGACGGTTGCCAGGGTGACCTTGATGGGCTTCTCGAGGTCGGCCCCGCCGACGGTCACCTTCAGCGGCACGTCGACGGCCTGGCCGCGCTCGAGCGCCCCGGCTGGGGCCTCGAACATGTTCCAGGTGCCGACCTCTTCGAGCCGGACGTCGAGCGCGACCGCCGGCGTCGCGGCCAGCCACGCGGCCAGCATCACCACGGCGGCCGGCCATGCCAGTGCTTTGCCGGCCAGGGGTCCTGTGCCCAGCGTTCTCATGCGTGTACCTCCTGACGAATCGACTCGACGGCCGCGCCGGCCGGTCCCGCCCGGCGCGTCATGGGCGGGCCGCGCTCACATCCACGCGCTCGACCTGGTCGAGGTTGGCCATGACCTTGCGGAAGGCGTCGGCGATGCGGTCGACCACCTCGGGCCCGTTGGGCGCGCGGAGCGGCGTCGTCATGCCCACGTGCCAATCGCTGTGGCGCCGGGCGGCCGGGAACTGCTCCGGCCGATAGTCGACCCGGGCCGCGTGCGGGCACGACCACGGGCACCCTTTGCCGTAGGCGTTGGCGGCCTGGAAGACGGTCATCTCGGGCACGGGCCATCCCTGCCAGACGCCGACGTCGGCGCCCTCGGCCTTGAGGGCGGCGACGAGTTGGTCGCGCAGCGTCTTGGCCTGGGCCGCGCGGCCCAGGGCCTCCATGTCGAAACGGATAGTGTAATTGTAATACGTATGGTCGAACCCCTCGGGGGCGGTCGGCAGGATGAGGTGCGGCACTTCGCGCAGGCGCTCGGTCAGGCGGGCCGCGTTGGCCCGCTGCCGCTCGAGGTACGCGTCGAGCCGCCCCAGTTGGGCCCGGGCGAACGCCGCCACGAGGTCGCTCATGCGGTACATCCACCCCATGCCATAGGTGTGGTAGCCGGGGGGCTCGTCGGGCGCGCGGTTCTCGCCGAAGTACCGGAGGGTCTCACCCTTCTTGAAGACGGCCTCGTCGTCGGTCACGAAGAACCCGCCCTCGCCCGAGCACAGACACTTGTTCTGGTTCGTGCTGAAAGCGGCGCAGCGGCCGAAGGTGCCGACCTTGCGTCCGCCGATGGTGGCCCCGTGCGACTGGCACCCGTCTTCGATGACCGCCAGGTCGTGCCGCGCGGCCACCGCCAGGATCGCCGGCATGTCGGCCGCCAGGCCGTGCAGGTGGACGGCCATGATGGCCCGGGTGCGCGGCGTGACGGCGGCCTCGACGGCCGCGGGGTCGACGTTCATCGTCGCCCAGTCGATGTCGGCAAAGACGGGAATCGCGTTGTGGTGCAGACTGCAGGTGGCCGACGACGGCCACGAGTACGCCGGCACGATGATTTCGTCGCCCACGCCGCACTCGCACGCCGCCACGCACATGTGCAGGGCGGCCGTTCCGGAGTTGCACGCGGCCACGTGCCGGTTGCCGTTCCAGGCGGCGAACTCCTGCTCGAGGGCCTTGCAGTTGGGACCGTAGGTGTGCTCGCCGCCCTCGAGCGACTCCAGGACCATCCGCCGGTCGGTCTCGTCGATGGGCGGCCACCGCTGGATGGTGCCGTCGGGCACCGCCTTCGGGCCGCCGTGGATCGCCAGTTTCTCGGCCATGTCGATTCCTCGATAATGCGGCGGGCAAGGCGGCCGGCTAACTTGGCAAGGCGACACATGCCGCCCGGCGAACGGCACGCGGCGGGCAAGCCCGCCGGCTAACTTGGCAAGCCGACAACCTCGTCGCCCGGCGAACGGCACGCGACGGGCAAGCCCGCCGGCTAACTTGGCAAGCCGACAACCTCGTCGCCCGGCGAACGGCACGCGGCAGGCAAGCCCGCCGGCTAACTTGGCAAGCCGACACATGTCGCCCGGCGCGCAAGGCGGCCGGCTAACTCGGCAAGTCGGCGATCGGCGCCGTCCAGGCATCGAGGGCGGCGCGGATGTTGGCGAGCGGGTTGTGCTTGCCCCACTCGAACTGGGCGATGACGCCGCCCGCGGGGTCGCCGAGCGCGCGCCGGACGCGACCCACCGCCCGCCGCACGTCGTCGGCGGTGCCGAACGGCAGAATGCGCTGGCGGTCGATCTCGCCCCAGAACGTGACGCGGCCCTTGAACCGGCGGCCAAGGTCCTCGATATCCATGCAGAAGAGTTGACTATTGATGGCGTCGACGCCGACCTCGACCAAATCCTCGTAGATGGCCGCAATGTGCCCGTCGCTGTGCATGAACGCCTTCTTGCCGGCCGCGTGAATCATGTCGCAGTACGCCTTGTAGAGCGGCTTGAAGAGGTCGCGCCACATGTCGGGCGAGATGAGGAGCGCCCCTTGCGCGCCCCAATCGTCCATAAACGAGATGCCGTCGCAATCGGTCGCGGCCCAGCCGGCCAGTTCCTTCAGGTGAAACTCGTGGACCATGTCGCGCAGGGCCCGCACCTCGGCGCTGCCGTAGGCGAGATCGACGTACACGTTCTCGCTGCCGCGCAGAAACTGCATCCGCTCGAACGGCCGCACGCCCGTGCCGCACAGCATGAACTGCTGCGGCCCCGCCAGGTTGGCCGCCTGGGCGCGGTTGACGGCGTCCCAGTCGGCCCCGTCTAGCACTTCCCAGGGCGGACGGTAGTGGTCGAGCGCGAACCACTCGGCCAGCGGCGGACGCTTGACCTCGCCGATGACGCCGTCTTCCTTGCACTCCCAGATGCAGCCCCACTCGTCGACATAAATGCCCGTCTTGTACGGAGCGCCGCGGGCCCGGTGGCCGCGCGCCAGCACGTACCCGCGCGGGCCCAGGATGGCACCGGGACCCGTGAAGTCGTCGGGGAAGTCGCGCCGCACGGCGGCCAGGTCGTCGGGGGCGTGCTGGTCGATCCAGGGCAACGTCCAGAGGTTCCGCGGCGCGCGGTCGGGGCCGCGAAACTCGAGGCAGCGGTAGACGCGTTCGCGCGGGGTCATCGCACCCGTCCCTCCCGGACCCGACGTCAGGCGTCGAGCGTGCCCTCCTCGAGGCCCGCCGGCAGCGGCGCCGGCTGGTCGCACGTGCTCTCCAGGTCGACGTGCCGGCCGGAGGTCGACGCGTCGTGGAAGGCGTGCATGATGTCGAGCACGTGGTACGCCAGGCGGCCGCTGGCGCGGTGCGGCCGGCCCGAGCGCATCGCGTAAGCCATGTCGGCCACGCCGATACCGCGACTGTTGGCGGCGTACGGGCGCGTCAGCGGCACGTCCTGCCACTGCTTGTCGCCCGGACGGCGGAGGCGCACCGGGCCGCCGAAACCGTTCGGGTCGGGCACGCTCAGGGTGCCCTCGCTGCCGTAGACCTCGATGCACGGATGCTCGGCCGCCCACACGTCGAACGAGGTGGTGATGGTGCCGATGGCGCCGCTGGCGAAGTCCAGGATGCCGCACACGTGCGTCGGCACCTCGACGGCGATGCGGGTGCCCGACTTGGGCTGGCTCGTGATGAGCCGCTCGGCAAACGTGGCCCGGGCCGAGCCCGTCACCCGCCGCACCGGTCCCATCAGGTTGACCAGGGCGGTCAGGTAATACGGGCCCATGTCGAACATGGGGCCGCCACCCGGCTTGTAGTAGAACTCCGGGTCGGGGTGCCACGACTCGTGCCCGTGGCACAGCATGAAGGCCGTGGCGCCGATGGGTTCGCCGATTCGCCCCTCGTCGATGAGTTGGCGGCACGTCTGGATGCCGGCGCCGAGGAACGTGTCGGGCGCGCCGCCCACGAGCAGCCGCTTCTCGCCGGCCAGGGCCAGCATCTTCCGGCCGTCGGCACGCGCGAGCGCCAGCGGCTTCTCGTTATGGACGCACTTGCCGGCCGCCAGGGCCGCCAGGGCCACCGTGCCGTGGGCCACCGGGATCGTCAGGTTGACGACGATGCGGATGTCCGGGTCGGCCAGCAGCTCCTGGGTCGTGCAGGCCTTCGGAACGCCGAACTCCTTGGCCCTGGCCTGGGCCCGTTCGGGGACGAGGTCGGCACAGGCGACGATCTCGAGGATGTCGAACGTCCGCCCCGCCTCGAAGTAGATGGGCGCGATGTTGCCACACCCGACGATGCCGATGCTGGTGGTCTCCATAACGCCTGGGTCCTCCCTCTCTGGTTCCGTGGCCGCCCCCGTGCCTTCCGCGCGGCAGCATCAGGATACGGGGGCGGGCCGGGCGCTTCTAACAAAATACGCCTGGGAATCGGCCGCCCGCGTCACGGGCCCTCGTACCCGATGAGTTTGCGGATGAGCAGGACGACCGGCACCCACGGCACGACGCCGAGGAAGAACGGCAGGACGACCGCCAGGGGCCACATCCACCACCGCGCCGGGCGGGCGCCGCGGTCGGGCGGCACCGTCCGCGCCGGCAGCCACACCATGAGACCGTACACGTATACCCACATGCCGACCATGCCGATGTTCTGCGGGCCGAAGGTCATCCACTCGGCCAGCCACCCGGACAGACCGAAGAGCAGCATGACCTCGGCCGGCGAGAAATCGATGAACCGCAGAATGACCGCCCACCCGATGAACGCCGGCACGAACACCACCACGCTGTGCAGGCACACCACCTCCAGGTAGTTCTTCGACGCCGTGATGCGGGCCGCGTCGGTCACGCCGCCGAACACGGGCGCCAGGTTCGTCAGGCCCGTCGTCACGGCCTCCTCGAGCAGGGCCATGACGGTGCCACAGCAGGACGAACCGCAAGGGCCACCACAGGGGTATCCGCCGCAGCCATGCCGTGAGCCGGTTCCGCGCCAGGTACTGCCCCGCCCCGCCGACGGCACACCAGACGGCCAGCAGCGAGCCGCCCATCAGGATGATGGCCCGGTGGTCGGGGTCGGTCATGTTGGGCAGCGCCAGTGCCGCCACGAGCCCATACGCGACCGCCGCCCAGACCGCCAGGGCCGCCAGCATCCACCACGCCACGCGCTGCCTCCACATAACGGGCCTCCTGCGCGGGGGACCAATCATCCGCCGACCCAGCATAAGGCGTGCCACGTGGTCCGTGCCAACGAAATACGGGGCGCCGCAAGGGGAGCCACGGGAAGAATGCGGTTGCTTCTGCGGCCAGGGTCGTTATAATCCCACATCTTCGGGTATCGGGGCGTAGCTCAGTTTGGCAGAGCGCTGCGTTCGGGACGCAGAGGTCGCTGGTTCAAGTCCAGTCGCCCCGACCATCTGTCAAAGAGAGCCCTTTCGGCGAGCACGCCGGAGGGCTTCCTCTTGGCGGGTTGGGAATCAGCCGGCGCCCCTGGCCCTGCGGATCAGGCATCCGGCGGTCCTGATGGCCCCAGTGGAGTCCCCGGGCCGGCCTGGCGCCCTCTGGGGGGTTCCCTTCGCGCGGCCTGGACCTTGGCGCGCTTCAAGGCCCATCCGAGGCCCCTAGCAGCCCGTTGAAGAAGTCGTTGTTTTGAAGTTGACGCTCACGCCGCCGCAGGGAGGCGGGCGAGCGGTGCCTGATCGGTCCGGAAGCGCTCAGAGCGATCCCACCGCCGCCGGAATGGCCCCAGCCGGGCCATAAGC
>DATKZB010000271.1:0-8391 GCA_035528235.1 Phycisphaerae bacterium
CGGGGGGTAAACCCCCGCGCTACAACGGCTTGACGTTTGCCAGAAAAATCGGTCACACCCGATGCGGATCGACAAGGAGTGCGCCTGACGGGGGATTGGATGGCCCTGGCAAGAGCAAAGGGTAAAGCGGCCAAAGGGCAAAGGTCAAGGAAGAGTCATGGCACAACGGAAACCGACGTCGTTGACGCGGACCGCCGGGGCGAGGTTGAGGCGAGACGCGCACCGGAAGTAGCCGGGCCCGCCGTTGGCCCACGCCCCCCCGCGCAGCACACGGAGGCGGCCAGAAGTGGGCCCTTGCGGATCCGTCGATGGCCCGGTTGGGTAACTGCCGAGCCAGTCCGCGCACCACTCCCAGACGTTCCCGTGCATGTCGTACAGGCCCCAGGCATTGGGCTTCTTCTGAGCCACGGGCTGCGTCTTGCCCCCGCAGTTGCCCTTGTGCCACGCGTAGTCGCCCAAGGCGCTCTCGGAATCGCCGAACGAAAACCGCGTCTTGCTTCCGGCCCGGCAGGCGTACTCCCATTCGGCCTCGGTGGGAAGGCGGAAAGTCTTGCGCGTCTTCCCCGAGAGTCCCCGGCAGAACTCCGCGGCGTCGTCCCAAGAGAGGCTCTCCACCGGGTTCGTCGCGCCCTTGTGGTTGCTCGGATTCGTGCCCATGACCGCCTCGTACTGGGCCTGAGTGACTTCGGTGACGCCCATGTAGAACGGCCTGGTGATGACAACCTCGTGCTGCGGGCCTTCGTGGTCTTCATGTCACTGTTCGAAATCCGGCGACCCCATCATGAACTTGCCGGCGCGGATGCGGACCAGTTTCATCGTGACGCCCTTGCCGAGGTCCAAGGTCACGCTTGATGAGCCGAATTGGCTCTCCCCGGCCGGCCCCAGTTTCGCGAGGGCGTCCTCGATCTTCTTGAGCATCAGGGCGGCGCCGGTGCGGGCCAGGTCATCCGCCTGGTGCAGGTCCACGAACCGCTCGTAATACGCCCTGGCACGCTCCAGCATGGCGCTCTTGGTCGCCGGCGCCGTCGCCTGGTCCGCCAGGCCGTGGTACCAGTCGCCCAATTCCTTGCATGCCAACTCGGGCGCCTCCTCCGGGGGCTTGGCGGCGGCTGGCACGTACTTGCGCGTCGCCCCGTCGAGCGTCTCGTCGATGAACTTCGCGGCCTCGGCAGGGTCGTCCATCTCCACCAGGCACAGCCGCACGATCTCCTTGCGTGAGGCGGCGTCCTGGGGGTCCTTCTCCAGTTTCGCCTTGAGGGCGGCGATCTCTTTCTCGATCTTCTGCCGGGCCCCCAGGGCCGCGAGTTGGGCCTGAAGGGCCGCCTTGGACTCCGACTTGATCCGCGCCGCCACGACGAGGGCCTGCCTCAGCGTGACGCCGGCGCCGTCGCAATCCTCCGCCGCGGCCTGGGCGTCCGCGAGGACCGTGAGCGCTTCGATCAGGGCCTCGCCGGCCTTGGCCCTGGCATCCCCGCGCGCCGTGGCGTAAGGACGCTGGCACATGGCCGCAACCTTCTGGAGCGACTCCACCTTCTTCTCGGGAACGTTCGCGGCAAGAAGTTCCAGGGCCGCCTTGGCCGTGGGGTACCCCGCGGGGTCCTTGATGGCGAGTCCGTGGGCTTCCTCGCACAAGAGGGCCAGGAAAGCCGCCTGGTGGGTGGCCTTCTCGGCGGCCTCCAGAAGTTGCTTGGCCAGGGCGAGGTCGTCGTCGTCCGATCGCGTGGCGGCCACACGCTTGAGGTCCTCTGCGTAGAGTTGGTTGAAGGTGTCCTCGGCCTCGTCGGCCAGAACGACAAGCGGGCAAGCAAGCAGAATCGCACTCAGTGCCCGGCAAGCCAGATGCTTCATAAGGCCCCCCTTCAGGAACCCGACTGCCACGTGGAGGTGCTCCAGTCTAGCCGCGCGGCCCGACCTGTCAACCGCGATTCCCCAGGTAACCCTCTGCCCGACCCCGCTGCTTCTCACTCCGGCCCCCCAGACGTTCGACGCGCAGCGCCCTTTCAGCGCGCCGACGCCCCGGCACGCCAGGACCCGCCAGCACCTGCCCGGAAAGCGCGTCAGGCAAACCGAACGGGAAACTCGTGGCAAGCGCAGGAGACGCCGCCACTTGCCAAGACTTGTCCTTATCTCATCATTGGTGCGCCCGGCCCGATTCGAACGGGCAACCTTCGGATTCGAAGTCCGTGACTCTATCCGTTGAGCTACGGGCGCCCGAACCCATTCTATGCGCCCGGGCGGCCCTGTCAATCCGCGCCGTCGCGCACGGGGTCACCGCCCATCCTGACACCGGCCAGGGACACGAACCACACGGGCGTGAACGGCTTCCTGTTCGTGCCCGGTATTTCTCCGCCGGGCATCCCACGTCTGCTCGTTGCGAGACCTTGATGGAGAAGCCGCGCACATTCACCGGCTGCCGCGCAGTTGGCGCAAGCGGACGCTCTTGAACAAGACGCTGGCCTGCGAGGCACCCAGGTAGAGCGACTTCGTGTCCTTCACATGTCAATGCTCGTTGGGGGTGAGCGCTGTCTGCAGACCCTTCCAGGAGAGACTCGGCTTGCCGTTCAGCGTGACGATGATCTCGGCCGCACGCGCCTGGGCGCACCCAAGGCCGACCGCCTGCCCCGCCAGGGCCAGCGCGGCCACGACGCAGAGCGTACGAACCCTTGTGCCGGCCACGAGACCCGCCGTCAGAAACAACCCGAACCGGCTTGTCGTATTGCGATGCATATTTCTCCTCGCCACCCAACCGAATCCCTCGTCACCTGAGCCGGCCCATGCGGAGGCCTTCCCTCCACCGCCGCCGGGCATGATGGTACATCCGCCGCCCGACCGGGTAAAGACCCCTGGGGATGTCGGCCGCCGTGCGGCCACACGCGGTTGCAGTGCCCCGCGCGTCAGCCGCCACCCTCTTGCGTCCTCGCGCCGTCTGTGGTGCAATCAACGGGCCGACGCGCCGCCGGGGCGAGCCGTGGCACGTGAAGAGGCAAGCCGGAATCGGCGGAGGATAGCACGATGGACCGAGAACCGCGCGGCACCCGAGGGATCGGGCGGAGGCAGTTCCTGACGCAGGTGGCCGTGGCCGGAGCGGCGGCGGGGCTCGCTCGGACGGACGGGGCGGCGGCCGCAGAACCGCCCGCCGCGCCTCTGCCCACCATCGCGCTGGGCCCGCACCGCATCACGCGGCTCGTGGCCGGGTGGAACCCCATCGGCGGCTACTCTTACCTGGGGCCCCACACCAACCGGCACATGAAAGAGTACTTCACCCCCGAGCGGACCGTCGAGTTCCTGCTCGATTGCGAGCGCCAGGGGATCACCGCCCACCAGTTCTCCGTCGCCGAGAAGACGGCCGAGGTGCTGCGGACGGTGCGCGAGCGGGGATGCAAGATGCAGTTCATCGGCCTCGACTCCGGGCGGGCCGGCGTCCGGGCCCTGGTCGAGAGCACGCAACCCATCGCCCTGGTCCATCACGGCGGCGCGACCGACCGGCTCTTCGCCGAGGGCAAGGGCCAGGAGGTGCACGATTACGTCAAGGAGGTCCACGACCGGGGCGTGCTGGCGGGCGTGTCGGCCCACAACCCGGACTGCATCCAGCGCATCGCCGACGAGGGGTGGGAAGTAGACCTGTTCATGACCTGTTTCTACTTCCTCACCCGCAAGATCGCGGGGCCCCCAAAGACGCTTCACCTTGGCTACCCGTTTTACGCCGCGGACCCCGAGACCATGACGGCGGTGGTCCGCCAGGTGAAGCAGCCCTGCCTGGGTTTCAAGATCCTGGCCGCCGGCCGCATGGGCACCAGCCAGCAGACGGTCCGGGACGCGTTCCGTTACGCCTTCGAGCACATCAAACCCATCGACGGGGTGATTGTGGGCATGTACCCGCGGTTCTTCGACGAGATTAGCGCCAACGCCCGCTACACCGCCGAACTCGGCCGCGCGACGTAATCCTACAGCGCTACTTGTCGCGCGGCGGCCTTCCCAGGCCGCCGCGATCGGTCCTGAGGTGTGTTCCTGGCGGCCTGGGAAGGCCGCCAGGCGGGATGAAGTAGCGAAGTAGCGCTGTGGGACTAACCGCCCACGCGCCTGGCTTGCAGCCGTCGCCGCCATGTCCTACACTGGTGGGCGTCACTCCCATACCATCTTGCTTCACGGCCACGCAGGCGCGCAGCCGGTCCCGGCGGAGGGCCGAGGGCGGGGCACGCCGAAGAGAGTGCCGCCGGCCACGGCGGGAGGTCCGCGATGGCAACGCATCGAGCCCCACGTTTCATCCTGACGGTCTGCCTCGTGGCTGCCGCACTCGTCCTGCCGCGCGCGGCACGAGGGGCCGACGCGCCGCTGCCGGACGGCGCCGCGGCCGTCTGGGACCTCCAGAAGGCCTACCGCCAGAAGACCCCCACCCGCGAGCGCGTGTGCATGAACGGCCTGTGGCAGTGGCAACCGGCCGCGGCCGGCGCCGACGCCGTGCCGGCCGACCGGTGGGGCTGGTTCAAAGTGCCCGGGGGCTGGCCCGGCATCACCGATTACTTGCAGAAAGACTGCCAGACCGTCCATGTCCACCCGGACTGGAAGGACGTGAAACTCGGCGGCGTCGCTGCGGCCTGGCACCAGCGCGAGATGACCATCCCCAAGGATTGGGCCGGCCGCCGCATCACCCTGGCCGCCCAGTACCTGAATTCCTACGCGGTCGTCTACATCGACGGCAAGAAGGCGGGCGAAATCCGGTTCCCCGGCGGCGAGGCCGACCTGACGGCCGTCTGCCGCGCGGGCGGCAAGCACACGCTCAGCCTGCTCGTCGTGGCCATGCCGCTGAAGGGCGTCATGCTCTCGTACAACGACACCGCCTCGGCCAGGGAGGTGAAGGGCTCGGTGGCCCGCCGTGGCCTGTGCGGCGACGTGTACCTGGTGGGCACGCCCCCGGCGGCGCGGGTGGCCGACGTCAAGGTCGACACGTCGGTCCGCCAGGGCCGGATCACGTTCGAGGCGGCGCTCGAGGGCCTGGCGGCCGACGCCCGGTACGCCCTCCGCGCCCGGGTGACGGACGGCGACCGCCGCGTGGCCGAGTTCACGAGCAAGCCGTTCGCCGGCGGCGACCTGAAGGACGGTCGCATCGCCTTCGCCGAGGCGTGGAAGCCCGAGAAACTCTGGGACGTCCACACGCCGCAAAATATGTACCAGGTCGAACTCTCGCTGACCGAGGCCGGTGGCAAGGTGCTCGACGCGGCCTGGCCCGTGCGGTTCGGGTTCCGCGAGTTCTGGATAGACGGCCGCGACTTCTACCTGAACGGCACCCGCATCTTCCTCTCGGCCCTTCCGCTGGACAACGCCCAGGTCGGGGCCGCGATGGCCACCTACGACGCCGCGCGCGAGAGCCTCCTGCGCCTCCAGAGTTTCGGCATCAACTTCGTGTACACGCACAATTACGGGTGCGAGCCGGGTTCGCACCTGGGTTTCGAGGAGGTCCTGAGGGCCGCCGACGACGTGGGCATGCTGGTCTCCTTCTCGCAACCGCACTTCAGCCACTACGACTGGAAGGCCGACGACGCCGACCAGTCCAACGGTTACGCCCGCCACGCGGCGTTCTACGTCCGCGCGGCCCAGAACCATCCGTCGGTCGTGTTCTACTCCATGAACCACAACGCCACCGGCTACAGCGAAGACATGAACCCCGACATGATCGACGGCCTCAAGGACTCGCGCGACACGTGGGCCGTCAACAACGTCAAACGGGCGCTGCGGGCCGAGGCCATCGTCAAGCGCCTCGACCCCGGCCGCATCGTCTACCATCACTCCTCGGGCAACCTGGGGTCGATGCACACGAGCAACTTCTACCCGAACTTCGCCCCGGTCCAGGAACTCTCCGACTGGTTCGAGCACTGGTCCACGCGCGGCGTCAAGCCGGCCTTCACGTGCGAGTACGGCGCGCCGTTCTCGTGGGACTGGGCGATGTACCGCGGGTGGTACAAGGGCCAGCGGTCCTTCGGCAGCGCCACGGTGCCGTGGGAGTTCTGCCTGGCCGAGTGGAACGCCCAGTTCTTCGGCGACCGGGCCTTCCAGGTCAGCGAGATGGAGAAGCGGAACCTGCGGTGGGAAGCCAAGCAGTGCCGGGCAGGGAACCTCTACCATCGCTGGGACTATCCGCACCAGTTGGGGTCCCGCGATTTTCCGGAGCGGTACCCCGTGTTCGCCCTGTACACCACCGACAACTGGCGGGCGTTCCGCACCTGGGGGCTCTCGGCCAACTCGCCGTGGGAGCACAACATCCTGTGGAAACCGCGCGAGGGCTTGGACCGGAACCGCCGCCAGGACCTGCGGACCGATTGGGCCAACCTCCAGCGGCCGGGGTTCAGCCCCGACTACATCGAGGGCCGGTACGAGCGGATGGACCTGGCCTACGAACGGGCCGACTGGGTGCCGACGCTCGCCGCACAGGCCCTGCTCCGCAACAACCTGCCGCTGCTGGCCTACATCGGCGGCAAGCCCACCCGGTTCACCAGCAAGGACCACAACGTGCTGGCGGGCGAGACGCTCGAGAAACAACTCATCATCATCAACAATTCCCGCCAGACCGTCTCGTGCGAGTGCACCTGGTCGCTCAACCTGCCCCAGGCCGTGACGGGCAGCAAGAAGGTGACCGTGCCGACGGGCGATCAGCAGCGCATCGCGCTGCGCTTCGACCTGCCGAAGACGCTGGCACCCGGCCCGTACGAACTCGCCGCCACCGTCACGTTCGCCGGCGGCGAGACGCAGAAAGACGCCTTCGCCATCCACGTCCTGCCGCCCGCGCCGACCGTGAAGGCCGGCGCCAAGATCGCCCTCTTCGACCCCAAGGGCGAGACCGCCAAGGCCCTGGCCGCCATGCGAGTGCCCTGCCGCGCGGTGAAGGCCGACGCCGACCTCGCGCCGTACGACGTCCTCATCGTGGGCAAGGCCGCCCTGACCGTCGACGGGCCCGGGCCGGACGTCGGCCGCGTCCGCGAAGGACTGAAAGTCATTGTGTTCGAGCAGACCCCGGACGTGCTGGAAAAACGGTTCGGCTTCCGCGTGGCCGAGTACGGTCTGCGGCAGGTTTTCAGGCGCGTGCCCGACCACCCTGCCCTGGCGGGGCTGGACGAGACGCACCTGGCTGACTGGCGCGGCGAGGCCACCATTTTGCCGCCGCGAATGAAGTACGAACTCAGCCGCAAATTCAACACCGCCCCCGCCGTCACGTGGTGCGGCATCGAGGTGACACGCGGGTGGCGGTGCGGGTGTCGCGGTAACGTGGCGTCGGTCCTCATCGAGAAGCCGGCGCGGGGCGACTTTCTGCCCATCGTCGACGGCGGCTTCAGCCTCCAGTACGCACCCCTCATGGAGTATCGCGAGGGCAAGGGCATGGTCCTCTTCTGCCAGATGGACGTGACCGGCCGGACCGAGGCCGACCCCGCCGCCCAGCGCCTCGTCCGCAACATCCTCCAGCACGTGACGGATTGGAAACCCGCCCCGCGCCGCCGGGCCCTCTACGTGGGCGACGCCGCCGGCAAGACCCACCTGCAGCGGATCGGCGTGGATGCCGGGACGTACGACGGCGGCGCCCTTGCGGCCGACCAGGTGCTGGTCGTCGGTCCAGGCGGCGGCCGGAAACTGGCTGCCCATGCGGCAGCCCTGGGCGACTGGATCAAGGCGGGCGGTCACCTGCTGGCCATCGGCCTCGACGAAGCGGACGCCGGGGCGCTCGGGCCCGTCAAGGTCACCATGAAGAAGGCGGAGCACATTGCGGCCGTGTTCGAGCCGTTCCCCGCCGCCTCGCCCCTGGCCGGCGTCGGACCCGCCGACGTGCACAACCGCGACCCGCGGGAACTCCCACTCGTCGCGGGCGGTGCCACGGTCATCGGCGACGGCGTCCTGGCCAAGGCCGACGCCGCGGACGTCGTCTTCTGCCAACTCGTGCCCTGGGAGTTCGATTACGCCAACCAGTACAACCTCAAGCGGACCTACCGCCGGGCCTCCTTCCTGGTCACCCGCCTGCTGGCCGGCATGGGCGTCGCCGGGTCCACGCCCGTCCTCGCCCGATTCTCCAGGCCCGTCGATGGGGCCAAGGTCAAGCCCGACCAGCGCTGGCTCGACGGCCTCTACCTCGACCCGCCCGAGGAATGGGACGACCCCTACCGCTTCTTCCGCTGGTAAGCCGCCGGGGCGGCATGGCGGGTGGCATGGTCATCCCGCAGGGTGACCATGTGTAAGACCCGAATGCGCCGGCGGGTGGCATGGTCATCCCGCAGGGTGACCCTGTGTAAGGCCCAAGTGCGCGGGTGCCACGTTCGTGCGCGGCGGGTCCCCGTACCCGCCGCGATGGGTGGCATGGTCATCCCGCAGGGTGACCATGTGTAAGACCCGAATGCGCCGGCGGGTGGCATG
>DATKZB010000272.1:0-6759 GCA_035528235.1 Phycisphaerae bacterium
CCGAGATCGCCAAGGACGTCATCTTCTACGACGAATCGGGCGGCGGCGCGACGTTCTCGGGCGGCGAACCGCTGATGCAGCCCGAGTTCTTAGCGAGCCTGCTGGCCGCGTGCAGGGCAGGGGGCATCCGCACGGCCGTCGACACGACGTGCCACGCCCCGTGGGACGTGCTGCGGGCCGTCAGCGAGGCGGCGGACCTGCTGCTGTGCGACATCAAGCACATGGAAAGCGCGGCCCACGAGCGGCTGACCGGCGTCGGCAACGACCTCATTCTGGAGAACCTGCGGCGGATCGCAGGCCGGGGCAGGCCGGTGCGCGTGCGGGTGCCGATTATTCCCGGGATGAACGACGCCGACGCGAACCTGGCGGCGACCGGCCGGTTCGTGGCGTCGCTCGGTGGGGTGGCGGGCGTGGACATTCTGCCCTATAATGAGGGCGGCCGCCACAAGTTGGCCCGGCTGGCGCGGGGCGAGGGGCCTCCGCCGACGCCAAGACCCTCGGCCGGGCACATGGCGGCGATACGGTCAAGGCTGGCCGCATTCGGCCTCACGGTAACCATAGGCGGATAATCCATGACCGAACGCGTTCGACGGCTGCGACGGCAGAGCATCGAGACCAAGCCATACGTCTCGGCCGAGCGGGCCGAACTCCTGACGGCCTTCTACAAGAGCGGCGAGGCGGCGCGCGTCTCGGTGCCGGTGGCCCGGGCACTGGCGCTGCGGCACATCATGCAGCACCGGACGATCTGCATCAACGAGGGCGAATGGATTGTTGGCGAGCGCGGCCCGGCGCCCAAGGCCACGCCCACGTACCCGGAGTTGTGCTGCCACAGTCTCCAGGACCTGCGCGTGCTGGCCACGCGCGAGCGGACGCCTTTCGAGGTCAGCGACCACGTCCGCCGCGTGTACGAGCATGAGATTATCCCGTTCTGGTCAGGCCGGACGATCCGCGACCGGCTCTTCGGCACGATGAGCGACACCTGGCACGAGGCGTTCGGGTCGGGGGTCTTTACGGAGTTCATGGAGCAGCGGGCGTTCGGCCACGCCATTCTCGACGACAAGATTTACCGCCACGGGTTCGTCGACTTCAAGGAGCGGATTGCGGCGCGCCGCCGCCGGCTCGACCCGCTCGAGGACTTGAGGGCCTTCGACAAGAACGAAGAACTCAAGGCCATGGAGATCGCCGCTGACGCCATGATGCTGTTTGCCTCGCGGCACGCGGCGGCGGCCCGTGAACTGGCCGAGCGGGAGACGGACCCTGCCCGCAAGGCGGAACTGCTGGCGATCGCCGAGGTCTGCTCGCGCGTGCCGGCCCAGGCGCCGCGGACGTTCCACGAGGCACTCCATGCCTACTGGTTCGTCCACCTGGGGGTCATCACCGAACTGAACACGTGGGACTCGTTCAACCCGGGGCGGCTCGACCAGCACCTGTGGCCGTTCTACGCCCGCGAGACGGCCGACGGCGCCCTGACGCCGGAAGGGGCCAAGGAACTGCTGGAGTGTTTCTGGATCAAGTTCAACAACCAGCCCGCCCCGCCCAAGGTGGCCGTGACCGAGGAGCAGAGCGGCACGTACCAGGACTTCGCCCTCATCAACCTCGGCGGCGTGAAGGCCGACGGCTCCGACGCCGTCAACGACGTCTCGTACCTGGTGCTCGACGTGGCCGAGGAGATGCAACTGATTCAGCCGTCGGCCTGCGTCCAGATTAGCGCGAAGACCCCGGACCGGTTCGTCCGGCGGGCCTGCGAGGTCATCCGGACCGGCCTCGGGCAGCCCTCGGTCTTCAACACCGACGTCATCATCAAGGAGATGCTCCACGACGGCAAGAGCATGGCCGACGCCCGGGCCGGCGGGCCCAGCGGATGCGTGACCGTCAGCGCGTTCGGCAAAGAGAGTTGCACCCTGACGGGGTACATAAACTGGCCCCGCATCCTGGAACTGGCGTGCTGCGACGGCGTGGATCCCACCACGGGCCGGCGGGTGGGCCCGGCCACGGGCGACCCGCGCGGGTTCGGATCGTTTGAGCAGTTCTTCGAGGCCTACCGCCGCCAGTTGAAACACTTTGTGGACACGAAGATCGCCGGCAACAATGCCATCGAGCGCCTGTACGCCACCAGCATGCCCGCGCCATACATGTCGATTATCATGGATGACTGCATCGAGAAGGCGAGGGATTACCACGACGGCGGCGCCCGGTACAACCCCACCTACATCCAGGGAGTCGGCCTCGGCACGGTGACCGACGCCCTCGCGGCGGTCAAGTACCACGTGTACGATCAGAAGACGATCTCGATGGCCGACCTGCTGGACGCCATGCGGACGAACTTCGAGGGCCGCGAGGACCTGCGCCGGACCCTGGCCAACCGCACGCCGCGCTACGGCAACGACGACGAATACGCCGACGCCGTGGCCGAACAGGTTTTCAACGCCTATTACGACGTCCTGAACGGCCGGCCGAACACCAAGGGGGGCAAGTATCGCGTCAACCTGTTGCCCACGACGGTCCACGTGTACTTCGGCGCGGTGACCGGCGCGCTGCCCAACGGCCGCAAGGCCGGGGCGCCGGTGTCCGAGGGCATCTCGCCGAGCCAGGGGGCCGATACCCAGGGTCCGACGGCCGTCCTCAAGTCGGCTGCGCGGATCGATCATGCCCGCACGGGCGGAACGCTGCTCAACATGAAGTTCAGCCCACAGGTGCTGGCCGGCGAGGGGCTCGACCGCCTGGCCAGCCTCGTCCGGTCGTACTTCCGCCTCGATGGCCACCACGTGCAGTTCAACGTGGTCGACGCGGCGACGCTGCGCGCCGCCCAGGAAGACCCCGAGGCGCACCGTAACCTGATCGTCCGCGTGGCGGGGTACAGCGATTACTTCGTCGACGTGGGCCGGGCGCTCCAGGACGAGATCATCTCGCGGACCGAGCAGCAGGCCCTGTAGAGCGCCTGGGGCGGCGCGGCGGCCTGGGAAGGCCAGCACGCGGAATCTCTGAGGCCGGTTCTACAGACACCAGGTTCCGTGAAGCCAAGGGAAAGGAAAGCTATGACACACCGACGCAGACTCTCCCGCCGGCGGTTTCTGCAAGGCGGCGCGGCCGCGGCCGCCGCGGTGGCGGCGCCGTACGTCGTGTCGTCGCGCGTGTTCGGGGCGAACGCGAGCATCGGCATCGGCGGCATCGGCGTGGGCCGGCAGGGGAGCGGGATTATGGGCATCCCCGGCGGCCGGGTCGTCGCCGTCGCCGACGTCAACCTGCCGCGGGCCGAGGCCATCGCCGCCAAGACGAAGGCCAAGGCTTTCCAGAACTACCGCAAACTCCTCGACCTCAAGGAGGTCGAC
Source organism: Phycisphaerae bacterium (assembly GCA_035528235.1). Classification (GTDB taxonomy): domain Bacteria; phylum Planctomycetota; class Phycisphaerae; order FEN-1346; family FEN-1346; genus DATKZB01. Next base: position 3,330 of record DATKZB010000272.1, read on the forward strand.
GCCGTCACGGTCGGCACGCCCGACCACTGGCACGCCCTGTGTGCGATTCACGCCTGCCAGGCGGGCAAGGACGTGTACGTCGAGAAACCCATGACGCTGACCATCCGCGAGGGCCGCCGGATGGTCGAGGCCGTCCGCAAGCACGGCCGCGTGCTCCAGGTGGGCAGCCAGCAGCGGTCGCTGGCGGCCAACCGCATCGGGTGCGAACTCGTCCGCAGCGGGCGCATCGGGCGGGTCAGCCGCGTCGTTGCGAACAACTACCCCAGCCCGTGGGAGGGCGCCCTGCCGGGCCAGCCGGTGCCCGAGGGGCTCGACTGGGACATGTGGTGCGGCCCCACGCCTGTTGTTCCGTACCATGTCGATTTGTACACGCCGCGGGCCAAGCCCGGCTGGATATCGTTCCGCGCCTACTCGGGCGGCGAGATGACCGGCTGAGGCTCGCACGGCCTGGACCAGGTTCAATGGGCCCTGGGCATGGACGAAGCCGGGCCCCTGGAGGTCTGGGCCGAGGGCGGGAAGTTGACGCCGCCACGCCAGACCGAGCCGGGGCCGGGCTACAACAAGGCGTGCAGCGTGCCGAAGGTGTTCTTCCGCTATCCGGGCGACATCGTCATGGAATTGGGGTCGGGGCCGGCGGGTGGGGTCGTGTTCGTGGGCGAGAAGGGCACCATCACCGTCGACCGCGGCAAGGTGAAATCCGACCCGGCCGAGATCGCCGAGGAGGCCCTCAAGAACGCGTCCAAGGCCGGCGAGAGCCACAGGGCCAACTGGGCCACCTGCATCAAGAGCCGCGCGAGGCCGGTGGCCGACGTCGAGACCGGTCATCGCTCGGCCACCGTGTGCCACCTGGGGAACATCGCCCGCTGGCTTGGCCGCAAACTCCGCTGGGACCCGGCCAAGGAGGAGTTCCCCGACGACGCCGAGGCCAACGCGTACCTCGACCGGCCGCGGCGCAAACCGTACGAGATTCCCGAGACGCTGTGAGGGGCGGCGGGCGAGGCCACGCGCCGTTACCACGTGCCACGGGTTGCTCGTCACCCCGTGATCCTAATCCTACAACGTAACTTGTCGCGCGGCGGCCTTCCCTGGCCGCCGCGATCGGGCCTGACGCATGTTCCTGGCGGCCTAGGAAGGCCGCCAGGCGGGATGAAGTAGCGAAGTTGCGTTGTAGGACTAACAGCGTTTTGATCACGGCTCGCCCCGGGCGAGCCGTGGCACATGCCGCAGGCCTGGATCATGGTCACCCTTCGGGCTGACCATGCCACCCCTGGACCGGCCGTCTGTGCCGGATGGCGGTTCGCGGGGGCGTGCGGGGCCTTCGTGCGGCCTTCCTGGGTGTGTCGGGGCGGTAAGATGACGTTTTCCGGCCAAGTTTTCTGTTTCTGGGGTTTGCTTGCGGACGGAAAACGAGTATACTTCTATAGGAGGTGCGTGGTTCTCGGCACCGGGGGGTTGTCTTGGTGCATGCTGTCTCCGCGCATGGGTCCTCCTGCCGGGCCGCCGGCACCCCTGGGGTCCGGTTCCATTATGGTAGGAAAGGGGTCTTGGCGTGAACCGCGACGGCATTCGCCTCGGGCACCGTCAACCGCTGTTCGAGCCCCTGGAACCGCGTCTGTTGCTGGACGGCAGCGTCATCATCTCGGAGTTCATGGCCGACAATGACCTGGCTTGGGAGGACCCCGAGCAGTCGGACGTGTACCCCGACTGGATCGAGATCCACAACACCGAGCCGACGACGGTCAACCTGAATGGCTGGTCGCTGGAGGACGACTCACACCGGTGGTACTTCCCCGACGTGGACCTGGCGGCGGGCGGGTACCTGGTGGTTATGGCCGACGGTGCCGATCAGCGGGACCCCGCGTTTCTGCTGCGGACCGACTTTTCGCTGAAGAGCGGTGGCGAGTACCTGGCGCTCCGCCGCGCCGACGACTCGTACGCCTGGGAGTACACGCCCGAGTACCCGAAGCAGTTCGAGAACATCTCGTACGGCATCGGCCAGGACATCGAGGTCGCGACCCTTGTCGGCCCCCACGCCGACGCGGCGGTGTACGTGCCGACGAGCGACCCCGGCTGGGGCCTGGCCTGGGCTGCGTATGACTACGACGACTCGGCCTGGACGCTCCGCGGCCAGACGGGCGTCGGGTACGAGGCGGCGGTGCCGGGCTTCGCGGTGTACAACTACTTCGCCAAGAGCGACATCGGCTCGCTCGGCGAGGCCGAGTCGGTCATCGCCACGCCGTCGAAGCAACTGAGCATCGTGTCGCGCAACGACCCCGTCATCAACTACTGGCGCGGCGGCCACTTCGGCGGCGACGTGCCGTATCCCGGCACGTCGTTCTCAGAGGACCCGAACCGGATCGTGACGGAGGCTTTCGCCACCATCACGATCTCGACGGCGGGCGACTACACCTTCGGCGTCGCCAGCGACGAGGGGTTCGGCCTGCAGATCGTCGGCGCTACGACGACCTGGGTGGGCAACTCGACGACCCCCGCGGGCAGCGACCGGATCGACTTCGCGGGCCTGCGCGGCACGGGCGACACGCTGGGCACCTTCAACTTCCCGACGGCCGGCCAGTACGACCTGCGGCTGGTGGTGTTCGAGAACGGGGGCGGCCAGTCGGGCGAACTCTTTGCCGCGCCGGGGTCCCACACCACGTACGACAGCAGTTTCGACCTGGTGGGCGACACGGCCAACGGCGGCCTGTACGTCGAGTCGCAGGTCGTCTCGGGCAGCGCCGCCGGCGGTGTGTTCGAGGACGTCATCGGCACCGACGTCGAGGCGGCGATGCGCGGCGTGAACACGTCGGCCTACGTCCGCATTCCGTTCGACGTGGCCGACCGGACGGCGTACGACTCGCTCACGCTGAAGATCCTGTACGACGACGGGTTCGTGGCCTATCTGAACGGCGTGAAGGTGGCGGAGCGGAACGCCCCCGCCTCGCTCGCCTGGAACTCCGCCGCCACGGCCGACCGGGCGAAGGCCGACGCCCTCGTCTACGCAGAGATCGACGTCTCGGCCTACCTGGACGACCTGCGCGACGGCACGAACGTCCTGGCCATCCACGGGCTGAACTACCAGGTGCCGGACCTGGAGTTCCTGGTCCTCGCGCAACTCGTCGACATCGACATCCTCGTCCTGGGCGAACACTACTTCTCCACGTCCAGCCCCGGCGAGCCCAACACCACCGACTACTATGCCTACGTCAAGGACACGGCCTTCGACCACGACCGCGGGTTCTACGACGCCGCCTTCGACCTCGTCATCTCGACCGCGACGCCCGACGCGACCATCCGGTACACGCTCAACGGCAGTTGGCCCACTGCCACGAGCGGCTACGTGTTCGACCCGGCCACGCCCATCCACATCGTGACGACGACCGTCGTCCGCGCGGCGGCGTACCGCGAGGGGTTCGAGCCCACGAACGTCGAC
>DATKZB010000273.1:0-2783 GCA_035528235.1 Phycisphaerae bacterium
GCCGTCATCGGCCGCGAAACCGACGACGAAACCGCCCTGGAGTACGCCTTGGGGCGCGACGTGCGCCTCGGCCTGGGGTTCTGGTTCGTCCTCGAGGTCAAGCGCCGCCTCGGCGAAACGAGCGACCCCGAACTCTTGCACACCGACGCCCTTTTGGCGCTTTATTACCTCGGCACCTACCGTCTCCCGCGCGAGCGGGATGCGTTCGACGCCGAATAGCGTGAACGGCACCCCTCCGTGTATTCACGGGGGGCTAAATAAAAGCGCGACGCGCGGCGCGGTCGAACGGCGAACCTCAATTGTAGATGAACCAGGCAGTCGCGGTGCAGTCCTTGTCGGCCGTGACGCGGACCCAGTGGGCGCTGAAGCCCACCGGAAACTCGTGGTGCACGTAACCGTTGGGCGGCACAGTGAGAATCTCGTACGTCTTCCACATGCCGTTGCCAAGGAAGTCCACCTCGACGGTAAAGCGGACTTCGGCGACCGCATCGTTGGCCAGGTGGAGGACCTTCTGGTCGAAGCCGGTCATGAGATAGGGGTCGGAGGGGGCGCGGGCCTTGACGTCGCACGCCCGCCACACGCCGCCGAAACCCTTGGGTTTTCCGAACTGCCAGAGGTCGTCGGTCTTGAGGAAGATGAGGTTGGACTGGGGCTGTCCGGCCAGGAGGTTCCCGCCGCAAGCAGTCGCTTCGTCGCCGGCGAGAACCAGCAGGCCCCGCCACGAGCAGAAGTCCGGAACCATCCGCAGATGGACCGAGATCGGCTTCAGGGCCCACGGCACGCCCTCGTATACCAGCGACGAGAGTTCGTAGAACATCCCGTGCATGTGCATCAGGAACCGCTCCGTCTCGACCTCGCGGATGCGCGGCCACTCGGTGAACCACGCGTGGTCGTAGCACTGGCTGGCCTTGGGCAGGCGGTAGGTGGACCATCGGCCCTTGGCGAAGACCTTGAGGAGGACGCTCGTGGGGTCCCAGCCGGTGGCGAAGATGACGCCGCCGGCGCCAGCAACCTCGCAGAAGGCGGTCCGCTCCAGGACGGTCCACGTCTTGCCGTCCCACTCGGCCAGGCGTCCCTGGCCGCCCTTGCCCAGGACGTCGGACTCGTCGTAGGAGTTGTTGGCGACGACGACGCGTCCCTGCCCCGTGAAGCCGCCCTTGAAGTGCGGTTTCGCGCGAATGCCGAGTTCCTTGTTGAGGTCCGCCAGTTGCGTGGCCTCCAGCGTCCGGACGTCCACTTCAAAGAGCAGGCCCTCCATCGTCAGGAAGTAGACTTTGTGGGCGGGGTCCGTCAGATGGGTCATCGTGGCCGTCAGGCGGTGGCCCTGGATGGCCTTGCAGGTCCGGACGTTGGCGTCCTGGTCGATGAAGTGCGGCCCGATGATGCACTGTTTCGACTGCGGGTGAATCATGCGGTTGGCGTAGGTGCCGACGACGCTTTCCGGGCGCTTCGTCATCCGCAGGTCCGGGGTGATTTCGAAGAGGCCCGTGCCCGATCCGCGGATGTGGGCGACGTACGTGACCATCCACAGGCGGTCGGCCCAGGGCATAAGCGCCCCGATGCCGCTCTCGGAGCCGGGAACGTCGTCGGTCGAAACGGCCAGGTGCGGAAACACGCCGCTGATGGAGAGCGGGAGGGCCGTCGAGCCCGGCAGCGGGGGTTCCTCGGCTGCGGCAACAGCAACGATGGCCAGAATCATCAGCAGGACGGTAAGAATGACCAGGCTAGTCCTGGGCGTCTCCTGTGGTTCGGGTGGTTTCGCCTTCATGGCCGGTTCCTCCACGTCCATCCTGGCCGCGCCCACGCCGGAAGGTCAAGGACCGGCGCCCGGCCTCGCGGCCGCCCGCGCTCAATACCTTCTGAAGCAGCAGGCAGGCGTTGTGGCCGCCGAAACCGAAGGAATTGCACGCGGCCGGGCGAACAACTATCGGCTGCGTCCAGGCTGTCTCGTAGACGGCTGGCAGACCTTTGTCCCGCTCCTTATTCGGGTACGGAACGACGCGCGACGAGACGACGCGGGCCCGGACGTACAGTTCGCGTCCCGAGCAGACGTACTCGGCCCGGGTGCCCTCGACCTCTTTCAGGACCTTGCCGATGTCTGGGCTGTACCGCTGGGTGGGCGGCAGGAGGTCACCCTTTTCATCCCGGACGTCCTCGCGGCTGCGGTCGTAGCCCGGCAACGTGCCGATGAATTGGATGCGGTACGTCAGGCCCCGCTCGGGCTCTACCGCCACGGTCAACCGCTTGCCGTCCCAGCGCAGATCTTTGAGGAGGACGCCGGTGGTGGCGTAGAAGTCGCCTCGGCGCATGGCGTGGATAAGAGTGTCGGCCTGAAGTTCGGCGGCCCGGACCATGATCCATCCGGCGCCCGAGCCGCCATCGAGGTTGTGCGAATCGTCGGCCGCGATGCCGTAGACAGGCCCCAGACCCAGGTCGCCGAGGCGCTTCGCCAGCGCCACGTCCCAGAGCCGGTCGGTGCTCAGCAGGCGCACGTCGCCCGTGTTGTACGCGTCGCTGGGGCGGCCGTTGACGACCTCGAAGAACTCCAGGTCGGGCACGCGGCACCAGTCTTCGACGGGGACACAGCCGCCCCAGTTCGGATGGTTCAGTTGCGTCAGGATGGGCCGCCCGATCGCCTGCTCCTGCGCGCGGACGGCGGCGACGTCGGCGGCGATGGTGGCCTCGAAGGTCTCGCCATTTTGCGGCGGCACCATCTCGGCCAGGTTCAGCGCGTTCAGGTGGACGTGCACCTTGCCATGCTTGCCGGTGATCTCCTCACCCAT
>DATKZB010000274.1:0-3614 GCA_035528235.1 Phycisphaerae bacterium
CATGGTAGGTGACTGCCGCCGCTCTGATATGCTTGATGACCTGCTCGCAGAGCCGCTGTTGCTCGTCGGCCTGCTCATCAAGCCGGGCGATCTCCGGGGCCGCGTCCTTCAACTGGCCGATGCGGTCCATGTAGTTTTGCAGCGCCAGGGCCGCCCGGTCGGGCGCTTCGTCGGCGTCTTGTTGCCCTTGCCTGTACTGCTTGCGCTCGTCGGACAACGGCGGTCTGCCGCGTCCGGGGTGCCCCTGGCGTTGTCGCTCGTCGCCCGCGATCGCGGCGATCCGCAGGGCGGCCAACTCCGCCTTGAACTCAGCGGACCCTATGCGGTCGGCGTCCTGTGCGGCCTTCAGCGCGTACCATCGGGCCGGGTCGCCTTGTGCCAGGCTTGCCAGGTCCGCCGGCAGCTGGGCCAGTGCCGAGCGCTCGGCCGTCTCCAACTGGGTCACGTGGCCGGTTGCTTTGCTCGTCTGTGTCATTTATCGTTCTCCGCCTGTCGCCCCTCCACGACTATACTTAAGCTGTGCCCAGGCCCGGTTTGGCAGAAAAATCCGGTGGTTTTGTAACCCGTTGCGGGGCAAGGGTTTACGGGCGAAGGAGTTTCTCAGGATTTATAGGAAAGGCCCTTTACTCCGATAGTGCCTTTCCGCTATAATAGGGTAGAATAAAAAAGGAGGCGTGCCATGAAGACCTATTTGCTGACGCGCGTTTCAACGGAGCATCAGGAAAAGGGTGAGGGTCACGACGCCCAGCTCGCCGCCGTGCAGGCCATGGCGGACCGGCTCGGCCTGGCGAACGGCGAGCACGTGAAGGAGACGATCTCCGGGTTCGTTGAGACCCCGGACGACCGGCCGCTGCTGGCGGACGTGCTGGCCAAGGCCCGGCCGGGCGACGTGATGGTATGGGACAAGAGCGACCGGCTCGCCAGAGACAAGAAGGCCAAGGAGATCATCCTTGACCGCATGGCCAAGGCCGGGGTCCGGTGCATCGTCGCCGGTACGGAATACGACCTGGCCAATGAGGAACATCGGTTGATACTGACGTTGTTCGGCGGTTTCGACCATTACGCGGGCCGGGCGATTGTGGCGCGCATGGCCGCTGGCAAGGCGGCCAGAGCGCGCAAGGGCGGGATCGTGAATACTCAGCCATGCTTCGGATTGCGATACGTCGCGGCCGACGACTGGCAGGCCCGGACGTTTGAGATCATCGAGGGCCAGGCCAAGGTCGTGCAGGAAATGTTCGACCGCTGCCTGCGCGGCCAGAGCCAAGAGACAATCGCCGAGTGGCTTCAGGGGTCGGGCGTGACCACGCTGCGGGGCACCCAGTGGACCGGGCCGAAGGTCGGCCGCATCCTGCGCAACCCGATGGTGGCCGGACGGGTCTATGGGAACGTGTACGGATACGCCCCCGGCAGCCGCAGCCGCCGGATCAACCCGCGTGAGGCGTGGCAATTCATACGGGAGATACCGGCGATCATCGACTGGCCCACGTGGAAACGGGTCCAGGCCAAGATCGAGGCCAAGCGGCCCGCTGGCCGCAAGGGCGGCCCCGGCCGCCCGGCCAAGCCGCGTCACTTCCTCAAAGACCGGCTGTTGTGCGAGTGCGGCGCGAGGATGGGCCTGGCGGGCGGATCACGCAAGGTGGACGGCCACTATTTACGGTACTACAAGTGTGCCTGGGGGAAGGCCCACCGCCGGTCGATGATGGCGGGAAAGAAGTGGTGCGGACTCCCCCACGTCCCCGCCAGTCACGTCGAGGCCGTTGTGTGGCGCGCCTGCCGCAAGGTGTTCCTGGCCCCGGCCGCGTTCCTGTCGCGCTTCGTACAGCCTGGCGCCGCAAAGGCCGAGACAGCCAAAGCCCGCAAGGCCATCAAGGCCGCCGAGTCGAAGGTCGCCACGGTGCAGGCCAAGATCGACGTGGCCGCCGACCTGTTGCTGTCGGCCGACGCCGCCAGGCAGGAGACGCTCGGCCGCCAGCTGGAGCGCCTTGAGGCCGACCGCCAGCTGGCCCGCGAGAACATCAGCGAATTGAAAGACCGCGTGGCGGCGTTGGAGGACGCCGCCGGGCAGGCCGCCTTCGTGGACGATAACGCGGCGACGCTCGCGGCCATCCGCGACGTGGCCCGGCGGACCGTGGACGGCCTGAACGACGCGGAGCGGCGTGAGTTGGTGCACGCCGTCCTCAACGGCCTCCGGTTCAAGGTCGAGCGGATCGGCAAGGCCGAGTGGGCGGGCTACCGCAAGACCCGCGACGGCCGCCTTGGCGTCCTCTGGATGAAGACGCCAGAGGCGTCGCTGGTGGTGATGCCTGCGGGCCGCAAGGACGCGGTGCGGGCCGAGGCCATGCGGATGCAGCAGCTCGGCCCCCTGGCCCGGCTCCTGGCCGTGGGCGTGGCGTTCGACGTGCGGAGCAAAGCGGCCGGGTGCGCGTACAGGCTCGTGCCCGTCGGCGAGTACCGGCCCGGCCACGCCCTGGCCGACATGGCCCGACTGGCCAAAGCACTAAAGCCCCGCGTGTTCGGACGTATTGAAAAGGAACTATCGCTTTCCAGGGGCTGGCGGAGCACCTCGAGCGTGTGCCGGTTGAACTCGGGCAGTTCGTCGAGAAACAGGACGCCGTGATGGGCCAGGCTGACCTCGCCGGGGCTCGGAATCGTCCCGCCGCCCACCAGGCCGGCCTCGCTCGTGGTGTGGTGCGGCGAGCGGAACGGCCGCGTGGCAATGACCGACTCGCCCGGCGCGAGCAAGCCCACGCTCGAATAGATGCGGGTCGTCTCGAGCGACTCTTCGATGCCCAGCATCGGCAGGATGGTCGGCAACCGCCGCGCCAGCATCGTCTTGCCGCCGCCCGGCGGCCCGATCATCAGAACGTTGTGCCCTCCGGCCGCCGCCACCGTCAGGGCGCGTTTGGCGTGTTCCTGGCCGCGCACGTCCGAAAAGTCCACGTCGTCGCGCCGCGACTCCTCGAACACGCTCTCCAGGTCCACCGCGCACGGCTCGATGGGCACCTCGCCCGTCAGGAACCCGACGGCCTGGGCCAGGGCCGTCACGGGCACGACCTCGAGGTCGGTGACGACGGCGGCCTCTCGGGCGTTGGCGGCGGGCAGGATGAGGCCCTTGAGTTTCTGCTCGCGTGCCGCCAGGGCCATCGACAGGGCCCCCCGGATGGGCCGCACGGCCCCGTCGAGCGCCAGTTCGCCCACCACCGCGTAGTCCCGGAGGCGGGCCGAGAGCATCTGGCCGGTGGCCGAGAGGGCCCCCAACGCCAGCGGCAGGTCGAACGCCGCGCCCTCCTTCTTCGTATCGGCCGGGGCCAGGTTGATCGTGATGCGACCGTCGGGCCAGACGTACCCGGAGTTCTTCAGGGCCGTGGCCACGCGGTCCTTCGATTCCTTGACGGCCGCGTCGGGCAGCCCCACGACCACCACGGCCGGCAGGCCGCTGCGGACGTCGAACTCGACCTCCACCGGGTACCCGTCAATGCCGTACACGCCCACCGATAGGATCTTTCCGAGCATGCCCCGCCTCGCTTGCCGTGATGATCTACAGCCACGTCAATGCGGAGGCATCATACCGGCGCGCGACCGGGGGAGGCAACTGGAATCGGTCCGCCCCACGC
>DATKZB010000275.1:0-4236 GCA_035528235.1 Phycisphaerae bacterium
ACCCGCCCGTCTCGCGGGCCACCAGGGCCCGGTACGCCTCGGCCAGTTGCCGCGTGACGGGGCCGGGCAGGCCGGTGCCGACCTCGTGCTGTTCGAAGCGGGCCACCGGCATGACCTCCATGATGGCGTTCGTCAGGAACACCTCGTCGGCGGCCAGGAGGTCCTGGACCGCCAGGGCCTGCTGCTGGGCGGGCACGCCCGTCTCGGCGGCCACCTCGAGCACGGCGGCGCGCGTGATGCCCGCCAGCAGGCCCTCCTCGACCGGCGGCGTCAGCAGGCGCCCGTCGCGGACGAGGAAGATGTTCGAGATGGCCCCCTCGGCCAGGCGGTTCTTCGTGTTGAACCGGATCGCCTCGGCCGCGCGGGCCCGGTGGGCGTCGCGCAGCGCCAGCAGGTTCGTCATGTACCCGGTCGTCTTGTGATAGGTCGACGGGTCGGTCTCGTTGGCCCGGATGTCCGAGACGACCACCGTGACGCCCTGCTCGTAGAACTCGGCCGGGTACGGCGTCATGGGGCCGGCCGTCGCCAGGAGGGTGGCCGCCGGGGCCTCGTCGTCGTCGAGTTCGTCCGTCAGGCTGCCGCGCGTCGCCGTCAGGCGGACCCGGGCGTCGGGCGCGCCGTTGGCGCAAACCAGGCGGTCGATGACCTCGGCGACGGCCTCGTCGGTTTCCTTGACGAAGATGCGAAGCACCGTGCCGCTGGCCCGCAGCCGGGCCAGGTGGGCCGCCAGGCGGAACGGCCGGCCGCCGTAGGTCCGCAGCGTCTCGAAGAGGCCCGCCCCCAGCAGCAGCCCCGCGTCGAGGGCCGAGACGCGGGCCTCGGTCATCGGCACGAACTCGCCCGCCACGTACATCTGGTCGCTGTCGGCCATGGCAAACCCCTTAACACGCGCCCGGCAAGCCGGGCGGCTAACACGGCGGCGCGCGACGGCCCTCGGCGCCGCTCAACAACACGCGCCCGGCAAGCGGGGCGGCTAACACGGCGCCGCGCGACGGCCCTCGGCGCACGTTAGCCGCGGGGCTTGCCCCGCGCGTTCGCGCGCCCGGCGCCCATCGCGCCACACGGGCCGGCCGCCTACGTCGGCAGGCCGAGGGCGGCCAGCATGGCCCGGGCCTTGTCGGTGGTCTCGTCGAACTCGGCGGCGGGGTCGGAGTCGGCCACGATGCCGCCGCCTACCTGAAGATGCACGTTCGGCCCGGCCGTCAGCAGCGTGCGGATGGCGATGTTCAGGGCGCACCGGCCCGCCGGCCGCGCGGGCGTCGGCGGCGCCAGGTACCCGACGGCCCCGGTGTACACGCTGCGGCGGGTGGGTTCGAGTTCGGCGATGATCTGCATCGCCCGGACCTTCGGGGCCCCGGTAATCGAGCCCCCCGGAAACGTCGCCCGCACCAGGTCCACGACGTCGCGCCCCGGGTGCAGCCGCCCCTCGACCGTCGCCGCGGTGTGGAAGACGGCGGCGTAGGCCTCGAGCGCCCGCGGCTCGGTCACGCGGACCGACCCGTACGCGCACACGCGGCCCAGGTCGTTGCGTTCCAGGTCGACGATCATGACGAGTTCGGCCCGGTCCTTTTCGGCGGCCATCAGGTCGTCGGCCATGCGGCGGTTGAAGGCGTCGTCGCCCTCCCGCCGCGGCCGCGTGCCCTTGATGGGCCGCGTGACCACCCGCCCGTCGGCCCCCAGGTCGAGGAACAGTTCCGGACTGCTCGATAGGACCGCTCGTCCCTGCCCCAGGCCCACGTACGCCGCGTACGGCGCCGGGTTGAACCGCCGCAGACGCCGATACAGGTCGCTCGGACGCTGGTACGCGTGGCCGGGCCGGTCGGCCCGTTCCTGCCGGGCCACGGTGAACCGGCGGCTCAGGTTCACCTGGAAGATGTCGCCGGCGGCGATGTACTCCCGGGCCCGCTCGACGGCCGCCAGGTACGCCTCGCGCGAGAAGTTGCACGCCAGGTCGCCCGGGTCGCGGCGGTCGGGGAGGGGTGCGTCGGTCGGCGTCGCGGCAGCGCCTTCGAGGGCCGCCGCCAAGGCATCGGCCGCGGGACCCTCGGCCCCCACGACGTACGCCCGGTCCTGGGCGTGGTCGAGCACCAACACCGTCTCGTACAGGCCCAGCCACAGGTCGGGCAGGGCGATGTCGCGTGTCCGGGCCAGGCCCGCCTTCGGCTCGACGTACACGCCCAGGTCGTACGCCAGATACCCGTAGAAGCCGGGGCCGAAGGGCAGGGCCTCGGCCGCCGGGTCGTCCTCTATCCGCACGGCCGCCAGGGCTTGCCCGAGGGCCGCGAAGGGGTCGCGCGGCACGGTCAAGAGGACCCGGCCGTCGGCGGCCAGCAACCGCGTGGCATCGCCCTGGTGGACGAGCACGGCCGACGGCTCGGCCGACAGGACGCTCCAGCGGGCCAGCGACGCCGGGCCGGCGGCGCTGTCGAGCCAGACGGCGTCGCGCCGCTCGGCCACCGACGCGAAGACGGTCTCCGGGTCGCGCGGCCAGGGCACGGGGCGGACGGCGGCCCGCAGGTCGAAGGTGGGGATGGCGCTTGCGCGGTTCATGGGCACTGGTGGCCGGGATCGGCGATGTGGACGACGCCGCCCTCGATCCGCAGCCGCCCCTCAGCCAAGAGGCGAATCGCCTCCGGATACGCGACGCATTCCTCCTCGAAGACCCGCGCCGCCAGCGTGTCGGGCGTGTCATCGGCGTACGCCGGCACCGCCCGCTGGACGATGATGGGGCCCTCGTCGTACGCGTTGTTGACGAAATGGACCGTGCACCCGGAGACCTTGCATCCCCGCGCGAGGACCGCCTCGTGGACGTGGTGCCCGTACATGCCCTCGCCGCCGAACGACGGCAACAGGGCCGGGTGGATGTTCATGACGCGTCCCAGGTACCGCTCGGGCACGATCCAGTACGAGAGGAACCCGGCCAGGCAGACGAGGTCGACCCGGGCGTCGTCCAGAATCCGGACCATCGCGTCGGAGTATTCCTCGGTCGATGCGAACTCCTTGCGGCGGACGAGGTGGACGGCCGCGCCGGCCGCCCGGCCGATGTCGATGCCCCGGATGCCCGGCCGCGACGCGATGACGACGACCACCCGTGCCAGGTCCGCCAGGCGACCGCCGTCGATTTCCGCCAGGATGTTTTCGAGCGTCCGCCCGCCGCCCGACAAGAGGATGCCGAGTCGAATGGTTTGGGTCATCGTGGGTCCTCTCTTGGCCCTGCGGCCGCCGCCTGCTACGGCGCCAGTTCGGTGCCGACGCCGCGGTCGGTGTAAATCTCGAGCAGCAGGCTGTGCGGCACGCGGCCGGAGATGATGTGGCACTTCTTGACGCCGCCCTTGAGGGCCGCCAGGCACGTCTGGACCTTCGGTATCATGCCGCCCGAGATGACCCCCTCGGCCAGCAGCCGCCCCGCGTCGGACTCCGACACGTGCGACAGCAGGCTCGCCGGGTCGTCGGCCACGGCCCGGATGCCGTGGGTGTCGGAGACGTTGACGAGTTTCTCGGCCTCCAGGGCCCGGGCGACGGCCGAGGCGGCCTCGTCGGCGTTGCAGTTGAACTTGCCGCCCGACGGGCCCAGGCCGATGGGGGCGATGACGGGTATCGTCCCCAGGTCGCACAGGCCCCTCAGGAGCAGGGCGTCGACGCCCGTGACCCGGCCCACGAGACCCAGGTCCTGGCCCGCGGCCCCGCGCAGGGGCTCGGCCTTCAGGGGGCACCGGCCCTTGGAGGTCAGGCCCTCGGCCTTGGCCCCGGCGTCCTCCAGGAGGCCGAGGATCTGGCGGTTGACGACGGTGGCCAGGACGTCTTCGACGATCCGGAGTTCCTCCTCGCCGGTGTGCCGCAGGCCGTCGATCCACTTCGGCACGAGGCCCGCCTCTTCCATGGCGCGGCTGATGGCCTTGCCGCCGCCGTGCACGATGACCGGGTGGATGCCGACGGCCCGCATGAAGGCGATGTCGGTGCAGACGGCCGCGAGGTCCTCGGGCACGTCCATGAACGACCCGCCCAGTTTGACTACGACGATCTTGTGGCGGAACCGGCGGATGTATGGCAATGCTTCGATGAGCACCGTCGCCTTGGCGATGGCCTGGCGTTCCTGTTCCATGGCGATCGGACTCCTTGCTCGGCGCCCCGTGCCCGACGCTCAACAACACGCGCCCGGCAAGCCGGGCGGCTAACGCGCGCCGACGCGACGGCCCTTGGCGGCGCTCAACCACACGCGCCCGGCAAGCCGGGCGG
>DATKZB010000276.1:0-25749 GCA_035528235.1 Phycisphaerae bacterium
ACGCAATCTTAAAACGCTGTAGCAGGCGCTACGGCGACGCCGCCTTGACCTCGACCTTGGCGCCGTCTTTGCCGCGGACGATGGCCAGGTGGGGCAGGCCGCCGTACTCGCCTTCCTTGCCCTGGTGCGGGGGCACCTCGACCTTGCCGGCCGCCAGGTCGCGCCGGTACAGGCGGTCGGTGTAGACGCGGTCGCCGCCGGGCGTTTTCCACCCCAGGTGCATGTCGGTCTTCTCCCACCCCTCGGGCAGGCCGGCCTGGCCGCGCTCGTGCACCGCCAGGTAGACCGTGGCCGGGCCGCTGACCGTGAAGGCGTACCCCGCGCCGGGTGCCCGCGATGCCGCCGCCCACGACGACCACGTCGAACTCGCCGGCCGACGGCGGCATGTCGGGCAGGCCCAGCAGGCGGCGGCGCCAGGCGTCCATGAACTGCTGGTCGATGACCCATCCGCCCAGGTGGCCGAACGATTCGGCCTCGACCAGGACCTCGGCCGACCGCGCGGCGCCCGACGCCAGCGACCCCGTGGCCAACGCGAAGGCGACCCGTGTGCGTCATGGCACGTCCTCCCCAAGATGGGACCGCCGCCCGGGCGGCATTATAGGTTGCCGCGTCGGCCGATGCCAGCGCGGCCGCGTCGCCGTGCCGGCGACGGCTAAACATGGCGGGCCGTCGTTTAGCCGCGGCCGGTACGGCCGCGTGTCGGGGTTCGCCGGGCCGACGCCGGTTAAAGGTCGTGTCGCTCATGCGCCGATAAGGGGCCAGAGGGCGAGGGAACTCTTCGTACAGCGTGCCGGCGCGGGGCCGCCGCAGGGGGCGACTCCGAACCGCGCTGCCGCTACGGCAGGGAATCTGCGGAACCCGGACGCGTTCGAGGCATTCTACGAGATATAGGGACTGTCGGACGCGACTGCCCCGCGGGCCGGCCGGTCCGAACCGTTGCACTGCCAACGCCTGTACCCGCCGGCCCCTGTGGGCGTAGGGGAGCGAGAGACAACCTCGCGTTCCAGAGACGATAGCGAACGATAGGTAGGGGACCGCCATGAGATGGTTCTGGTACGGCCTGGCGGCAGGCGTCTGTCTATGGGTCACGGCGGCGCCGGCTGCGGCCGACACGATCATCACGTCGTCGAACCAGACGTTCGAGGGGACGATCACCGAGGAGACGCCGCAGCACGTCGTCATCAAGACGGCGAGCGGCACGGTGACCATTCCGCGGGTGGCGATCGCGGCGATCACCAAGGCCGCCGCCGCCAGCGCCCCCAAGATCGTTCCGGAGACCCTCAAGCCGGCCGACGCGCCGAAGGCCTTCGCCGAGGCCAAGGCCGCCGTGACCAAGGGCGACTGGATCAAGGCCGGCAGCCTGCTCGCCGGCCTGCTGGAACTGCCGCCCGGGTCGTTCCCGCACGAGAACCGCGTGGCCGCCACGGCCGCGCTGGTCACCTGCCACCTCCAGGTCAAGGACGCCAAGGGCGCCGCCAAGGCGTTTACGCAGCGTGCCAGCCTGCTGGTGATCGAGGGCGACAAGCGGCGGCTGCTGGCGGCGGCCGAGGCCCTCGAGAAGGCCGACACCATGATGGGCATCGTGATCGAGGGCAAACCCGTCCAGACGTACGACGAGGCCATCAACCTCGCCATGGGATGGAAGGCCAAGCAACTGCTCGACGAAGCCAAGGACATGGGCGCCAAGGCCACCGACCTGAACGACCCCAAGAAACTCGACGCGGTCGGCAAACGGATCCTCGCGAAGCTCGACGAGGCCGACCTTTACTCGCCCGGGTTCAGCGTCGCGCACCGCAAGGAGGCCATGGCCAGCGTCGCCGACAACATCCTGGTGGCTGCCCAGAAGGCCATCGAGACGTGTACGGTACAACGCGTGACCAACATCAGCCGGTACTGGAAAACCAGCGCCGCCGGCGCCCAGGCAGCCACCCGATACAACAACTACGCCACCCAGTACCTCGGCCGGCGACAGGCCGCCGAGGACGGCCTGAAGAACCTCAAGGCGTGGGTCGACACCGTGGGCGCTCCGGAACTCTACACCGAACGGGCTGCGGCCATCGCCCCGCTCATGCTGCAACTCGACGAACTCCAGTACCACATCATGCTCCCCGGAATGCTCCAGAGGCTCCGCATCGCGCCGCGGCGGATCGGGTCGCAGTTCGACTGACCCCCCGGCGCCGCCACACCGGCCGTGCCGCCGACGTTGACTCCCGCCGGTCCCGGCCCTATGCCGGCCGGGCCAGCGGCGCGGAATGGCCGGCGCCAATCGTCGGGACACTCGTAGAACTAGTCAGAACGGGCAAGGAGAGAGGCCTATGCGCGCCAGGACCCGGGCCATCGCGGTCGGAGGGTCTCGCCGGGCGGCGATTGGCCGCCTGGTGGCGGCCGGTGCCGTCGCGGCGCTCGTGGCGGGGCCGCTGCGGGCCGAGCGGATCGTGGCCCCCGACGGCACCTGGTTCACCGCGACCATCGTCAGCGACGAGGCCGGCAAGGTCGTCGTGCGGGCCGGAAAGGCCACCATCACCCTCTCGCGGGCCGACATCAAGGCCATCGAGAAGGAGCCGCCGGATGCCAGGAACGTCCCCCCGCAGATCGTCCCGGCGGCCGTGGACCCGGCCAAGGCGGGCGAGGCCCTCCGCGGCGCCAAGGCGGCGATGGCGTCCGGCGAGTGGCTCAAGGCGGGCGGCCTGCTGGCGGGCCTGGCCCGGCTCGACGCCGACGCCCTGCCGCCGGCCGACCGGAAGGACGCCGCGGCCGCGCTGGTCACCTGCTACCTCCGAATCGATCAGGCCGAGGCGGCCGGCGGGGCCTGTGCCCGGCGGGCGGCGCTCGCCGACGACCCGGACGACAGGCGCCGCGTCCTGGCGGCCGCCGAAGCGTTCCGCACCCTCAAGAGCACCGAGATCGACGGCCGGGCGGTCCGGACCTACGACGAGGCGGTGGCCGCCGCCGTCCCCTGGAAAGGCAAGGCGCTGCTGGAAGAGGCCAAGGCCATCGCGTCGCAGGGCCGGATGCTGGGCGCCAAGGGACGCCTCGAGCGGACCGGCCAGTTATGCGTCGAGAAACTCCGGGAGGCCGACCAGTATGTGCCGGGCACCAGCGGCCGGAAACGGGAGGTGCTTCAGCCGCTGGTCGACAACATTCTGACGAACGCCCGGCGGGCGGTCGAGACGCTGACCGAACGGCGAGTCGTCCTGAAAAAGTACCGCATGACCAGCATGATGAACAAGCAGATCGCCCGGCGGTGGGCCGAACAGATCGGCGCCTACCTGACCGTCCGGCAGGAGGCCCAGAACGGTCTGAGGAACCTCGAACCGTTTGCGTCCCAGGTGGGCGTCAGCGGACTCTACGAACGTAGCGAGGTGGTCGGCCTCATCGAGACACTCGAAGACCTCAAGTACTACCACGTGGAAAAGGAGGGAGAGCCCCGCCTGCTGATCTGGCCGGGCCGGCCCATCTTGCCGTCGCAGGGCGGCAAGAAATGAGCGAGACCCGTACGCCGCCGCGGCCCGGATTCGCCGGAACATCCTCGGCCCGAACGGGTCTAATCGTACAACGCTACTTGTCGCGCGGCGGCCGTCCCAGGCCGCCGCGATCAGGCCTGACGCGTGCTCGTAGGGGCACGACATGTCGTGCCCCTACAACAGAGACCGTTTCCGGAAGGCCGCCAGGCGGGATGAAGTAGCGTCGTAGGACTAATACGGTGCTGCGGCGCGAGGGCAATGCAGACTTGCAGGACGCCCTGTTCTCGTGTAGAGTATGCGTATGAGGTCTTCCGGCCTCGACAGGCCGGGAGATACCCTTCCGGCAGGCCGGCAACGGCCGCCGGAGCGAACCAGCCATCGGGGGGGTTGCCGATGTCGGAAACCCAATTCTTCTCGCCGCATCGTAGCGGCCTCATGAAACCGCTCCGGGCTCTCGGTCTCGGCTTGGCCGTCGGATGGGTCGTTCTCGCCCTGGCCGCGCCGGCCATGGCCGACCGCGTCGTCACCAAGTCGGGGCAGGCCTTCACCGGAACCATCATCGAGGAAGACGACGCGAAGGTCGTGCTGAAGACGATCAGCGGCAAGATCACGATCGAGCGCGACACGATCGAGAAGATCGAAAAAACGGGCACCACCACGGTGACGCCCAAGGCCGACCCCGCGCTGGACCCCGCCACGACCAAGACGCCCAAGGTCGTGCCGGAGCAGATCGCCCCGGAAGACGCGCCGAAGGCCTTCGAGCGGGCCAAGGCCGCCATCGGCAAGGGCGACTGGGTCAAGGCCGCAGGGGTGCTCGAGGGCCTCATGGCCATCGACGAGGCCAAGTTCAAGTACGACGACCGGCTCTCGGCCACGGGGGCCCTGATTACCTGTTACCTCCAGATCAAGGACGCCCTGGGTGCCTCGCAGACGTTCGCCCGCCTGGCCCAACTGGCCAAGGACGCCAACGACAAACGCCGGCTGCTCGCCGCGGCCGAGGTGCTGCGGACCCTGGGCACGGTTAAGGTGGGGGACAAGACGCTCAGCCGGTTCGAGGAGGTTGTCGAGGCGGCCATGCCGTGGAAGGCCGAGCAGTGCCTCGAAGCGGCCAAGGACGCCGCCAAGAAGTCCAAGCGCCTCAACGACCGGACCCAACTCGACAAACAGGCCAACATGGCCCTGGGTAAACTCCGCGAGGCCAACGCCTACGTGCCGGGGTTCAGCACCAAGCACGAGGCCGACGTCCTCGGCGAGATGGTCAACAACATCGTCGAGGGCGCCAAGGCCACCGTGGAGTACTGCGAGAAGGGGCGGACCGACCTGACCTCGGCCTACCAGCGAGGGCTCGTCGGCCGGTCCATGATCGCCCAGTTCAACCAGCGCGTTCGGGAGTACCATGCGACCCGAGAGGCGGCCTTGAAGGCCCTCAAGCACGTCAAGGCCTTCACGGCGTCGTTCAGCGTCTCGGAACTCTACAGCACCAACGAGACCGAGATCGAGGGAGTCATGGAGGAACTCGACGAGTACCAGTACTACCCCAAGGGAACGCGGTCGCCCTCCTCCGGCTATTACGGCACGTACTACTCGTCCGCGCGGGTGAGGATCAAAGAGATCGGAGTGTACTGAGCCCTGGGGGACCTGCCCCGGCCGACGACCGAAAACCAGCGCGGCGACCGATTCCGGTTACCGCGCTGTCTCTCAAGTCCACCCGTGTACGACCCGCTGGCGCCGCCCCGACGTCTCGCCGATGGCGAAGGTCAGTTGGCGGCGGCGGTCTTGGCGTCGTCGCGTTTCACCCCGAGTTTATCTTTGAGTTCGCCGATCTTGCCCTTGAGCGTCGTCTCGGAAGAGCGCTCGGCCTCGGGAACGCCGGTCAAGATGGTCTCGTACATCGAGAGGGCCCGGCGGAATTTGCCGAGTTCCTCGTACAGGCCGGCCGCCCTCTCGCGGTTGACCCGGTAGAGGCCCTTGGCCTTTACCATCGGGGCAGAGAGTTCCTTGACGCCATCCTCGGGCATTCCCTTTTCGGCGGCGAGTTTGGCGCAGGCCGTGTGCACCCGCCCGTACTTCTTGCCGACCCCTTCGAGTTGGCTGACGGCCTTGGAGCGGGCCAGCATGCACAGGCGTTGTTCGCGTGCGGTGTCGCCCTTGGACTTCTCGGCGGCCTCGCTGATCGCCTTCTGGAGGGTCTCCATGATCTTGGCCTCTTCGGCCTCGACCGCATCGAGGGCCGTGGCGCCGGCCTTGGACTCCGCCAGCAGCCTCTCGCCACGTCTCTTGGAGGCGCTCTCCTGGTCGTCTGTGTCCCAGGTGTCAAGGGGCACCCCGCTTCCTCCCCAGCCCCCGGAGTACGCCCGGACGACGTCGGGGAGCAGTGTGGCCAGCACGACGGCCAACGCCAACCGCAAGAGCGTGGATTTCGACATGCCCCACCTCCTTCTCATCCGACGCGCGGCACAAACAGACGCGTGCCCGGAAATACACTATCCAAAACGAGGCCTGCGCCAAGCGCCATGGTCACAACCGGGTCCGAGCGGCACCGGCACCAGCGAGGCCGCCGCCGGCCGCACACAGGAGTTTCCGGACAGGCTTGGCCTCCATGCCCGAAGAGTTGGCGGAACGACCGCCCTCCCGCCGCTCCACCGTACTTATACGAGGCCCGGGACGCGAAACGCAGCGCCGCCGGACCGGCCCGGGGGGGCAGGTCCCGTCGCTCAGGCGTCGGCCCGTTCCGCGACAGCCGACGCGACGGCCAGGTTCTCGCTGTGCGTGATGGAGACGTGCCAGGCGGCGATGCCGAGCGACTCGGCCTTGGCCGCCGCCCCGCCGTGCAGGACCACGTACGGCCGGCCCTCGGGCGCGCTGAGGATCTCGATGTTGCGGAACGCGACGCCGTCGCGCCAGCCCGTGCCCAGGGCCTTCATGACGGCCTCCTTGGCGGCAAAGCGGCCCGCGAGCGTCTCCTCGAAGCCCTTCTTGCGGCCGCGGGCGTAGGCGATCTCGGCCTCGGTGTAGGTGCGGCCCAGGAAATGGTCGCCGTGGTCGGCCACCATCCGCCGAATCCGCTCCACGCCGCACAGGTCGATGCCATGGCCGACAATCATGGGGTTACCGCCGTTTCACCTGGCCTGTTGCCGTGTTGGCGCGGCGGGTGCGGGGACCCGCCGCGCAAATCACAAGCGCACCGGATACTCGGAAACGTCTGCCGGCGGCGGCCTCAGGCCTCCTCGATGATCTTGAGGTTCAGCCGCTTGGCCAGGTCCGCGATGGGGCCTCGAAGGTCGCCGTAGAACGTAACGCGGTGCCAGCCCCAGCGGTCCCACTCGGTGAGGAGTTTGTCGATGCTGCCCTTGACCTCGGCGGCGAGTTTGGTGCGGCAGGCCTTGTCCTCGTCGATGTTGTCGACCGACTTGGCGAGGTGCAGAACGATCTCGCGCCGCTCGGGCTCGATCTCGAGCGTCGTGGTCATGTACCCCGGGGGCAGGAGCGACCGCAGGGCCGCACCCTTGCGGTCCTCGGAATGGCTTCGGATGTGGTACGGGTTCGCGGCCCCCGCGGCGCCGAACATCCGGGTCGGCGCCACGCAGTGAGCGTAGATAATCTGGTTCTTCGACGTGTCGATGACCGGGTCCGAGATGAATCCCGGCCGCCCCGTCAGCGCCCCGACGGCCAGCATGGTGATGGTGCTCGTCAGGTCGCCCTCGCAGGCGCCCACCAGGCCGTCGTCGTTGAACTGGCAGAACCCCAGGCACGGGTACGCCTTCAGGTGCCCGCCGTAGAACCCGCCCAGGCAGTTGATGGTGATGGCGTTGGCCCCGCGGCGTTTCATGACCTCGCGCATGGCCACGTACATGGCGCCGGAGTCTTCGAGGTCCTGGCGCGACGGTTCGACGACCTTCTCGGCGGCCTGGCTCCAGCGGTCGGCAAACTTCCGGGCCTCCTGGCGGTCGGCCTTCTCGTAGGCCTCGTGGAGTTCCTTGAACTCGACCGGCACGACCTTCGTGCCGAAGAGGGCCTCGATGGCCTTGCCGCGACCCGGCATGCCCCATCCGCCGCCCACCGCCAGGATGACCGACTGGCGGAGTTTCCCCAGGGCCTCGTCCATCGCGACGGTCTTGACCTCGTCGGCCTTGCAGGTCATGTCGCCGGGCGCGGGGGTGTTCTTGAGTCGCGCCTCGCGGCAGGCGGCCAGGAAGGCGTCGACCGAGCCGTCGGGCTTCTTCAGAATCTCGAAGCACCGGGCCGCGCGGGCCACGTCGTCCAGCCGCGACGAGGAGACGCCCGCGACCTTCCACCCGTGCCGCCGGGCCGCCGCGAACTGGGTCAGAAACTCGCCGCTGCCGCCGTACAGGTCGTCGACGAACAGCGTGGGCCGGCCCGAGGCGCCGATAACCTGCGGGGCCCCCGTCCAGATGCCCAGCATGAACACGAGGTACCCGTCGACGGCCTTGTCGTCCCCGAGGAGTTTCTTGGCCCCGTCGCCGTTCTGGACGGTGGCCGGCAGGAACTCGACGCCGGGACACGCCTGGGTCAGCCGCTCGGTCAGCATTTTCTTGCGGCCATCGTAATCGTAGCCGATGTTCGGCCACGTGGGCGAGTTGGGCGGAATGTGCGTAAAGACGAGGCGGACCTTGGGCTTGCCGTCCGCCTTGGGCGGGTTTGCCCCGCGTGCCAGGGCCGCCATCGGCCCAGCCGCCATCGCTCCGGCGGCACACGTCGCCAGGAACCGGCGACGGTTCATTCCATGCGGGCATCGACCGGCACAGGACAGGCACGTTGGGGGGTTCATCGGCCGTCACTCCTTCCGGGGTCCGGGGCGTCTCGGGCCCTGCGCACACCGCCGGCCTCGCGCCCCGCACGACCTAATGCTACTTTGTCAACTCGTCGCCACCGTGCGCGGCGGCCTTCCCAGGCCGCCGCGACAGGTTACCCTGAGTCAACTCGCGGTGGCCTCGGAAGGCCACCGCGCGGGATTCCAAGGCGCCCACGCCGAGTTGACCAAGTAGCACTAACTATAGACTCCTCCGCCCCCGACTGTCAACGCCTGCCCGGGCGACGGCGAAAACGCCGTTGCTCCCCTACCCGCCGCACACTACACTGCCGCGTGAACCTGCGAGGGCCTTGCCATGAAACGCCGCACGCTGCTCAAGGCCACGGCCGCGGTTGCTGCCGCGCCGCTGCTGGGATGCCAAACGCGGGGGGCCGCGCCCGTGAAACGGCCGAACGTCCTCTTCCTCTTCACCGACGACCAGCGGTTCGACACCATCCGGGCACTGGGCAACCCCGAGATCGAGACGCCCAACCTCGACCGGCTGGCAGCGCGCGGCGTGGCATTCACGCACGCGCACATCATGGGCGGCACGGGCGGGGCCATCTGCATCGCCAGCCGGGCCATGCTCCTGACCGGCCGGACGCTCTTTCGCGCGCCCAACAACCTTGGCGACTTCGCCACCTGGCCCGAGACCTTCCGCCAGGCCGGCTACGAGACCTTCGGCACCGGCAAGTGGCACAACGGCGCCGCGTCGTACGCCCGGTCGTTCTCGGCAGGCGAGGCCATCTTCTTCGGCGGCATGAACGATCACCGGAAGGTGCCGGTCTACGACTTCGCGCCCGACGGCAAGTATCCCAAGAGCCGCCAGCACGTGGCGGAGGAGTTTTCGAGCGAACTGTTCTCCAGCGCCGCCATCCGGTTCCTCCGCGGGTACCGGGGCGCGGCACCGTTCTTCGCGTACGTCTCGTACACCGCGCCGCACGACCCGCGGACGCCGCCCAAGGAATGGGCCGACCGGTACGACCCCCAGAAGATAACGCTGCCGAAGAACTTCCTGCCCGAGCATCCGTTCGACAACGGCGAACTGAAGGTCCGCGACGAGCAACTGGCCCCCTGGCCGCGCACGCCCGAGGTCATCCGCCGGCACATCGCCGACTACTACGGCATGATTTCGCACGTCGACGAGCAGATTGGCCGCGTCCTGGCGGCACTCGACGAGACCGGCCACGCCCGCGACACGATTATCGTCTTCGGCGGTGACAACGGCCTGGCCATGGGCCGGCACGGCCTGATGGGCAAGCAGAATCTGTACGATCACAGCGTGCGCGTGCCGCTCATCGTCTCGGCCCCCGGCGTCGGAAGGCCCGGGACGCGATGCGACGCGCTCGTGTACCTGCACGACATCTTCCCCACGGTGTGCGACCTGGCAGCCGTGCCGGCGCCCGAGACGATCGAGTCGAAGAGCCTCGTGCCGCTCATGCGCGACCCGTCGGCCACGGCGTACGACGACGTGTTCGCGGCGTACCGCGACATCCAGCGGATGGTGCGGACCGAGCGGTGGAAACTCATCGTGTACCCGAAGGTGCGGGTGACGCAACTGTTTGACATCGCGGCTGACCCCTGGGAACTCCGGAACCTGGCCGACTCCCCCGAGCACGCCGCCACCCTGGCCGACATGCGCGGCCGGTTGGCTCAGTGGCAGGAGAGGGTGGGGGATAAGGTGAGTGCCTAGGTTACTAGGTGCCTAGGTGCCTAGGTGCCTAAGTGCCTAAGTAACTGAGTACGGCCAAAGAGACAAGACAAGCCAATGAGGTTGCGGCGCAAGGAACGGCGGTGAAGGAATGGCACAGGACCCGTCTCACGGCGTACGCACGTACAGAGACCTGGTGGCATGGCAGGAGGCGATGGCCCTTGCCGAGCAGGTTTACCACGTGACCGAAGGCTTTCCTAAGCGTGAGACGTTCGGCCTGACGGCCCAGATGCGGCGCGCGGCCGTGAGCGTACCGTCGAACATCGCGGAAGGGTTCGGACGGGCCAAGACCCTCGACTTCCGGCGATTTCTCAGTATCGCCAGGGGCAGCCTCTTCGAGGTCCAGACCCAGGCCGAGTTGGCCAGACGACTCGCGTGGCTCCAGGGCGATGCATGCGCCGCCCTGCGAGACCAGAGCCAGCGCGTCGACGCCATACTCTCCGGCCTGATCCGCTCGGTCGGTCGACGGAAAACGTAAGGCCGTGCCCGACAGGGCCCTCCCGCCCTGCCCCAGGCACCTAGGCACTTAGGCACCTAGGAACTTAGTCACTAAGGTACTCACTCATGACTCCACGCGAGACGTTCATCACGGCCCTGGAAGGCCGCCAGCCTCCCGGCCGGGTGCCGCATTTCGAACTCGTGTTTTACCTGACGATGGAGGCCTTCGGCCGCGTGCACCCGTCGCAGCGGCATTACGGCCAGTGGGGACAGATGTCGGAGCGCGAGCGCGACCTCCATCGGCGCGACATCGCCGACCTGTACGTGGCGACCGCCCGGCGGTTCGAGCACTCGGCCATCTTCTTTCACGGCGCCGGCGGATGGGGCCGCCAGGCCGACGACGAGACACGCCGGTGCCTGGACGCCATCCGCGACCTCTCGGGCCGGGAGTTCTTCCTGATGATCCACGGCGACGCCACGTTCGGCATCCCCGACGGCAACCGCATGGTCGAGTTTTCGGCCCGGCTGGTCGAGGACCCGGCGGGCCTGAAGACCGAGGCGGCCCGGGCTGTCGATGCGGCCGTCGAACGGGCCGAGGCGTTTCGCCGGCACGGGGCGCTCGACGGGTTCGCCCTGTGCTCCGATTACTGCCTCAACACGGGTCCGTTTCTTCGGCCCGCGATGTTCGACGAGTTCGTGGCGCCGTACCTGGCGCGGCTCATCGGGGCCCTGCGCGAGATGGGGTTTTACACCATCAAACACACCGAAGGTAATATAACGGTTGCCATACCGTCGTCGAAGTGCTTTTGATTCCGCCCGCGTGGAGGTTCGGCCGCTGGCGGCGTGAGGCTCTTGCGTGCGGGCGGTGCGGGCGGTAGAGTAGCGGGCGCTGCTCCGGCGGACGTGACGGCCTGACGGCCCACATAAAGGAGACTTACCATGACGACCGACGAACGCCTGGAGGCGTTGGAGAAGGAACTGGCCCGCGCGAAGCGCCGCAACCGGCGGATGCTGGCTGTCGTCGGCCTGGCGGCGGGGGCCGTCGCCCTGGTCTGGATCGTCGCGGGGACGGCGAACAGGGCACAGGCTCAGGCGGGCGGGGTCCCGGCCGTTATCCGCGCCCGCCAGTTTATCCTCGAGGACGCGGCAGGCGAGACCCGCGCCGTGCTGTTAGTGGCCAAGGACGGCCCAAGCCTGGCCCTGTACGACGAGAACGGCCAGGGCCGCGCCGCGCTGAGCGTGCTCAAGGGCGAGCCGGGGCTGCTCCTTTTCGACGCGAACGGCAAGGGCCGCGTCGCGCTGGCCGTGACCAAGTACGGGCCGGGGCTGTACCTGCGCGACGCGGCGGGCAAGACGGTGTGGTCGGCGCCGTGAGCCGGGCTGGGCCGCCGGGCTCCCTCCGTTCCCGGCGCTCTCGCGAGGTGATGGCTCCACCTTAAATCAGGCGGATTTTCATGTAGACTCTAGAAAGGGTTCAGACTAAAGTAGATCGTGGCCTTCTGGGGTAGAGTTGCGGACTCACCGTAGGCCGGGTTTAGGCTTGCTAGGCAGTCGGCGGATGGGCTCGGGCGTCCGGGCGCGTCCGACCGGAAACCCTCATGCAATGGGCCTGGACGCCTCGGCCCGTTGGACGTTGAGGGGAGCCGAACGCTAGCCGAAACCACCCGATTGCCTGGCCGGGACGGCTGATGCCCCAATCGGATCAGGCGCCGGCCAACTCGCCCCAGAAGGCTAATTTTCCGCCCAATCTTGCGCCTGTCCACACCTATATACGCAGCCCCGGCCCATCGGCGAACTCGACCAGTGGATTCGCGCCATCCGCGGCGAGAAACCGTCCGACGCGTCGTTCGAGAACGTCTACCCCTTCGCCGAGACGATCCTGCTTGGCGCGGCAGCCTTGCGCGTCGACAAGAAACTCGCCTGGGACAGCGCCAAGGCCGCCTTCACGAACGACGCCGAGGCCAACAAACTGCTGACCCGCACGTACCGCCAGGGCTGGGAACTCTGAGGCCGAGGCCGAAGGAGCGTTTTACGATTGCGTATTCACACCACCACTTGTGCGCGGTGGGTCTCCTGACCCACCGCGCCTATGCCCGCGGGCGTTCCTCGTCGGCCCCTTGGGAGCCCGCGCGGTGGCCTTCCCAGGCCACCGCGCCTTGGCGCAGGGCGCTTCCTCGCGGCGGCCTGGGAAGGCCGCCGCGCAAGAAGGCGAGGAGTTGACAAAGTCGCACGAAACACCTCGCCGTAGACACCGCCGCCGGTCGCTGCTATAGTACCGGCCCGCACGGAACCCCGGACGAAGGCAGGCGATGGATATTCTCGGCGACCTTACCCCCGCCCAGATCGAGGCGGTCACGCACGTCGACGGCCCGCTGCTGGTGCTGGCCGGCGCGGGCAGCGGCAAGACCCGCGTCATCACGCGGCGGATCGCGCACCTGATGAGCCAGGGCGTGCCGCCCCAGGACATTCTGGCCATCACCTTCACGAACAAGGCCGCCGGCGAGATGCGCGAGCGGACCGAGGCCCTGGTGCCCGACGCTCGGCCGCCCCTGGTCACCACGTTCCACAGTTTCTGCGCCCGCATGCTCCGCCAGTACGCCGACCTCGTGGGGCTGGACCCGCGGTACACCATCTACGACACGGCCGACCAGAAGGCGGCCATCAAGCGGGTCCTCGGGCAGTTGAACCTCGACCCGACACACTTCGACCCCGGCCGCTGCGCCGAGACGATCAGCCGCGCCAAGAACCACCTCCAGCGGGCCCGCGACTACGGGGCCGGCCCGCGCACCGATTTCGCGGCCAGGAACCTGGCACGCATCTACGAGGCGTACGAGGCCATCCTCTCGGAGTCGCACGCCCTCGACTTCGACGACCTGCTGCTGGAGGTCGCCCTGGGCTTGCGCGAGCGGCCCGAGTTCCGCGCCGAACTCCACGAGCGGTTCCGCTACATCCTGATTGACGAGTACCAGGACACCAACCACGCCCAGTACGTCATCGCGCGAGACCTGGCGGGCGAGCGCCGGAACCTCTGCGCCACCGGTGACCCCGACCAGTCGATCTACGGGTGGCGGGGGGCACAGATCTCGAACATCCTCGATTTCGAGAAAGACTTCCCCGACGCCTGCGTCGTCCGCCTCGAAATGAACTACCGCAGCACCAAGACGATCCTGGCGGCCGCCGACGCCGTCATCCGGCACAACCGCGACCGCAAACCCAAGGGCCTGTTCACCGACAACCCCGCCGGGTCGCCGCTGGCCGTCGTCCAGACCGACGACGAGGAGGCCGAGGCCGCGTCAATCGTCCGCCGCATCGGGGCCCTGCGCGAGAAGGGCCTGACGTACCGCGACGTGGCGGTGTTCGTCCGGACGGGGGCCCAGACGCGGGCCATCGAAGACGCCTTCCGGCGCGGCCGGCCGCCGATTCCGTACGAGGTGGTGCGCGGCACGAGTTTCTACGAGCGCAAGGAGGTCCGCGACATCCTGGCGTACCTGGAGGTGCTCCACAACGGGCACGACGAGGTGAACGCGCGGCGGATCATCAACACCCCGCCGCGCGGCATCGGCGGGAAGACCGTCGAGGCCCTGGCCGCCTGGGCACGCCGCGAGGGCGTGACGCTGCTCGACGCCCTGCCCCACGCCGCCGACATGGCCGACCTGGCCACGCGGGCCTGCGCGGCCGTCGCGCGATTCCGCGAACTGATGGACCGCCTGAGGGAGGAACCGCACGATTCGCTTCGGCAGCTCATCGGGGTCGTCATCGACGAGACCGGCTACGCCGAGGCCCTCAAGGACGACGAGGCCCGCGAGCGCCGCGAGAACCTCGACGAACTCGTCACCCTGGGCGAGGCCTTCGACCGCGAGGCCGCCGCCCATCCCGACGACCCCGACGTGCCACGCGGCCTGGAAGGGTTCCTCCAGACGGTGGCGCTCTCGAGCGACCAGGACGGCTACGACGAGTCGCCCGACCGGGTGCCGCTGATGACGCTGCACTCGGCCAAGGGTCTGGAGTTTCCGGCGGTGTTCATCACCGGGTGCGAAGACGGCCTCCTGCCGCACGCACGCAGCCGCGAGAGCCGCGCCGAAGTCGAGGAAGAGCGGCGTCTGTTCTTCGTCGGCATGACGCGGGCCAAGCAGTTCCTGACGCTGACGCACGCCCGGTTCCGGCGCATCCGCGGGCGGCTCGAACGGTGCATCCGCAGCCCGTTCCTGTCGGAGATTCCCCAGGAGACGGCCGAGCAGCGCGACGAGACCACCGGCACCAGTCCCGCGCCGCTCGACGGCGGGTCCGGGTACACGGCGCCGGGGGCCGACCGGGTCGTCCGGCCCGAGAGAGATGCGGCAACGGGCTTTGCCGTGGGCGAAGTCGTGCGGCACCCGACGTACGGCATCGGCCGCATCGCGCGGTTCGCCACCGCCGCCGGCCAGCGGATGGTTCGCGTCCGGTTCAACACGGTCGGCGAGAAACTGCTCGACCCCCGGTTCGCCCGGCTCGTGAAGGTGGCCGACGCGTGACGCCCATCGTGGCCGCACAACTCGGCCCCGCCGAAATCCGGTTCGTCCTGTACCTCGGGGCGATCGTCGCGGCCACCCTCGGCGGGTACGCCGGGCGGCGCGCCGGGTTCCTGAACCCGGCGTGGGCCAGGCCCGTCATGAGCACGACCATCGTCGTGTGCGACGCGCCCATCGCGTGGCTGGCCATCTGGCACCTCGTCATCCCGCCGGGCGTCTGGAAGGTGCCCGTGGCCGGGGGCGTCGTCGCGGTGGTCTTGTGCCTGGCGGGACTGGCCGTGGCGCGGCTGCGGCGGATGCCCCCTGCCGATGCGGCCGTCTTCGGTCTCCAGGCCGGCATGGGCAACGTGGGGTACACACTGGGCGGCGGCATCTGTTTCGCCCTGTGGGGCATCCAGGGCTTGGCCTTGGAACAGATGTATTGCCTGATGTGGCCGTTCTTCGCGTTCCTGTTCTGTTTTCCGCTGGCCCGCCACTGGGGCGAGGTGGCCGGCGGCGTGCCACGCCACGCGTCGGGCCTGGCCTATGCCGCGCGGACGCTCGGCCGCAGCCTGACCGACGTGCGGAGCCTGCCGCTGTACCTGGCCACGCTGGGCCTGGCGCTGAACCTCTGGGGCCCGGGGCCGCCGGCGGCGATTCAACGGTGGCACGTCCTGGACGTCCTGATGACGGTGGGCATCGTCATCCAGTTCGGCAGCATCGGCATGACCGTCCAGGGGCGGCGACTGGCCGTCTTCTGGAAGACGGCCCTGGGGTCGACGGCGCTGAAACTCATCGTCAGCCCCATCGTGATGGTGGGCGTGGCGCTGGCCCTGGGCCTGACCGACATGCCGCTATACGTCTGCCTCATCCTGTCGGCCATGCCCGCGGCCGTCTACTCGGTCCTCATGGCGAACCTGTTCGGCCTGAACCGCGACCTGGCGAACACGACGTTCATCCTGTCGCACGCGGTGTGCCTGACGGCCATGGTGCTGGTGGCAGTGGCCTGGCGCGCGGGGGGCTGGACGATGCCGCCGGCCTTGGCCCACTAGGCCGATTTCCTGGCCCCCTTGACCCGAATCGGCCGTTACGTATGATGGAAGAGGACTTGCCGAGGGCAGACGACATGGAATCGATTCGACGCTGGTTGCTCGCAGCCCTGATGGGCGGCGGGCTTCTCGCCATTCTCTTCATCTCGGTCGGCTGTAAGCCTGGCTGAGGCCTGTGACCCTCGGCGGCCGTGGCGGCCGCTTTGCACGCGATAGGCGGTACACGCGGTACGTGCTGGGCGTGTGCCACGGCTCGCCCCGGGCGAGCCGTGCTTCCGGCGTCGGATGCGGTGACGCAAGTCACACTCAAGTTCCACGTTTCGTTGACGCGGCCGCCCGCCGTGTCGTACAATCAGGTGGAACGTACCGCAGAGAGCGGGAGGAACCGGTCATGGCCGAGCCGAACGAATGCAAATACAAGATTCTGGTTGTCGACGACGACGAGGACATCCTGTCGACCATCTCGTTGGCGCTGGCCAACCTGAACCAGACCCTCCTGACGGCATCCGACGGCCTGGCGGCGCTGGAACTGGCCGAGAAGGAGGACCCCGACATCCTCGTCCTGGACCTCATGCTGCCGAAGCGCGGCGGCTTCCAGGTGCTCCAGCGGCTCAAGGGCACCCCCGCCATGAAGGGCAAGCGGCCGCTCGTCTGCATGGTCACGGGCAACGAGGGTATGATGCACCAGAAGTTCGCCGAACAGAACGGCGTGGACGACTACCTGCGCAAGCCGTTCGCCATCACCAGCCTCGTCGAGATCGTCGAGGAATTCATGAAGCGGCTCGACGCCGGCATCAAAAACGCCAAGTAAGTCGGCCGTCACCCGTCACAGGCCGTTTGCAGCCCAGCGGCACGCCCTCCGGCCGGGGAGGCCCATCGTGGCCCATCGTTTGACCCGACGCGACTTTCTGCGGACGAGCGGCGCCGCCGGCGCCGTGGTCCTGTCCGGCTGCGCCTCGGGCAGCGGCGAGGCAACGTTCCGCGCCCGCGCCCATCCCGAGGCCGAGGCCTGGAAGAACCGCATCGGCCTGGTCCAAGGCGGCGAGGACCCGGGCGCCAACGTCCGGACCGCCATCGAAAAACTGTGCGGGCCCGACGGTGTCCGCACGTTCGTCCGAGCCGGCGACGTCGTCGTCGTCAAGCCGAACATCGGCTGGGCCCAGGTGCCCGAGATGGGCGCCACGGTCGACCCGGCCGTCGTCGCCACGGTCGTGCGATTGTGCCGGGAGGCCGGGGCCGCCACCGTCAAGGTCTTCGACAACAGCGTCGGCACCGACTCGAAGTGCTACCAGTTCAGCGGCATCGAGGCGGCTGCACGCCAGGCGGGGGCCGAGGTGTTTCTGTGCGCGCGGCACCGGTTCCGGACGCTGGCGTTCAATGACGCGCGATGCAAGCGCCTGACCCAGTGGCCGATTTACGAAGACGTTCTGACGGCCGACGTGCTCATCAACATCGCGGTCGCCAAGACGCACAACCTCTCGCACGTTACGCTGTGCATGAAGAACCTGATGGGCACCCAGGGGGGCGACCGCGGCAAGATGCACCAGGAGATCCACCAGAACCTGGCCGACCTGAACGTCATGATCCGGCCCACCCTCAACCTGCTCGATGCCACGCGCGTCATGGTGGCCGGGGGACCCAGCGGCGGACGCAAGGACCAGGTCGTCGCCGCCCGGACGATCGTCGCCGGCACGTCGAGCGTCACGGTCGATTGCTGGGCGGCCGACCCCGCCAACCTGCCCTGGCCCAAAGGCCATCACGACCTGGCGGCCGTCGAGTTCGTCGCCCGGGGGGCCGAGGCCGGCCTGGGCACCGCCGACCCCGCGACGATCAAGGTGACCGCCTGATGGCGAAGCCCATTCGTCAATCGGCCCACGCGGCCCGCTACGCCCAGAGCCGCGGATTCCGGCCCGACGAGGTCGAGCAGGCCATCCGACAAGCGCCATGGACGCCGGCACGCGAAGGCAGGATGGAATGCCAGCTCGACTTCCCCTATAATGCCCGGTGAAATGGTCGGCTGTTTGCCACGAAACGCGTGCGGCCCATCTTCGTCGAGGAGCCGGAGGAGATCGTCGTGGTGACGGTTGTCACCTATTACTTCTGACGGAGTGCCAAGATGAAGATCATTTACGATCGTGACGTCGATGCCATCACCATCATGTTCCGCGAGACGACCGTCACCACGGAGGAGGTCGACGAGGGCATCTTCTTCGACTTCGACGGCGAGCACCGCCTCGCCGGCATCGAGATACTGGACGCCAGCAAGCGACTGGGGGGCGAGGACGCCGTGACGCGGGCCAGCCTGCTCGGCATCCTGCCCCAGCCACAGCCATGAGCGCATCGGCCCTGGGCCCCTGCAAGGTGACCGCCTGATGGCCACACGCAAGCAACCGCGGCATCCCCTCGAGATTCTGCGTATCGTCAGCCAGTTGATTTTCCTCGCCCTGTTCCTCGGCCTGCTTGTGGCGACGGCCATGGGCACATGGGTCACGGCCCGGCCGTGGCTGACCCAACTGTTCCTGATTACCGACCCGCTGGTGCTCGTGGGCATGGCGCTGGCGGGCGCGGCCACGACCGCGCTGCTGGCGGCACTGGCGGTCGTGGCGCTCGCGCTCATCGTGCCGCGCGCTTACTGCGGATGGATCTGCCCGCTCGGCACGACCATGGACGTCGTGGACAAGGTCCTCTTCCGCCGGCGCGACCGGTCGGGGAACACGGCCCCGCGTCTGCGGCCGGTCAAGTACGGCCTGCTGGCGGTGGTGCTGGTGCTGGCGGTCTTTCGGATCGGGGCGCTGGGATGGTTCGACCCGGTGTGCATCGCCACGCGTTCGTTCGGCGTGGCCCTGTACCCGATGGCCGACCACGCCGCCAAGACGGTCCTGGTGGCGGCCGAAGAGGCCGGCGTCGGCCCGGCGGCCGGCGTGTACGACTGGGCGGCCGGGGCCGGACTCTTCATCCGCGACGCCAACTTCAAGGAAGGCGGTCACGGGGTGGGGTACCCGTGGGCGTTCACGTTCGCGGCGCTGCTGGTGGCCATCGTCCTGGCCCAGGCGTACCAGAGACGGTTCTGGTGCCGGAACCTGTGTCCGCTGGGCGCCCTGATGGGCCTCATCGGGTCGGTCAGCCCCTGGCGGCCGCGCGTCAGCGACAAGTGCGTCGCGTGCGGGGCGTGCCAGAAGGGATGCAAGATGGGTGCGTTCCAGGCGGCGGGCGAGAAGCGGTACCGCGGCGTCGTCCAGGAATGCATCTCGTGCTACGCCTGCGAGCGGCGGTTCTGCCCGGTTGACGCGATCCACATCGGTGCGGGGTCGCCCTGCCCGCGGCCCGCGCCCGGCGTGTTGCCGAGCCGTCGGGCGTTTCTGGGCGCCGCGGCCACGGGGGCGGTCCTTGCGCCGGCGCTGTTGCTGGATCAGCGGACCCGCGCCAAGGCCGAGACGAATCCGATGCTGCGGCCGCCGGGCGCCCTGCGGCCGGACGGCGAGTTCATCGGCACCTGCATCCGGTGCGGCGAGTGCATGCGCGTCTGCCCCACCAACGCCCTGCACCCCTCGGGCATCGAGAACGGCATCGGCGGACTCTGGACGCCCACCTTCGTCTTCAACATCGGGTACTGCGAGTACTTCTGCGGCGTCACGCGCGACGACGTGGAGCGCGGCCGCCTGGACCGGCCGGCGAACCTGTGCGGCGTGGTGTGCCCGACGGGGGCCATCGCGTGCCTCACGCACGCCCGGAAACTCGCCCACAAGATCGGCACCGCCGTCTTCGACCACTCGCGGTGCCTGCCATGGGCCAGGGGCGAGGAATGTCTGACCTGCGAGGAACAGTGTCCCCTGCCCGACAAGGCCATCTCGCACCGGACCGAGGAGGTGGCCGACCTCGACTGGCTCGCCATGCCCCAGGCGAAGCGGCACCGGTACGAGGAACTCGAGGCGAGAGAAACCCTCTCGGCCGAGCAGCAGCAGGAACTGGCCGCCATGCCGCCCAAGTCGAAACGCATCGCCCGGCCGTACGTCCTCCGGGACCGGTGCATCGGTTGCGGCACGTGCGAGAACGTGTGCCCGCTCGACGGTGCGAGCGGCGTGCGGGTCGAACGCCTCCAGACCCGCGACATCCGCGCCACGGCACCCCGCTGAAACATGGTCACCCTTCGCGCTGACCATGCCACCCGCCGATTGCCAGGCGAAAAGGCTTGCCTTGTGCGACGATTTTGCGTAAAGTAGGTGAACTGAAGCGGCCGTTACCATTCACAAAGGCCAAGAGCCGCATGGCGGCGATACAGGAACGGGAGTGGCCGCCTCCCGTTACCCACGTGTCACAAGGAGTCTCGTATGGCAGCGAAGCAGGAGATTATCGAGACGTTCAGGGTCCATGAGAGCGATACCGGGTCCCCGGAAGTCCAGATCGCTCTTCTCACGGGGCGGATCAACCACCTGACGGAGCACCTCAAAGGTCACCTCAAGGATCACTCCTCGCGACGAGGACTCCTGAAGATGGTCGGCCGGCGAGCCAGCCTCCTCAAGTACCTGGCCCAGCAGGACCGCAAGCGATACCAGGCGGTCATCGAGCGGCTGGGCATCCGCAAGTAACTCTCGGAACGATGGTCGAGCCGCCGGTGGCACCCATTGCCCGGGCGGCGGCTGTCGTGCAACCCGAGTCGAAGGACAGGTTGTTGACGTGTCGGACAGAGGCGGGGGCGTGGAATAGGTCAAGCAGAGGACAGAAAGGTTGGGGAACACCATGGCAGTCGTGAGAGTCGAACGCGAAATAGCCGGCCGGACGCTCAGCATCGAGACGGGCAAGATGGCCAAGCAGGCGCATGGCAGCGTCGTCGTACAGTATGGCGATACGGTCGTCCTGGTGACGGCCACGCGGGCCGACCCGAGGGAAGGCATCAGTTTCTTCCCCCTGACGGTCGAGTACCGCGAGCTGACCTATGCCGCCGGTAAGATTCCCGGCGGATTCTTCAAACGCGAGGGCCGGCCCTCCGCCAAGGAAACCCTGACCTGCCGCATGATCGACCGGCCCGTCCGGCCCCTCTTCCCGGAGGGGTACCGCGACGAGGTCCAGATCGTGGCGCTGGTCCTGTCGGCCGACCAGCAGAACGACCCGGACCTCTTGGCGATGATCGGGGCCAGCGCGGCCCTGTGCCTGTCGCCCATCCCGTGGGACGGGCCCATGGGGGCCATGCGAGTCGGCCTGGTCAGCGACGAACTCGTTCTCAACCCCACCCAAGACCAGCGCAACACGAGCCCGATGGACCTGACGGTGGCGGGCTTCGGCGACTTGATCAACATGATCGAGACCGGCGCCCGCGAGGTGTCCGAAGAGAAGGTTCTGGAGGCGCTCGCCATGGCCCAGGACCCCATCCGGACCATCGTCGAGATGCAGAAGGAACTCGTTGAGAAGGCCGGCGCGACGAAGCAGCCGTTCGGCGGACCCAAAGACGTCTCGGCCCTCGATGCCCTCATCGAGAAGGACTTCCTGGCCGAACTCGAACAGGCCAAGCACATTCCCGGCAAGATGGACCGGGCGCGGGCGTGCGACGCCATCAAGGAGAAGGCCGTCGAGGCCATCCTGGGGCCCGAGGGCAAGACCGACGAGTGGAGTGGGGCCGACTTCAGAACCGCCTGGTACAAGGTCGAAGACCGCCTCATCCGCCGCATGCTCCTTCGGGGCGAGCGGACCGACGGCCGCAAGAGCGACCAACTCCGGCCCATCACGTGCGAGGTCGGCCTCATGCCCCGAACGCACGGCTCGGCCCTCTTTACCCGCGGCGAGACGCAGGCCCTGGTGGTCACGACGCTCGGCACCGGCGGGGACAAGCAGATCATCGACGGCCTGATCGAGGAGTACAAGAAGCGGTTCTTCCTGCACTACAACTTCCCGCCGTTCTCGGTGGGCGAAGTCAAGTTCATGCGCGGCCCGTCGCGCCGCGACATCGGGCACGGGGCCCTGGCCGAGAAGAGCCTCGAAGGCGTCATGCCGGCCGACGACGCGTTCCCGTACACCGTCCGCATCGTCTCGGACATCCTGGAGTCGAACGGGTCCAGCAGCATGGCCACCGTCTGCGGGGCCGCGCTCAGCCTGATGGACGCCGGCGTGCCCATCGCGAACCCCGTGGCGGGGGTCTCGATCGGACGCATCTCCGACGGCGACACCGACATCCTGCTGACCGACATCCAGGGCGAGGAAGACCACATCGGCGACATGGATTGCAAGGTGGCCGGCACCCAGCGAGGCATCACCGGCGTGCAGTTGGACCTGAAGGTGCGCGGCGTCTCGCTGGACGTCTGCCGCCGGGCCCTGGAGCGGGCCAGGGAAGTCCGCCTGGAGATCCTCAAGGCCATGCTCCAAGCCATTCCGGCGCCCCGCGGCGAGATCAGCCGGCACGCCCCGCGGCTGCTCCAGATCAAGATCAACCCCGACAAGATCGGCAAAGTCATCGGCCCGGGCGGCAAGACCATCAAGGGCATCGAGGCCCAGACCGGCGCCACGGTCGAGATCGAGGACGACGGCACCGTTACCATCGCCCACGTCGACGCCGCCAAGGCCGAGCAGGCCCGCGACATCATCGAGGGGCTCACCGCCGAGGTCCAGATCGGCCGCATCTACACCGGCACCGTCGTCTCGATAAAGGACTTTGGCGCCTTCATCGAGATTATGCCGGGCCAGGACGGCATGTGCCACGTCTCCGAACTGGCCGACCACTATGTCAAGAACCCCACCGACGTCTTCAAACTCGGCGACACCATGCGCGTCAAGGTCATCAACGTCGACGACCAGGGCCGGGTCAAACTGTCGCGCAAGGCCGCCCTCAAGGAGGAACCCGAGGGCGGGCCGGCGAGCGAGTAGGGCCCGACACGCGCCAAAGAAGGAGGCCCGCGTGGATCCGCTACCGGCGCTGGGACTGGGGCTGGCCGCCGGGGCCGTCCTGGCCGGCGCGCTGGCCGTCGTCATGGCCAAACGCGCCCAGCGCCGGGCCCGCGACTCCGAACGCCGCGCCCGACAGGCCGAGCACCTGGCCTACGTCGGCACCCTCACGGGCGGGCTCGCACACGAAATCCGTAACCCGCTCTCGACGCTCAACCTCAACCTGCAACTGATGCGCGAAGACCTCCAGCGGCCGGGCGTCAAGGCCGACGCGCGGCTCATCGGTAAACTCGACGCCCTCGAGAAGGAGGCCGCGCGGCTCCAGCAGATTCTCGACGACTTCCTCAAACTGGCCGGAAAACACGAGGTCCGACTCCAGGTCCAGACCGTCAACGGCATCGTCGAGGAGGCCGTGGGTTTCTACGCCGCGCGGCTAGCCCGATCGAACGTCCAGGTCCGCACCAGCCTGGCCGAGAACCTGCCGCCGGTGGCCGTCGACGCCGACCGACTCAAACAGGCCCTCTCGAACCTCGTCCTGAACGCCGAGGCCGCCATGCCCGACGGCGGCGAACTCATGATCGGCACCGAGGCCTACCGGCGCGGCGTCCGGCTCCACGTTACCGACACCGGATCCGGCATCGCCCGGGAGGATCTGGACAAGATCTTCCTTCCGTACTACTCTACACGGCCGGGCGGCACGGGTCTGGGGTTGCCGACGGTCCGCCGAATCGTCCAGGAACACGCCGGCACCATACAGGTGCACAGCGAACCAGGCCGGGGCACGCGGTTCACAATCGACCTGCCGGCCGCCGACGCCTCCGTCGGTCCGGCGTGACGGGCCACCCCGCCGCGGCGCGGCGGACCATGGATGCCTGACGCGATGCCGACAACCAACCATGCCCGAATCCTCATCGTCGAAGACGACCGGCCCCAGGCCGACGCCATCAACGAGGCCCTCGCCCGCGTCGGCCACACCTGCGTCGTCGTGACCGAGCCCCGCCGCGCCCTCGACCTGCTGGAGGACGATGGCTTCGACCTCGTCGTGACCGACCTCATGATGCACGAGGTCAGCGGCATGGAGGTCCTCCAGGAGGCCAAACGCATCGACCCGACGACCGAGGTCATCGTCGTCACCGGCCACGGCTCGATCGAGACGGCCGTCCGGGCGATGCGCGACGGGGCGTCGGACTACATCACGAAGCCCCTGAACCTGGGCGAACTGCGCGACCGCGTGGCCAAGGCGCTCGAACACCGGCGCCTGGTCCACCGGACCGAGCAACTGGCGGCCCAACTGGATGAGCGGTTCGGGTTCGAGGGCATCATCGGCACCTCGGCCGGCATCCGGCGCGTCATCGAAATCTGCCGCCAGCTCGCACCCACCGACGCCACCGTCCTCATCGAGGGCGAGAGCGGCACCGGTAAGGAACTCGTCGCCAAGGCCCTTCACAACAACTCGCCCCGCAAACAGGGCAACTTCGTAGCCCTCAACTGCGCCGCCCTCAGCGAGGGCATCCTCGAGAGCGAACTCTTCGGCCACGAGAAGGGCGCCTTCACCGGCGCCGTCGCCAGCCGCAAGGGACGATTCGAGCACGCCGACGGCGGTACGCTGTTCCTCGACGAGGTCGGCGACATGCCGATGCCTACCCAGATCAAACTGCTGCGCGTCATCGAGAACCGCGAGATCGTCCGCGTGGGCTCCAACGACCCACGCCGCGTGGACGTGCGGCTCATCAGCGCCAGCAACCGCAACCTCGACGACCTCGTCAAGCAGCGGTCGTTCCGCGAGGACCTCTACTTCCGCCTGAAGGTCGTGCGGATCGTCCTGCCGCCCTTGCGCGACCGACGCGAGGACATCCCCCTCCTGGCCGACCACTACCTCCGCCGCCTCGCCCAGGAGCATGGCAAGGCCGTTACCGGCATCACGCCCGAGGCCCAGGCCGTCTTCAACGCCTACGACTGGCCCGGCAACGTGCGGGAACTCATCAACACGCTCGAAACGATGGTGGTGCT
This sequence comes from Phycisphaerae bacterium, assembly GCA_035528235.1. Classification (GTDB taxonomy): domain Bacteria; phylum Planctomycetota; class Phycisphaerae; order FEN-1346; family FEN-1346; genus DATKZB01. The sequence continues at coordinate 24,840 of DATKZB010000276.1, forward strand.
CGCCCGCGGACCGACGCTCGACCGCCAAGACATCCCGCCCGAGATTCGCCCGGCCGGCGAGCCGGCGGCCGGCAGCCTCCAGTCCGGCATGAGCCTTGAGGCCGTCGAGCGGGTACTCATCGAGCGCACGCTCGATGAGACGGGCGGCAACCGCCAGAAGGCCGCCGAAATCCTCGGTATCGGCGAACGCACCCTCTATCGCAAGATCAAGCAGTACGGCCTGCCGTAGTCCGGCGGCGGTCCGGCCCGGCGGACGGCGGTGGGCCAATTTGAGAAGTTCGACTCACAGGGAAGAGAAAGCGGTCGGCAAGATAGCGCCAAACACATCCTGCCTTTATGCTTGACATGTCCCCAGACCAAGAGTATTATGCGCGCAAGAACTTTCTGTAAGGAGAGGGCTATGCCTCGAATTGCTCCCTGGTACTCGATCAAACCGAACGACCCGCAAGTCTATCACGACAACACTGAATGCACAGAAGGCAACAACATCGAGCTCGAGAACAAAAGAAGCGGAACTGACGGACGGCGTAAGTGCCTGCCCTGCCAGCGGCTAGACAACGAAGGCCGGTAGGCTCGGTGCCCTTTCTGCAGAAGCCGACTTTTTAGAATGGGGCCCACGTCTCTTCTGCTTCCGCTCTGCACACGCCTGCTATTGGCGCGGCAGGGAAGATGTGATGCTGCGCCGCCAATAGCGTGTTCGATCCCCCACACATGCCGCCGGCGAAATCCTCGGCATTGGCGAACGCGCCCTCCACCGCACAATCAAGCACTAGCAGCCCGTTGAAGAAGTCGTTGTTTTGAAGTTGACGCTCACGCCGCCGCAGGGAGGCGGGCGAGCGGTGCCTGATCGGTCCGGAAGCGCTCAGAGCGATCCCACCGCCGCCGGAATGGCCCCAGCCGGGCCATAAGC
>DATKZB010000277.1:0-2412 GCA_035528235.1 Phycisphaerae bacterium
CAGGAACCGCGTCAAGGCTGGCCTGATCCTCAGAATCGTCTCGGCATCCATGGCGATGGCCTCCCGGGGCCCATTCCCCGGCAGTCCCATCGGCCGGCAGCATGAACCATCTTGAGCCTTTGTAGCGTTGTAGTACTAGGCGCGGGCCTCTTCGACGAGGGCCACCATGTTGGCCAGCGGCACGTCGGCCTGGAGCGTGATGCCGGGCTCCAGAATGTACCCGCCGCCCCTGCCCATGACGTCCTTCAGGCGCCGGACCTCGTCGCGGACCTGCCCCGGCGTGCCGCGCGGCAAAAGGTCTTGCGTCCGCAGGCCGCCGCACAACGTCAGGTGGGCGCCGACGTCGCGCTTCAGCCGCGCGATGTCCATCGCCTCGGGCTGGATGGGGTGCAGGACGTCGAGGCCGCGGAGCAGTTGCCGGACGAACCCCGGCGCCAGCACCAGGTCCGTCAGCATGGCCTCCATGCCGCGCATGAACGTGGCGCGTTCCCACAGGTCGCCCACCCACAGGAAGGTGTAGTGCGCGGCGTTGGCGGCCGTCCACTCGGCCAGGTGCTCGAAGCGATAGGGGGCCGAGGCGTCGGGGAACCGGTACCCCGCCAGGTCGGCCTCGCCGAGGCACGGCCCGACGGGCGAGCCGCGGTCGATGGCGCTGGTGGTCCAGACGACGCCGAACTCGTCCGTGGCGGTGGGCCAGCGTATCGCGAATCCAGTGTCGGTGGTCGATCATGGCCGCCCGGCGATAGTCCTACAACCCTACATGTCGCGCGGCGGCCTTCCTAGGCCGCCGCGATCGGGCCTGACGCGTGTTCCTGGCGGCCTAGGAAGGCCGCCAGGCGGCATGAAGTAGCGACGTAGCGTTGTAGGAATCGGGCCCTAGCGGCGGCGGCGCACCAGCGCCAGTCCCCCCAGGGCCAGCAGGGCCAGCGTTGTCGGCTCGGGCACCGCGGACCAGGCGAAGGCGTACTGCTGGCTCGTCAGGTCCATCACCTCGTAGAACTCGACGCCCAGGTAGTACCCCCCCGTCTGGGGCACCTCCCAGTAGAGGTGCTCGATGTTGTCGACGCCCGACCACGAGCCGTCCACCATGGCCCCGTCGGCGTCGTACAGGTTGATGTCGAGGTCGTTGAGGTCGTAGGCCGTCAGCCAGTCGGTGTCGTCATAGTCGAACTGTCCGTCGCCGTCCTGGTCGTCCTCCAGGACGACCCGCCGGTCCCAGGCCAGCGTGGCCGCCAGGAACGTGCCGCCTACGAGGGGCTCGCTGAAGTGGTAGTAGATGATGGTGCCCTCGCCGGTGATGACGTTCAGGTCCCAGCCGACGAAGGGCACGGTGCCCGCCTCGTGCTGGCCGGCGGCGTACTGGTTGAAGGCCCCGAGGGCGTCGAGTTGGCCGGCGCCGAGTTCGTCGTCGAGCGGTTCCGACGTAGAGCCATAGGCAAACGACTGGAGCCAGTCGTCGCCGGCGGCGTCGCGGGTGGTCTTGTCGGCCGAGTTCAGCATGACGGCCTTCAGGACGTTGTGGTTGGTGGTCAGGGCGTTCTCGTTACCGTACTGGGCGAGCAGGGCGGCGGTTCCCGCGACGTGTGGCGCGGCAAAACTGGTTCCGCTGACGTTGTCGAACCCGCCGCCGAGCGTCGTCGTGTAGATGGACTCCGGATGCCGTTCGGGCAGGTCCGCGTATCCGCCGGGCGCCACGATGTCGGGCTTGAAGCGGCCGTCCGAGGGATACTCGCTGAAGTTGTTCCATGCGGCAACCTGGTCGTACCGGCCCGAGGCCGTCATGACGGTGGCGTTGACGGTGAGACCGTTGAACGCGTCCGTCGGCAGCGGCGCGCCGCCGTCGTCCTGGTTGCCCGAGATGACCACCAGGGCGTCGTCGTGGTAGGCCAGGTAGTCTACGTGCAGGCTCTCCCACGAACTGCCGTCGAGGGTGTCGTCGCCCAGGGCCCAGCCGAACGGGTAGGCGATGACCTGGCAGCCCTGGCCCACGAGCCAATTGGCGCCGATGAACGTATCCACCCAGTCGACCACCGAGTAGCCGTACAGCGACGCCCCCGGTGCCGCGCCCGTGTAGGTCCCGCAGCCGGCTGCGGCGGGGCAACAAAAAGGGTTGCGTCCGCGCGCACGCGAACCAACCCGCAGTTTCAACCTGCCCCACAACCGCCGCAACTATAGCACAGGAATCCGGAAAAAGCAAACGCATTCTACAGCGTCACCTAATCCCTCGGTCACGGGGGGGAAACCGAGCCGCGACCGTGAGGGAGCGGGAGGCCGGCCACGCCGCCGCTCCCTAACGTCTTTGCGTGGCGGGTCCCCGCACCTACGTGTTTGCGTGGCGGGTCCCCGCACCCGCCACGCGCGAAGCCAGACTGCGGTCGGCGTGGTGGGTGCGGGGACCCACCACGCAAAGAG
>DATKZB010000278.1:0-2180 GCA_035528235.1 Phycisphaerae bacterium
GTTGATCATCAGGAACATCGAGGGCTGGGCGTCCGGGCGTCCGCGCATCGCGAATCCTCCTGTTCGTGGACCGCCCGGCATCATAGCGCACCCGTTACAATACGTCAATGCAAAAATCGGAGTTTTTTAGCGGCCTGCTAGTGGGGGCTTGATGGTTTGACAACAGTATTCCTCTCCGTCGGCACGGCCCTGTTGCCCAGGGCGGCATCAGTCCTCCTTCCCCCCGACGACGGCGAGATGGTCGCGCGGCTCAGGCCACGCGGGTGATCTCGGTCCGTTCAAACGCCCCGCCGCAGTGTGAGCAGCGGTCGGGGGCGTGGGCTGCATTCATAGTCCATCTCCAGCAAGGGCCGCGTGGGCACCTCCTTGCCCTATCGGGCTAGCGGTTGGGCTTGCGGCTAGGGCGATCCTTCTGTATTCTTCAGATACTGGGCAGGCTTGTGACGGTAGCTTGGTGCGTCCGTCCTTGAGGAATCCATGAGCGTCGCAGACCGAGCGAGGCGCGCTGAACTCATGTGGGCAGCCGGCGACGGAGAGGGCGCCCTGGACCAACTTCTTCTCGGCATCGCGGCCACCTCTCGGAAGCGTTATCCTAAGTCCACAGTTCCCGGCGACGGGGAGGCGTTCGTCAGGTTTGTTGAGGACGAAATCAGGTCCGGGCTCTTCTTCGGTCCCCACGTCACCGAGGTCAATTTTGCGATGCCGTGGCGCGGGAAGAGCGTCAGCCTTGCGGAGATCCTCTACCAAATCCGGTGCAGCACCGTTCACGAGGGCGCGCTGCCGGCAGACGTCCACTACGCCCCCGGTGGCGAGCCGCATCTGCTGGTGCTCAGAATCGACGACACAACCGGTGCCTTTGTGTTCCAGGACACCCTCTTGCGATGTCTCGACCGGTGCGTCCATAACGTCCCCGAGAATGCGACCGAATTGGACCCGTTGCCCGTCGCCTCCTACACTGGCCCGTCGGTCACAAGCGGGCCGGGGGGGCCCTACACGGTCACGGCCAGCATCATTGAACTTGCCATCATTTGAAGGCGACAGGCCCGTCGTCCGTCTCGAAGGCGAGGTGGCCCTGCGGCGGCGCCTGCATCCGGTGCGCCGACGGCGGATCGCCCCCCGGCACGGCCACACCGTACGCGCCGTGGCCGTCGAAGTGCAGGATGTGGTAGGTGTCGGGCCGCTCGCGGAGGTGGCCGCGGAGGCGGTCGAAGGTCGGCGGACGAAGGACCGTCACCTCGGGGTTCGGGGGGGTTCGGGGGACACGAGACTTAGAGCCCCTAACACAAAGAGTTTATGAGGAACCGCCAGCAGATGAGAGACGCTCCGATGGCCATGAAGGATTCGTGGATGTCGTCACGGCGGTCGTAGCGGGTGCGGAGGCGACGGGGCTGATGCAGCCACGACAAGGTGCGTTCCACGACCCAGCGATGCACGCCGAGGCCGCTTCCGTGTTCGATGCCGCGCCTGGCCAGGTCGGACGCGATGCCGAGGGATCGCAGCCAATTGCGATGCGGTTGGGAGTCGTACGCCCGGTCGCCCTGCACGCGGTCCGGACGTCGGCGGGGTCGGCCGCGCTTGCCCCGCACCGCCGGAATGGCCTCCACCAGCGCCATCAACTGCGTGACGTCGTGCCGGTTGGCACCGGTCAACGTGGTGGCCAGGGGGATGCCCCGGGCGTCGGTGATCACATGATGCTTGCTGCCGAGTTTGCGGCGATCCGTGGGGTTGGGACCCGTTTTTTCCCCCCGCCCACCGCGCGCACGCAGGCCGAGTCGACCACGGCCCGCGACCAGTCGATCTGGCCGGCCCCGTGCAGATGCGCCAGCAGCGTGGCGTGCAGCCGCGCCCACACGCCGGCCCGCTGCCAGTCGCGCAGCCGCCGCCAGCAGCTCATGCCGCTGCCGCAGCCCATCTCCTGGGGCAGGTCCTCCCAGGGAATGCCGGTCTTGAGGACGAACAGGATGCCCGTGAGGCACCGGCGGTCGTCGAGGGGCCTGCGGCCCGGATACCGGAACCGGCGGGGCTTCGGCGGGGGCAAGATCGGCTCGATGATGGACCATAAGGCGTCGCTCAACAAGGGCTTGGCCATGGCGGGCTCCGAGGCAATAGACTTCCATCCGCCTCGGACATCGTCCACCTTGGCCCGCCGGCTGAAGTCATTCTGTTAGGGGCTCTTAATT
>DATKZB010000279.1:0-2767 GCA_035528235.1 Phycisphaerae bacterium
GAAGCCCCGGGCCGAGATGGCGGCGACGTCGCAGGTATCGCAGACGGCCTGAACGTAGGTGGCGGCCGCGTCGGCGTTGGACGACTCGGCGCCCTGGTCGGCCCAGCCGGCGAAGGTGTACTCCCCGGCCTGCCAGACCTCTTTCAGGCGTTGGGCGGCGGCGGCGGCCAGCCCCGTACCCGTCGGGCGGAGGAACTTGATCCCGTTGTACTCCGCGGGGTTGTGCGAGGCCGTGATGATCACGCCGCCGTCGGCCGACAGGCGGCTGGTCATCAGGGCCGCCGCCGGCGTGCTCGCCAGGTGCAGGTCCACCACGTTCACGCCGGTGGCCAGCAGCCCGCCGGTGACGGCGTTGCGGAGCATGGGGCCGGACGTCCGGCTGTCCCGGGCCACCGTCACGGTCGTGCCCGCCCCGAGCATCGTGCCGAACGCGCAGGCGAAGTCGCACGCGACGCGCGGCGTGAGCGTGCCCCCGACCGTCCCGCGGACCCCCGAAACACTGACCATCAGCCTGTCCATCGCCGACTCCCTGGAAGCCACGCACCGATTCGAGGAGACCGAGTCATTATGCGGCCTGGCCCGGCGAATGCAATGCGCCGGGCGGCCCGGGGGGCCTAGGCCGGCTACGAGAAAGCCTGAGCGGTGCTCCAGAAAGTAGAGAGTAGAAAGGAGACCGCAGGAGAGTAGTTCCGCGATGATTCCCGGGCCTTCTCCGCCGTTTCTACTCTCTCCTTTCTCCTGCTCTCCTGCTCTAGCTGCGTGCAATCATCGATGCACGCAGCTTACGCCCCGTGCCGTCGGCGCCGCAGGAGCGCGCCGATGCCGCCCAGGATCAGCAGCGAGATCGTCGTCGGCTCGGGCAGGTGGCTGAAGGACTGGTAGACCTCGCTGACCGCGGCGGTCGAGCCGACCCCCGCGCTGGTCACGTGGATGTCCTTGACCACCCAGACCTCCGACAGCGCCACCGGCCCGCCGTCGAGCTCGTACTCGGCGTGGTCGTAGATCCGCTCGTCGTCCGGGCCGCCGTAGTAGACGAGCTTCTCCGCCAGCGAGTGGACCTGCGAGGGATACAGGCGCGGGTCGGCCTCGTAGACGTTCTCGGTAACCAGCACCAGCCCGCCGTCGGTGGCGCCGTAGGCGGCCATCCACAGGCTGTTGTCGTGGAGCAGCCACGGCTCGTCGGCGCTGACCTTGAAGCCGATGGTGGTATCGGCCCGGCCGCCGTCGCGGGCCGTCCACGAGCCGTTGAACGACAGGCCGTACTCGCCCTCCGTCAGCACGCCGGAGACCATGATGTCCTCGGCCCCCGCGGCCGAGCCGCCCGTGCTCTCGCTGACCACCACGCGGAACTCCGAGAAGACCAGCCTGCCCACGCGGATCCCGTCGGCGGCCATGACGTCCTCGATGCTCCAGGCGTCGCCGCCGTTGGGGGCCGCGACGATCACGTCCGCCCCCGCGGGGCAGGCACCGCACAACAGCACGATCAGCGAGCAAACGACAACGGTGTAGCGGCTCATGGTTCGTCCTCCAAGGAACGGGGCCGGGGCGCCGGAATCCGGCCGGCTGTGGAACGCCGATACGCCTCCGCCGGCGACGGCCGCGCGGCGGGAAACTCGATCGGAAGGGGTTCGGGGGGATGCCTTTCGGCGGAAGGTGAAGTTCAGAGGGGCGAGTTGGTCTGTCATGGTCGGTCCTCCTGGGAACCTGTGCCCACGCGTCATAAGGGCCTCGCCCCACGCCGCTGCGCCGGGGCGAACGGTTGTCTGCTGTCGGGAGAAACGTAAGATTCATCTGCCCCCCGGGGCAAATCGGGCGGGGGAAAAGGGCCTGTGGGCACGGACGATCCCTGGGCATCCGAGCCCGACGACGAGACCGGCCACGGGCGATCCGCCCTTCGACTCCGCTCAGGGCCACGGGCAATCCCCAATCCCCAATCCGCAATCACTACTGTCCGGTTAAAAGTCGAATAACGACAGTTGGTTATGGTTACTGGTCTCATCCATTTTGATGCATTCGAGCGAGAACGCCTGCAAAACCGGGGTTTTCTCGAACAGGTTGATGCTCAGGATTTGCAGGATTTCGCCCATGCTGCGGTCGATCTTCAATTCCTTCTTGATGATCGCCACCAGCACATACACGCACACAGCGATCCACACCTGCGTCTTCACCGCGTTGACCGACGTGCCGTAGAACGCCTTGATCCGCAGGTACTGCTTGATCCACTTGAAGAACAGTTCCACCTGCCAGCGGCACTTGTAGAGCTGCGCGATCGTCAGGGCCGGCAGCGCGAAGTTGTTGGTCAGGAAGACGAACCGCTTGTCGATGTCGGCGGCATAGTAGCTGATGCGTCGAAGCGGGTCGGGATAGAGTCTCGACGTCTTGGGCCCGCACAATCGGATGGTGCTGTCGCTGCGAAGCCCCGTGGACCTGTCCACCTCTCGATACGCGCGGCGGGCGAAGTCGAGGTCGCGCTTGGCCCGGATGATGAAGAAGGCCAGGTCCTGGGGGAAGCGATACAGTCGCTCGAAGTCGGTGTAGCCTCGATCCATCACGTAGAACGATCCGGCCTCGATGGGCAGCAGGTCCAACGACGTCACGTCGGCCATCCGGCCGCTGGAAACATGCACAAAACAAGGGATATTGCCGCGCAGGTCGATCAGCGTGTGAAGCTTGACGGCGCTCTTGCGGCGGCGGAACTGGGCCCACGGGAAGAGCGTCAGGCACAGGTCCACCGTGGTGGAGTCGAAGGCGTAAACGGTCTGGTCCA
>DATKZB010000280.1:0-7513 GCA_035528235.1 Phycisphaerae bacterium
CCTGCGGGGCGGAGATGAAGCCGCACACACACCTTTCACAGGCCGCGACGCGGCCTACATTTGCTGCCAACCAGCCGGGAGCGCAAGCGAGCAGTCAAGCCTGCGGCAAAATGACGACCTTCAGGTGGTCGCCGCCGGGCGTGGACATCAGCCGGAAGCCTTCCGGCGTCTCATCGAGCGGCAGCCGGTGCGTGATCATCTCGGCCACCGGCACGCGGCGCGCGGCAATCAGTTCCAGGGCCACCGAGGCGTCGTAGGGCGAGTTGCCGTAGGAGGGTTTCAGCGTCACGTCGTTCCGCCAGAAGTCGTTCAGAGGCACGCTGAGGTTGACGCCGGGGTCGGTCGTCGCGAAGGCGAGGACCGTCCCGCCGCGGTCGACGCACCGGAGGGCCTGCTCGAAGGCCGCCAGGGCACCCGCGCAGACGACCACCAGGTCGGCCGGCCGGCCAAGCGCCTCGCGGACGAACCCGGGCACGTCGCCCAAGGCGTCGCAGACGGCGTCGGCGCCGAACCGCGTGGCCAGCGCCATGCGGTGCGGCGCGATGTCGGTCGCCACGATCCGCCCGGCGCCCAGCGCCTTGGCCAGCGCGATATGCAGCACGCCCGAGATGCCCGCCCCCAGCACCGCCACCGACTGGCCCGGGCGAAGCCCCGCGCTTCGCTGCCCGCGGACCACGCACGCCAGCGGCTCGACGAACGAGCCCTCCTCGAACGTCACGTGGTCGGCCAGCGGATAGATGCCGCGATCCACCTGGAGGGCGGGCACCCGGACGTACTCGCAGAACCCGCCCGGATCGAAGGCCGTCGTGTGCAGCGTCTCGCACGCCGTGTGTTTGCCCGCCAGGCACCAGTGACACGTGTTGCACGGCACGTGATGGTTGAAGGCGATCCGCTGGCCCACCTGGTACCGGGTGACGCCGTCGCCGACCTTCACGATCTCTCCGGCCACCTCGTGCCCGAGGACGAGGGGGGCCTTCTTCATGCGGTACCATTCCAGGACGTCCGAGCCGCAGATGCCGCTGGCCAGGATGCGGACGAGCAGTTCGCCCGGCCCGATGGTGGGCACCGGCCGCTCCTCGATGCGGACGTCGAGGTTGCGGTAGTAGACGGCCGCGCGTTGCGTTTTCGGGATATCGGTCATGGCCTCACGATGATACCCACGGCCAGGGCCGGGTCAACGAGAATAGAGGCAACTGACTAGCCGCGCACGTAAGTAAGCGGCGCGTGGAAGCCCGCCTTTGAACTTTGAACTCTACTCCGGCCTGACGATCTCGTAGCCGTGCTCGATAAGCCAGTGGTGGAACTCGTACGTCGAGTGGATGCACTTCGTTCTGCAGACGGTCCGGACCTCTTCGCAGGCGTCGGACCCCACCTCGCACTTGTCGAGTTGCCGCTGGACGGGGCAGCGGATGTCCTTGCAGAACTCGCGGCGCTGGTACTCGACGTAACCGGGAATGGCCATGCTCTTCCTCCCTTCCTGCGGCGGGTGTCATGATACGCGCCGCAGGCGGGCCTTGCCACCGAAAAGGGCGTCGCCGGCCGGGCCGGCGGCGCGAAAATCGCTTGCATTTGCCCGGCCGCTGTGGCGTACTGGCACGCCCCGTGAACCTGTGAAAGGAAAACGCACATGGCCATTCCGATCGGGCTGCAACTGTACTCGGTCCGCCACGATTGCGAGAAGGACCTCGAGGGCGTGCTCGACGCCGTCAAGGCGATGGGCTACGACGGCGTCGAGTTCGCCGGCTACTACGGTCGAACCGCCGAGGAACTGAAGGCGCTGCTCGACGCGCGCAACCTGGTGTGCTGTGGCACGCACGTCGGCCTCGACACCCTTCAGGGCGACGAACTCGCCAAGACGGTCGCCTTCAACAAGATCCTCGACAACCGATACCTCATCGTGCCGTGGATCGACGAGAAGCGCCGCAGCTCCCGCGCCGGCTGGCTCGAGATGGCCAAGGTCTTCAACGAACTCGCCGACCAGGTCCGGCCCGACGGCATGCAGGTGGGCTACCACAACCATCACGTCGAGTTCACCGAAATGGACGGCGAGGTCCAGTGGGACACCTTCTTCGGCCACACGAAGAAGGAGGTCATCATGCAGTTCGACACCGGCAACGCCATGCAGGGCGGCGGCGAGACCCCGCCGTACCTGCGCAAGTACCCCGGCCGCGCCACGACCGTCCACGTCAAGCCGTACTCGGAGACCAAGCCCAAGGCCCTCATCGGCGAGGACGACCTGCCGTGGGGCGAAATCTTCGAGTTGTGCGAGACGGTGGGCGGCACGACGTGGTACATCGTCGAGTACGAGATCGAAGGCGTGCCGGCCCTGGAGGCCGTCGAGAAGTGCCTCGGGTCGCTTCGAAAGATGGGCAAGTGACGCGGCGGCGTGGCGCGCTGCGTTTCGCGTTAGCCGCGGCGCTTGCGCCGTGAAACCTTGTACACCCGTTAGCCGCGGGGCTTGCCCCGCGTGCCGTCGTACCCGTTAGCCGCGGGGCTTGCCCCGCGCGTTTGGGTCAGCGCGTTTCGCGTGAAAGGAGCACCAGCCGTGGCCAAGTTTCGTGCCATCGTCGTGGGGGCGGGGGGCATCGCCGACGCCTGGTTCCCGCCGCTGGCCAAGGAAAAGGTCGAGGTGGCGGCCGTCGTCGACCTTGCCAAGGACCGGGCCGAGGCCCGCATCGCCAAGTACCAACTCGCCGCCGCGCGGGCCTCCGACGACCTCGCCAGGACCCTGCGCGAGGTTCGGGCCGACTTCCTCGTGGACCTGACGGTGCCGGAGGCCCACTGCCGGGTCACGTGCGCGGCCCTCAAGGCCGGCCTGCACGTTGTGGGCGAGAAGCCCATGGCCTCGAGCATGGCCGAGGCCCGCCGCATGGTCCGGACCAGCGAGGCCACGGGCCGGCTGTACATGGTGAGCCAGTCGCGGCGGTGGGAGGCCAAGCACGCGGCGGTCGCGCGGACGGTGGCCTCGGGGCGGCTGGGCGCGCTGACCACGATGAACTGCGATTTCTTCCTGGGCGCCCACTTCGGCGGGTTCCGCGACGAAATGGTCAGCCCGCTCATTCTCGACATGTCCATCCATCACTTCGACATGGCCCGGATGATCGGCGGCGTCGATCCGGTGCGCGTCTGGTGCGAGGAATTCAACCCGCGCGGCTCGTGGTACAAGGGCGACGTGGCGGCCAACGCCGTCTTCGAGATGACCGGCGGCGTGCGGTTCGCCTACCGCGGCTCGTGGTGCGCCGAGGGCTGCCACACGTCGTGGAACGGCGACTGGCGGATCGTCGGCTCCAAGGGCACCCTCCTCTACGACCACGACAACGAGCCGTACGGCCAGGTGGTGGCGGGCCGCACGGGGTTCAGCCGGCCCTTGAAACCGCTCACGATCTCCAAGGTCGCGGTCCGCAAGACGGGCATGCACGGGTCGCTGGCCGAGATGCTGGCGTTCCTGGCGACCGGCCGCCGGCCCCAGTGCGAGTGCCACGACAACATCAAGAGCCTGGCGATGGTCTTTGCGGCCATGGCCAGTTCCCGCCAGGGCAAACCGGTGAACGTGCGCGTGATGTAGGCGCGCCGGCGCCCCGGCGCCGTGCCGGTAACAGCCGAGAAACTATCCCAGAACTCCCGGCTGGTGGCCTTCCCAGGCCACCAGCACACCATCTTGCAGGGACTACGCGGCGGCCTGGGAAGGCCGCCGCGCAAGTAGGCGAAGCGTTGGCCAGGCCGGCCTACGCGTTGGCGGCGTCGATGAGTTCGGCGACGCGTTGGGGCGTCACTTCCCTGAGCGAATCGACCACCAGGGCGGCGTGCTCGGCCAGGCGCTCGCGCGGGGCCGTGCCCACCAGGGCGATGGGCGTCATGCCGGCCCGCCGGGCGGCCTCGACGCCGGCCAGGGCGTCCTCGAAGACGGCGCACCGCGCCGGCTCGACGCCCAGTTTCGCCGCCGCCGTCAGGAACACCTCCGGGTCGGGTTTGCCGCGCACCACCTCCGACCCGTCGACGGTGGCGTCGAACGCGCCGGCCCGGCCCAGGCCCTCCAGGGCGCACGCGACGTTCTCGGGCGGCCCGCTCGACCCGACGGCCAGGCGGAACCCGGCCGCCTTCAGGGCGTCGATCAGTTCGGCCGCGCCGGCCATCGCGGGGAAGTCGGCCAGCAGGATCTCGCGGTACCGGGCCTCCTTCCAGTCGCCCCAGGTATCGACTTGGTCGGATGGAACGGCGCCTTCCCACAACTCGTCCATGAGTTCGGCGTTGCGCCGGCCGAAGGAGGCGGCAAAGCGTTCTTCCGCGAGGTCGCGGCCGAACTCGCGACCCAGGCGCTGCCACGCCTCGAAATGGGCGCGGTACGAGTCGACCAACACACCGTCGACGTCGAAGATGGCTGCCCGCGTGTCGGACCGATGCCGGGATGCGTCCATGGGGTCTTCCCTTCTTGCGACAAACGACGCGACAGGGTAGCAGGTTCGGCGGTCGGCGGCAAGCGTGGGTTGGCGGGGCCGGCGAGAGGGGGCTTTTGCTTGACGGTCGAAGCACCGTCGCCCTAGAATCGCCGCCGGCAGGTGCCCTTCGACACGCGCCTCGGTCCGCGACCGGGAGAGCGACATGAGCCGGACGCCCCTGGAGCCTCAGAAACGCGACCGCTGGGACAGCCGGTTCGCCTTCATCATGGCGGCCGTCGGCAGCGCCGTGGGCTTGGGCAACGTGTGGCGGTTCCCCGCCAAGGTGTACGAGGGCGGCGGCGGGGCGTTCTTCATCCCGTACATCGTGGCGCTGATTACGGCCGGCATCCCCCTGATGATCCTGGAGATGGGCATCGGCCAGATGTTCCAGGGCGGCGCCCCGAAGGCGCTGCGGCGAATGAACCGGAACTTCGAGTGGGTCGGCTGGTTCGCCCTGGCCGTCGGTACGGTCATCGCCTTCTACTACGCCGTCGTCATGGCGTACTCCTGGCACTACCTGTACGAGTCGGTGCGGCACGCCCTGGGCACGCTGCCCTGGGCCGGCAATGCGGAGGACTACTTCTACGGCGCCGTCCTGGAGAAGTCGACGAAGCCGGAGGACCTGTTCGTCATTCGCTGGCCGCTCGTGGTGGGTCTGGCCCTGACGTGGGCCCTGGTGTTTCTGATTATCCACCGCGGCGTGCATCGGGTGGGGCGGGTCGTCCTCATCACCGTGCCACTGCCGATCCTGTTGCTGGTGGTCCTGGCGGTGCGCGGCCTGACGCTCGAGGGGGCCTTCCAGGGCATCGAGTACTACCTGACCCCGGACTTTGCGAAACTGAAGGACCCGCGCGTCTGGCTCGAGGCGTACGGCCAGATTTTCTTCAGCCTGAGCGTGGGCTTCGGCGTCATGATCGCGTACGCCAGTTACAATCGCCGGCGTAGCGACATCACCAACAACGCCTTCATCACGAGTTTCGCCAACTGCGCGACGAGTTTTCTGGCGGGGTTCGTCGTGTTCAGCGTGCTGGGGTTCCTGGCCGTCAAGACGCACACGAGCGTCGACAAGGTCGTCAGCGGCGGCCTGAGCCTGGCGTTCGTGACGTACCCGACGGCCATCGTAAAACTGGGCGACCTGGGGGCCTTCTGGCCGCCGGTGGTGGCGGTCCTGTTCTTCCTGATGCTACTGTCGCTGGGCATCGACTCGCTGTTCTCAATGGTCGAGGCCGTCTGCGCGGGGCTCGAGGACCGGTACGCCTTCATCACGCACCGGCGGGCGTCGGCCATCCTGTGCATCCTGGGGTTCGTCGTGGGCGTGTTCTTCTTTGCCACCCGGGCGGGGCTGGGCTGGCTCGACATCGCCGACCACTGGGCCAGTTACGGCTTCGTGTTCGTCGGCCTGATGCAGTGCCTCATCGTGGGGTACTTCTTCCGGACCGAGCGCCTCACACATTACATCAACACCATGTCGGAGATCCACCTGGGCGGCTGGTGGGACCTGTGCATCCGACTGATTACACCGCTGTCGCTCATCATCTTCCTGGGGGCCGGCCTGCTCTGGGAGATTACCGACCGCCTCTACGGCTCGGCCGACTGGCCCCGCTGGATGGTCCTGGTCGGGCCAGGGCTGCTCCTGGCCTTCTTCGTGGCGGCGTTTCTGCTGGCCCGGCAGTGGTACCTCCTGGCGACGCTCATCAGCGGCGTCGTGGTGGGCCTGGCGTTCTACTACGGCTTCGGGCTGGGGCTGAGCGCCTCGATCCTGGGCTCGATGATGCTCGTCGTTCTCCTGGGCGGCCTGGGCGTGTGCATCCGCATCGCCATGAAAGGCAAGGACGTCGAGCACCACGAGCGGACGCACGGCTGGCCCGACGAGGAGAGGCTCGCCCTCCTTGACGACGCCGACGACGACCCCGACGACTGACGGGCCGCGGAATCGGATCACGGCTTCTCGTCGAGCGGCTCGAACCGGATGGCGTTGAACCCCGCGACCGCCCCGAAGGTGTCCACCTCCTCGCCCCACAGGACGATGCGGAACGGCCGGCCGACCATCGACTCGGGCGGCCCGGGCAGGTCGCTGCGGCGGACGGCGAAGTTCACGTCGCGGCCGCATCGCTGCTTGAAGGCCATCCCCTTACGGCGAAGGGCCTTCGTGCCCGCGTACGCGCCGTCGAACCGGACCTTCACCACGATGTCCGGCTCGCGCGTAATCCACATCGTCGTGCCCGGCGCGCGATACGTCTTCTTGCCGGAGGCGTCGGTCGTGACACCGAGGGCCGGCAGGGACATAACGGTGCTGTCGAAGACGCAGTCGGCATCGTCGTACGACGCCTCGCCGCCGTCGCCCCCGCATCCGGCCAGGGCCGTCGCGGCCGCCAGCACCCAGACCCGCCCCGGCAGGCCGCCGCGACGCCGCGAGACCCTCGAAGTAACGTCGCCCATGCCGTTGACCTCCCACGAGAGCGTCGATAGTATAGAGTGTCATCAGTCTACCACGGAGGCCGACGAATGAAAGGCATCATCCTGGCGGGCGGTCTGGGCACGCGGCTGTGGCCGCTTACGAAGATCACCAACAAGCACCTGCTGCCGGTCTACTCGAAGCCGATGATCTTTTACCCCATCGAGTGCCTCGTGGCGGCGGGCGTGACCGACATCATGATCGTGACGGGCGGCACCTCGGCCGGCGACTTCATCCGGCTGCTGGAGAATGGCGAGGAGTTCGGTCTCTCGCGCCTCCACTACGCCTACCAGAAAGGCGAGGGCGGCATCGCCGAGGCCCTGGGCCTGACCCGCGAGTTCGCCGGCCGCGACAAGGTCTGCGTTATCCTGGGCGACAACATCCTGGAGCGGTCCATCCGCGGCCCCGTGGAGGCGTTCGCGCGGCAAGAGGCGGGCGCCAAGGTCTTCCTCAAGGAAGTGCCGAACCCCCAGGCGTACGGCATCGCCGAGGTCGAGGGCGGCCGCATCACGCGCATCACCGAGAAACCCAAGCGGCCCAAGTCGAACCTGGCCGTCATCGGCGTGTACCTGTACCCGGCCGACGTCTTCGAGGTCATTCCGACCCTGAAGCCCAGCGCCCG
>DATKZB010000281.1:0-10730 GCA_035528235.1 Phycisphaerae bacterium
ATAAGGTCCTCCTGGCCCGGTGGCTGGCCACCCAGCCGAAACTGCTCATCCTGGATGAGCCGACGCGCGGCATCGACGTGGGGGCCAAGGCCGAAATCGAGAACCTCGTCGGCCGCCTCTGCGCCGAGGGCATGGCCATCCTCTTCATCAGCAGCGAACTCGAGGAGGTCGTCCGCACCTGCCAGCGCGTCGTCGTTCTGCGCGACCGGGCCAAGGTCGACGAACTCGTCGGCCCCCGGATCGACGAGCAGGCCATCATGCACACCATCGCGGGACACGACCATGCCGCGTGACCGCTCCTGGCACCTCGAATCCGACTGGCTCTCCAAACTCGTCTGGCCGGTCGCCGCTCTCGTCCTGCTGCTGCTCTTCAACTGGTTGTTCACGCCCGGCTTCTTCCAGGTCGAGGTCCGCTGCGCCCACCTGCGGGTGCCCCTGGCCGAGGCCCTGACGACCCGCACGGTCGTCTCGCACCTGGCCGAGCATCCCGGCGAGATTCTCACCGACGTGCACCTGTACGGCACGCTCATCGACATCCTGAACCACGGCGCCAAGGTCATGCTGCTGGCCTTGGGCATGACGCTGGTCATCGCCACGGGCGGGGTGGACCTGTCGGTGGGCGCCGTCATGGCCATCGCCGGGGCCGTGGCGGCCCAGTTGATTCACGCGGCCGGGGTGCCGTTCCCGGTCGTCATCGCGGCCGCGCTGGGCATCTCGCTGGCGGCCGGCGCGTGGAACGGCATGCTCGTGGGCCTGCTCCGCATCCAGCCCATCGTGGCCACCCTCATCCTGATGGTCGCCGGGCGCGGCGTCGCCCAACTGATTGCCGACGGCCAGATCATCACCTTCACTGACGAGCGGCTCGTCTACGTGGGCAACGGGCACCTCCTGGGGCTGCCGTTCCCCGTGGCGATCGTGGCCGTGGCGCTCGCCGCCACGGTCGTGCTGACCCGGAAGACGGCCGTGGGCCTGTTCATCGAATCGGTGGGCGACAACGAGACGGCCACCCGGTACTCGGGCGTCAACGCCCGCGTGGTCAAGTTCATGGCGTACGTCTTCTCGGGGCTGTGCGCCGGGTTCGCGGGGCTGGTGGCGGCCTCGAACATCAAGTGTGCCGACTCGAACCACGCCGGCCTGTTCCTGGAACTCGACGCGATCCTGGCGGTGGTGGTCGGCGGCACGGCGCTGACGGGCGGCCGGTTCTACCTGCTGGGCTCGGTCGCGGGGGCCCTGCTCATCCAGGCCCTGACCACGACGATGTACATGCGCGACGTCAGCCCCGACATCGCCCCCGTGCCCAAGGCCCTGGTCATCGTCGCGGTCTGCCTGCTCCAGTCCGAGACGTTCCGGAAGAAGGCCGCCGCCCTGGTCGGGAGGCGCCCCGCATGAGACGCCGCATCCCCGCCAAGTACATTCCCCTGGCCGCCACGGCGCTGGTCCTCGTGGCGCTCTACACGGCCGGGTGCCTGTCGTATCCGAACTTCGCCTCGCCGCGCGTGGCGGTCGATTTGCTGGGCGACAACGCGTTCCTGGGCGTGGCCGCCATCGGGGCCACGTTCGTCATCCTGTCGGGCGGTATCGACCTGTCGGTAGGGTCGGTCGTCGCCTTCACGAGCATCCTGATCGCCTCGCTCGTGGGCGAGCACGGCGTGCACCCGCTCCCGGCCATCGCCATCGCCCTGGCCGTCGGGGCGGCGCTCGGCAGCGCCATGGGGTGCCTCATCCACTTCTACCGCCTGCCGCCGTTCCTGGTGACGCTGGCGGGGATGTTCTTTGCGCGCGGCATGGGGTTCGTGGTCCGCGAGCAGTCGCTCGGTATCAAGCACGCGTTCTACGTGGAGGACATCATCCAGAACCTGGCCATCCCGGTGAGCCGGCAGGTCAGTATCCCGTTCACGGCGGTCTGCTTCGTGGTCGTGTTTGTGGCGGGGCTGTACGTGGCGCACTACACGCGTTTTGGGCGCACGGTTTACGCCATCGGGGGCGACGAGCAGTCGGCCAGGCTCATGGGCCTGCCCATCGGACGCACGAAGATCCTCATCTACACGTGCGCGGGGCTCTTCTCGGCGCTCGCCGGCGTGGTACGCACGTTCTACATGCAGTCGGGCGACCCGGCCTCGTGCGTGGGCCTGGAACTCGACGCCATCGCCGCGGTGGTCATCGGCGGGACGTTGCTGAGCGGCCGCGTGGGGTTCGTGGCCGGCACCGGCATGGGCGTCCTCATCCTCGGCCTCATCCAGACCATCATCAACTTCCAGGGCAACCTGAATACCTGGTGGACCAAGATCGTCGTCGGCCTGCTGGTTCTGGTGTTCATCCTGCTCCAGAACGTTGTGGCCGCCGCCTCCGGCCGGTCAGGCAAGGGCGGCTGACGCCGCCCCGGCAGCCGTGCGAAATCGGCCCTTGCGGCGCGCCGTCGCCCCGGCGAGAATACCCGGTGACCGCCCGGGCCGGGCGCGGATACGAGTTTGCGCGGCGGGTCCCCGCACCCGCCGCGCTCGAGGTCCGGCTGCGGGTCGGCGCGGTGGGTACGGGGACCCACCGCGCCCAAGTGGTGGTGTGAATACGCAATCTTGAGACGCTGTAGCCGGTGACCGCCCGCGCCGGGCAGGGCTTGGCCACGGGTGTCGCACCGTCAAAGAACCACAGGAGACCGCCTGCCATGAACGCCGTCCTCATCGCGCCGCGAAAGTACGTCCAGGGCCGACGCGTCCTCGGACAGATCGGCACCTACCTGGCCGCCTTGGGCAAGAAGCCGCTCATCCTCTGGGACGCCAAGGTCAAAGGCATCGTCGGCAAAACGGTCCTCGCGAGCCTCAAGGAGGCCGGCCTGGAGGCGGTCGACGTGGCCTTTGGGGGCGACTCGACCAAGGCCGAGGCGGCGCGCGTGGCCCAGATCGCCCGCGAGAACCGGGCCGACGTGGCCGTGGGCATCGGCGGCGGTAAGACCCTCGACACCGCCAAGGCCGCCGCCGCACAGGCCCGCCTCAAGACGGTCACCGTGCCGACCATCGCTTCCAACGATTCGCCCACCAGTTCCTATACCGTCTGGTACGACGAGAAGGGCAACTGCCTGGGCTTCGAGTCGTGGGGCGTGAACCCCGACCTGGTGCTCGTCGACACGCAGGTCATCGCCGAGGCGCCGGCCCGGGCCTTCGTGGCCGGCATGGGCGACGCCCTGGCCACCTGGGTCGAGGCCGAGGCGTGCTTCAAGACCCGTTCCGGGAACCTGGCCGGCGGTATCTCGACCGCCGCCGCCATGGCCCTCGCGCGCCTGGGGTACGACATCCTCATGGAACACGGCGTCGAGGCCAGGCGGGCCGTCGAGCGGCACGTCGTCACGCCGGCCGTCGAGAAGGTCGTCGAGGCCAACGTCCTCCTGTCGGGCCTGGGTTTTGAAAGCGGCGGCGTGGCCACCGCCCACATGATCGCCAACTGTCTGCCGTCGTTCCCGGAGTGCCACGGCCTGATGCACGGCGAGGAGGTGGGCTTCGGCGTCATCAGCCAACTGTGCCTCGACGAGGACGTCGACACGGACGAAATGTACGCCATCGTCGACTTCGAGGTAGCCGTCGGCCTGCCCGTCACGTTCGCCGACCTGGGGCTGGAGGGCATCACGCGCGACCGCCTGAGGACCATCGGCGACATCTGCGCCGGCGAGGGGTCGCTCTGCAAGGTCCACCCGTTCGAGGTGACCAGCGCGAGCGTGGTCGACGCGATGGTGGCCGCCGACGCCCTCGGCCGCTGGCGCAAGAGCCTCGCAGACCGCCCGGCCTGACGCCGTCCCGAGCCCGCCGCCCCCGGCCCGCCGGCGGCGCCTACGGCACGCGCGTCTCGGCGAGGCACTGCTCGACTTCCCGGCGGCGGCGCTGGGCGTCCCACCCGAGCGCCGGGCCGACGACCTCGGCAAGTTCCCCGAGCGTCGTCTCGGTCGCCCGGCCGAGCAGGGCGATGGTGCTGCGGCGGCAGACGAGGTCCGCCAGGTGCTCGACGTATTCGTTCTCGGCGATCCGCCGGATTTCTCCCACCGTGTAGTCGGGCAGCGATGCCAGCGGCCGGCGGGCCTCAGCGTCGGTCTCGCGGGCGCAGGTCTCGGCGGCCGTGCCGTAACGGGCCACGAGGTCGGCCGCGCGCGACTCGGCCAGGCCCGACTCCCGCGCGAGTCGGGCGATCCAGGCCGCGCGCTGCTCCTCGTCCGCCGGGAAATCTTTCCCGCCGCCGATGGGCACGTGCTCGGTCGAGCACCGCCGCTCTAGATTGAGGTCGGCCAGCACCCGGTCGGCCGCCTGCTCGGCGAAGGCCCGGAACGTCGTCCACTTGCCGCCGATGAGCGAGTAGATGGGGAACGGCCGCCCGCCGTCCGGCCCGTCGACGCGGATGCTGTGGCCGCGACTGACGTTCGCCAGCACCTGGCCCTCGCTGGCCGGCAGCGGTCGCACGCCGCAGAACGCGAACACCACCTGGCGGCGCGACACCTCGATGCCCGGAAACACGCCCCGTAGCGTCGTCAGCATGTACTCGACCTCCTGGGCGTCGCAGCGGGCCGCGCCGGGGTCGTCGACGCGGATGTCGGTCGAGCCCATGATGACCTTGTCCATGAACGGAAAGGCGATGCACACCCGGCCGTCGTCGTGCTGGTAATAGACCATGCGGTCGCCCAGGGCCCGGTGCAGCGCCGGGCAATCGACCACCAGGTGCGAGCCCTTCGTGCCGCCCATGTACCGGGTCGTCAGGCCCAGGCCCGCGTTGGTGATGTCGACCCAGGCGCCGGTGGCGTTGACGACGGCGCGCGGCCGGACGGCGAAGGTCGCGCCACTGGGCTCGTCGCACAGGACGACCGCGCCGGAGTCGATGCCCGTGGGGCGGACGTAGTTGAGGGCCAGGCACCCGGGCCTCGCGCGGCAGGCGTCGTCAATCAGTTCGATGCACAGCCGCTCGGCCTGGGTGATCCAGGCGTCCCAGTAGGTGGCGGTGGCCACGATGGTCGGGGCGAGACCCGGCACGTCGCGCAGGGCCTGGTGCCGGCGCGTCAGAAAGTGGGTGGGCGTGCGGCGATTCTTGCGGGTGACGAAGTCGTAGAACCAGAGGCCGGCCTTGACGCCCACGCCGCCGCGGCTGCCCGGCCGCACCGAGGACCCGCAGAAAATCAGCCCCGACCGCACCAGCCCTCCGAACCACGAGAACAGGGGGATCGTCGTCTTCAGCGGCGCCACGCAGTGCGGCGCGTTCTCCAGAAGGTGGTTCCGCTCGACGAGCGATTCCCGGACCAGGCCGAACTCGCGGTTCTCCAGGTACCGAAGGCCCCCGTGGATCATCCGCGACGATTTCGAACTGGCCCCCGCCACGAAGTCCGACTTATCGACCAACAGGCCGTCCACGCCCTGAAGCGCCAGTTCCCGCAGCAGCCCGACGCCGTTCACGCCGCCGCCCAGAATCAGGACGGGCACCTCAGATCTGGCGCGGATGCGGCGGAGCGTTTCGTCTCGTCGGTTCATGGTTGCTCGCGTTGGTTCGTGCGGCCGCGCGGCAAGTTTGCGCTGTCGCGCGGCGGTCTGTGCGACTTTGCGCGGCGGGTCCCCGTACCCGCCGCGCGCCTCCAGCGCCCCCTCTGCTGCGCGGTGGGTGCGGGGACCCACCGCGCACAACTCCTGTTAGCCCACCGCGCACGACTGATGTCCGCCCGCCGCGCGGGACGCCTGTCGGGCCGGTCAGTCGGCCATCTGGCCGTGCATCTCGCGCAGCGCGGGGTACAGACGCTGATAGGCCTGGAACCCCTTGGCGTAGGTCGCGGCCAGGGCGGCGTCGGGCTCGTACACCGGTCCCGGGCGGCGGACGTGCTCGTAGGCGTCCTGTTCGTCGGCGTACAGGCCCACGCCGATGCCTGCCAGGATGGCGGCCCCCAGGGGCGTGGCCTCCTCGACCTCGGGCGCCTCGATGGGCAGACCCACCACGTCGGCCTTGTTCTGCATCCAGAAGGTGTTGCGGACGGCCCCGCCCACGGCCACGATCCGCTCGGCCGTAATGCCCAGCCCGCCCTCGACCGCCCGCAGAATCTCCAGGAACTGGTAGTCGAGCCCCTCGAAGATGGCCCGGACCATGTCACCGCGGGTCGTCGCGCTGCGAAGCCCTGCAAACGCCCCGCGCGACCGCGGGTCTACCACCGGGCACGTGGCGCCCGAGAGGTGTGGCAGGTAGAGGACACCGCCCGCGCCCGGCGGCGCCCCGCGGGCTGCCGCGATGATGGCGTCCCAGCCCGAGCCGCCGTCCGCCTGGGCCTCGCGCGGGCCCCCCGCGCCCAACTGGCGCGGCGGAACCACTCGAGCGACTCGCCCGCCGGCGTACTGGCCCACGCCGCCCACACGCCGCGGGCCACGTGGGCCTGTACCGTCAGGCCCGTCTTCTGCACCGGCGGCGTGAGGACCGGTTCCGGCACGGCCGCCGACACGATCTCCCACGTGCCGGTGACGTCGAGCACGACACCCGGCCGGAACGCCCCCACCGGCAGGTTGCCGCACAGGTGGTCATGACCGCCCAGGACGACCGGTGTGCCGGCCGGCAGGCCCGTGGCCTCGGCCGCCTGGGGCGTGACCTCGCCCAGGACGGTCGTGCTGGGGTGCGCGTCGGGCATGAGGCGGCGGTCGATGCCCGCGGCGCCCAGCAACTCCTGGGACCAGTCGAGCCGCCGCTGGTCGAACAGCATCGTGCACGAGGCCATGCTGTAGTCGGTGGCCCGGCGGCCGGAAAGCATGAAGTTGACGAAGTCCTCGATGAGGAGCCACTTGTCGGCCCGCGCGAGGACCTTCGGCTCGTGCTCGGCCATCCAGAGGATCCGCAGGGCCGAGTTGATGGCCCATACCGGGTTGCCGCCGATGCCGAACGTCCGCTCCAGGCCCACGTTCTCGGTCCACCAGGCCAGTTGCGGCTGGGTCCGCGGGTCGAGCCAACTGATGAACGGGTACAGCCACCGGCCGGCGTCGTCGATGGGCACGCCGTCCATGCCCATGCCGGTGACGGCCACGCCCCGGATGCACCGCGGGTCGTCGAGGCGGCCGACGGCCTCGCGCAGCGCCTCGGCCGTGCCGCCCCATATCTGCTCCGGTTGCCACACCGTCCAGTCGGGGTGCGCGGGGTCGGGGTTGAACCGTTCGGTGGGCCGGCCGGCCGACGCCACGAGGTTGCCCCGGGTGTCGTACACCACGGCCTTCAGGCTGGTCGAACCCAGGTCGATGCCGACGAGGTAATCCATCGGGTCACCCTTACAAGGCAATCGGATACCGCCCGTCCTGCCGGAGGGTCTGGAGCATGGCGAGGTAGTTCTCGGGCCGGACGGCCGAGTGGATCGAGTTGCTCGACGACAGGATGTACCCGCCCCCCGGGGCGCCCTGGCGCAGGGCCTGGCGCGTCGCGGCCACGACCTCGTCCGGCGTGCCGTACGTCAGCACCTGGGCGCAGTCCACGTTGCCCTTCAGGGCTACGCGGTCGCCGCAGGCGGCCTTGACCTCGGCCAGGTCCATGCCCCCCTGGGGGTCGATGGGGTCGAGGCAACTGATGCCGGCGTCGACCATCATGTCGATGATGGGCCATATGTTTCCATCGCAGTGCTTGATGAACGGCAGGCCCGCCGCCCGGAAACCCTGGGCCACCCGCGCGAGGCCGGGGTAGAAGAGCGTGCGGAAGTGGTTCGGCGACATGAACGGTCCGGCGTTGCCGGCGTAATCGTCGCCGGTCCAGACGAAGTCGGCACCGCGGGCCGCCACCTCTTTGGCCATGGCCAGGTTGACCTCGACCGACAGGTCCACCAGGGCCGTCACCAGCGCGGGCTCGGCCGCGATGGCCATGAGCAGGTTCTCCATGCCCACGAGGTACCGCGGGATCGAGAACACGTCGTTCAGGTGCACGCCCACGGCCAGGCGGCCCTTGAACTCGCGGACCGCCTTCTCGACGGAGTCGTACCGGCCCGGGGCCCGCGGGTCGGGCGGCGTGTAACGCTCCAGGTCGGCCATCGACCGGATGGGCGAGGAGACCTCGACCCCGTGTTCCTCCTGGCCGTAGTCGACCACGTACCCCCACTCGGTCCGCCACCGCGTGGGGCCCACCTGGACCTTGCGGAAGTCGGGGTCCACCAGGACGGCGTCGTGGCCCATCCGCACGGCGAAATCGTTGTGGCTGGTGCAGCCGGGGCAGAGGGCCTCGCGGACGTTCTTGGCGATGAGCCACTCGAAGTGCGGGACGCGGTCGGGTTCCTGGCGGGCCAGGACACGGCTGACGCGCTCGGCGCTGGTCATCTCAGCCATCGCGTGCGATTCTCCCGGCGACCGTTGCCGAGGCGGCCGGTGCCGCCGCCGCGGGGGCCTCGGCGGCGCGGCTCTCGCGCATCTGGTTGCCCTTGGCCAGGATGCACACGCCGACAATCAGGATGGCGATACCCGTCACGATCCAGGCGACGCTCTGCCGGCTGGCGCCTTTCCATTCGCCCGTCCGGAACCCGTGGATGTTGCCGACGATGATTGCAAACGACATGAACGCGGCATACCCCACCGACACGCCCAGCGTGCCCAGGTTGATGTACCCGAGGCCGAAGAAGAAGATCGCCCCGTCGTGCAGCAGCGCCATGACCAGCGCGAGCACCAGGACCAGCCCCACGCCGGGTCGCCGGAGGGTGCTCCAGGTCTTGTTCCGCGTCAGCCGGATGGCGCAGTATCCGCACGACGAGACCGCGCCGCCCCACAGGATGATGGCCGTGACGGCGAACGCGGCACGCCAGTCCGGGTTCTGGAAAGTGTTCTTCGCCGTGTCGAAGACGGGCCCCGCGTAACTGGCCGCCACGGCGTAGCACGCGCACAGGATGCCCGAGACGACGCCGACCGTCAGGCCGATGAGCATCCGGGGTTTCTTGGCGCCGCCCGTCGCCGGGTCCTGCGACTCGTCCTTCTTCAGGCTGCGTTCCTTCAGGATTCCCGCCCGGCCCGACACCACCACGCCCAGCAGGCACACCGCCACGCCCGCCAGAATGACGTAACCGTGCGGCGTCAGCACCTCGTCGGCGTTGTGCAGCAGCATGGGCGCCATCGACCCGAACATGATCTGGGCGCCGTAGTTGATCGCGTATGCCAGCGACAGGCCGATGAACGCGAAACTCATCCCCAGCGTCATCGACCCCAGGCCCCACAGGAACCCGAAGACCAGCGGCAGGATGAGCATGCCCAGCCCCGCCCTCTAGCGTAAATGGCGTAAAAGTCCTTCGCGATCACCGGGCCCAGCGTCACGGGTATCAGCACCGTGACGAACAGGAAGAACGGTCCCCACAGCGTCTCCCACGGCGTGTCTTTCTTCACGAACTTGCTGGGCAGGCCGAACGACCCGCCGCAGATCGCGCCCAGGAGCACAAACAGAAATCCTGCGACCATGGACGTGCCTCCGTTCCGGGTCCGGGCGCCGCCTCGCGACGCCCCGCGCCGCACACCGCCTCATCGTGCCGCATTGTATCGGCCCGCACCGGCGGTTGCCAAACGGTTTCCCCGGGGCGCGGCGCGATGGCGCGCCCGCCAAGGCGGGCGGCTAACTCGGCCGGGTGCGCCGGGTGGCTTACTCGGTCGGGCGCGCCGGGTGCCACTGGCGGCTTGTCCGCCAGTGCGCCTTGACTACGCCGAGTACCGAGGCCGCCGCGGATCAGGGGGCATGGGGAGTGGGAGCGACCGCCACGGCCGCTGCGCCCGACTGTCGACACGCCCGAAGCAGGACGCGGCGGGTGGCGACTTCCGGATACTCGGCCGCTAGTTTCCGCAACTCGGCCAGGTGCGGCCCCGGGCCGAGCAACTCGAGCCCCTGGGCCGCCGAGTATCGGACGTCGACGGCGTTGTCGAAGTCCGACACGGCCGCCACCAGGCACGCCGCGGCGCGCTCGTCGCCGATGCGACCCAGGGCGTACGCGGCCGCCGCGCGGTAGAACGGCGTCATCGCCTTGTACACAAAGACGCTCGGCGGCGGTTCCAGGCCCAGGCTGGCCTCCGTCGGGTCCTCGGTCAGGGCCGAGGCGAGCACGTCCACGGAGTCGCGGTCGCGAATCTTGCCGAGCGTCCGGGCCAGCATGAAGCACACCCACGAGCGTTTCCGCGACGGTTCCGCTGCGCGGTACCGCTCCAGCGCCGCTCGCAGCCGCGCGGCCCATCGCCCGTCGAGGCAGACGACGCTGGCCAGGTGCGCCGCCCGCGACTCGGGGCACAGCACGCCCGTCGATACGGCCGGCGGCGACGCCGTGACGGCCGCCCGCAGCGGTTCGGCCGCCTTGGCCTGGGGGTCGCCCAGGACCGCCAGGCACGTCTCCATGACGGCCGCCGTCTGGCCCGACCGCTGGACGACGCGGGCCACCAGCGTCTCGTACCCGTCGTTCTCGAGCAGGATGCCGCGGTCGCTGTCGATGGGCACCGACCGCAGGATGTGCGGCACGATGGCCCCCAGGTCGCGCGAGCCCATCGCGTCGAAGGCCTCGGCGATGCGGAAGTGCAGGACCGACGCGTGAGACCCCATCAGCCAGTCGTGGTCGCCCGTGCGGTAGGTGTAGTACCAGAAATCGCCCAGGGTCGGATACGCCTCGACGAGCACCTTCGCGGCGTCGGGTGTGCCGATGTGGCCGAGGGCCTCCGCCGCCGCGGCGGCGAGGTGAATCGGTTTCTGGTGCCACCCGAGTTCCTGCGAGCCGCCGCCCTTGACGGGCGTCTTGGCCTTCTTCA